>NZ_MUNF01000235.1 GCF_002154555.1 Streptomyces murinus
ACCAGCTGGCGCCCGACGGACACGGCGAGCCGAAAGGGAGGGGGCAGCTCCAGGGGCGACCCGAACCCCACCGAGGCGAGGACACGGTAGGCGCCGCCGAGCGGAGTGCCGTACAGCGTGACCGCCGGTCCGTCGGGCGCCAGCTGGTCGACGAGGAGATACAACGGAACACCGGCCGCGGCATAGCCCGCCGCCTTGGTGCTCCGGTCGTGGTGAGCGGTGGCGGCGGAGGTGACCTCCACGACCAGTTCGGCCGCGCCGGCGGGAACGTAGTACTCGTCCTCGCCTTTCATGCCCCGCTCCGGCACCACCGCGAGATCCGGCACATACAGCTCCGAGCGGGCGGGACACGCCAGGGCCAGCCGCTGGTAGATGCCCCAGGACGCCGGGATCACCTCGTGCAGGCGCCTCTGTAGCGGCGCCTGCACGAGTGGATGGGCGACCGCGGAGTAGGGGGCCACGGTGACGAGTCCCTGGAGGATCTCCACTTTGCAGCCCTTGGGAGCGTCGGTCCGCTTCCAGACCCAGAGCAGTTCGTCCCACGCGCTCGCCGTCAGCGTGTAGTCGCCCTCGAACTCGTCCATGGGCCCATCACACACGCCGAACGGGACCGGCGGAGTTTCGCCGGTCCCGTTCACCCAGACGAGGGAACCGCAGGTCAGGCGATACGTTCCAGCACCACCGGCGTCGCCGAGAACTCGGTGCCCGGGGCGGCGATGTCGTAGGAGTCCGACACGGCCTCCAGGGCGTAGTCGAAGCGCTCGGGGGTGTCCGTGTGGAGGGTCAGCAGGGGCTGGCCCGCGGTGACGGTGTCGCCCGGCTTGGCGTGGAGTTCGATGCCGGCGGCGGCCTGCACCGGGTCCTCCTTGCGGGCGCGGCCCGCGCCGAGGCGCCAGGCGCCGATGCCGATGTCGTAGGCGTCCAGACGGGTCAGGACGCCCGAGGACGGAGCGGTGATCACGTGCTGCTCGCGGGAGGTGGGCAGCGCGGCGTCCGGGTCGCCGCCCTGGGCCGCGATCATCCGGCGCCAGGCGTCCATCGCCGAGCCGTCGGCCAGCGCCTTCGCCGGGTCGGCGTCCTTCAGGCCCGCCGCGTCCAGCATCTCCCGCGCCAGGGCGAGGGTCAGCTCGACGACGTCCGCGGGGCCGCCGCCCGCGAGGACCTCCACCGACTCGCGGACCTCCAGCGCGTTGCCCGCGGTGAGGCCGAGCGGGGTGGACATGTCGGTGAGAAGGGCGACCGTGCGGACACCGTGGTCGGTGCCCAGGCCCACCATGGTGGAGGCCAGCTCGCGGGCGTCCGCCAGGTTCTTCATGAACGCGCCGGTGCCGACCTTGACGTCCAGCACCAGCGAGCCCGTGCCCTCGGCGATCTTCTTGGACATGATGGAGGAGGCGATCAGCGGGATCGCCTCGACCGTCGCGGTGACGTCACGCAGGGCGTACAGCTTCTTGTCCGCGGGGGCGAGGCCGTCGCCCGCCGCGCAGATCACCGCGCCGACGCCGTCGAGCACGCTCAGCATCTCCTCGTTGGAGAGCAGCGCGCGCCAGCCGGGGATGGACTCCAGCTTGTCCAGGGTGCCGCCGGTGTGGCCGAGACCCCGGCCGGACAGCTGCGGCACGGCCGCGCCGCAGGCCGCGACCAGCGGGGCCAGCGGCAGAGTGATCTTGTCGCCGACGCCGCCGGTGGAGTGCTTGTCGGCGGTCGGGCGGGCCAGCGTGGAGAAGTCCATGCGCTCGCCGGAGGCGATCATGGCCGCCGTCCAGCGGGCGATCTCCCGCCGGTTCATGCCGTTGAGCAGGATCGCCATGGCGAGCGCGGACATCTGCTCGTCGGCGACCTCGCCGCGCGTGTACGCGTCGATGACCCAGTCGATCTGCGCGTCGGTCAGCTCGCCGCGGTCCCGCTTGGTGCGGATCACGGAGATGGCGTCCATGGCCATGGCTGATGGCTTCCTTCCGGGAGGTGCAAGGGGTACGGCCCCCCTGTGCGGATGCGCCAGGAGGGCCGTACGGAATTACTTGGTGAGATGGTCCGGGCCGAAGGCCTGGGGCAGCATCTCGGACAGCGGCAGGACGCCCGCGGGGGTGTCCAGGAGCAGGTCCGGACCGCCGAACTCGTAGAGCAGCTGACGGCAGCGCCCGCACGGCACGAGCAGCGAGCCCGCGCCGTCCACACAGGTGAAGTGCGTCAGACGGCCGCCACCCGTGCGCTGGAGCTGCGACACCAGGCCGCACTCGGCGCACAGGCCGAGGCCGTACGAGGCGTTCTCGACATTGCAGCCGGTGACGGTGCGGCCGTCGTCGACCAGCGCCGCCACGCCGACCGGGTAGCCGGAGTAGGGGGCGTAGGCGTGGGCCATCGCCTCCCGGGCCTCGGCGCGCAGCGCCTCCCAGTCGAATCCGGCCGCGTTCTCCGTCACTTGCCCTGGCCCTTCCGGTACCGCATGCCGTCCGCCTTCGGCATCCGCAGGCGCTGCGCGGACAGCGACAGCACCAGCAGCGTGACGACGTACGGCGTGGCGCCCACGAAGTCGCTCGGCACCTCGTCGGTGAACAGGTACCAGACCAGGACGGCCGCCGCCACGATCAGGCTGATCGCGCCGTGCCACGCGGCCTTGCGGTACACCTTCCAGGCTGCCAGGGCGACGAGCAGGACGACCAGCAGGAGCAGCAGCGCGTGCACGGTCGTACCGCCGTTGCGCAGCTGGAGGGCGTCGGAGTAACCGAACAGGCCCGCGCCCATGGCGAGGCCGCCCGGCCGCCAGTTGCCGAAGATCATCGCGGCGAGACCGATGTAGCCGCGGCCGCCGGTCTGGCCCTCCAGATAGGTGTGCGAGGTGACCAGCGCGAGGAAGGCGCCACCGAGGCCGGCGAGACCGCCGGAGACGGCCACGGCCGCGTACTTGTAGTTGTAGACGTTGACGCCGAGCGACTCCGCCGCGATCGGGTTCTCACCGCAGGAGCGCAGCCGCAGCCCGAAGGGGGTGCGCCACAGCAGCCACCAGCTGCCCACGAACAGCACCGCGGCCAGGATGGTCACCACGGACAGGTGGGTGACCAGGCCGCCGATGACGCCGGCGAGGTCGGAGACCAGGAACCAGTGGTGCTTCTCGATCGACTGGAGGCCGTCGGACAGACCGGGGATCGTGATGTCCGGCAGGGCGTCCACGGGCGGGGACTGCTTGGGGTTGCCGCCCGCGTTGGACGCGGCACCGCCGGTGAAGCTCAGCTTGGCGAGGTACTGGGTGGCACCGAGCGCGAGCAGGTTGAGCGCGACACCGGAGACGATGTGGTCGACGCCGAAGGTGATGGTGGCGACCGCGTGCACCAGACCGCCGAGGACACCGAAGCCGATGCCGCACAGCAGGCCGAGCCAGGGGCTGGACTGCCAGCCGGCCCAGCCGGCGCCGAAGGTGCCGAGGATCATCATGCCTTCGAGGCCGATGTTGACCACGCCGGCCCGCTCCGACCACAGACCGGCCAGACCGGCCAGGCCGATCGGTACGGCGAGCCCGAGGGCGGCGCTGACCTGGCCCGCGGAGTCCAGGTCCTGCGAGCCGGTGATCACCCGGACCGCGGCCAGGAGCAGCAGGCCGCCCGCGACCAGGAGCAGGATCTGGCCGAGGGAGCGGCTCGAACTCCTGGGCGCCGCGGCACCCGCGGCCTTGGGCGCCGCCGGCGGCGGCGTGTCGGTCATCGTGGCAGTCATCACGCCACCTCCAGCTTCTTCGTCGGGGCGGCGGCCTGGGCGGCGAGTTCGGCGCCGACCTTCTGCTGCTGGCGCTTGAGGCCGTAGCGGCGTACGACCTCGTAGGCGATCACGACGCACAGGACGATGACGCCCTGGATCACGCCGAGGATCTCCTTGTCGTAGCCCTGGAACTCCAGGTGGTTGGTGGTGCGCTCCAGGAAGCCCCACAGCAGGGCGCCGAGCGCGATGCCGATCGGGTTGTTGCGGCCGAGCAGCGCGATGGCGATGCCGGTGAAGGCGATGCCGGTCGGGAAGTCGCTGCTGAACTGGTAGCTCTCGTTGAGCAGGGTCGGCATGCCGATCAGACCGGCCGCCGCACCCGAGATGATCATGCTGGTGACGACCATCTTCTTCACCGACACACCGCTCGCGGTGGCCGCGCTCTCGGACTGGCCGACGGTGCGCAGGTCGTAGCCGAAGCGGGTGCGGCCGAGGACGAACCAGTAGGCGATGCCGACGATCGCGGCGATCACGATGAAGCCGTCCAGCTCACCGGCCGGACCGGCGTTGATCAGGAAGAAGTGCGAGGCCGACGGGAGCGGCTTGGTCGCGACGACGGTGCCGCCCTGGTAGAGATGGGCGAGCTTGCCGGGCTGGAGCAGGTAGCCGATGATCGCGGTGGCGATCGAGTTCAGCATGATCGTCGAGATGACCTCGCTGACGCCCCGGGTCACCTTGAGGACACCGGCGATGGCCGCCCACACGGCGCCGGTCGCCATGGCGCAGATCAGGATCAGCAGCATGGAGAGCCAGCCCGGCAGGGTCAGCGCCCCGCCGAGGACGGCGGCGAAGAACGCGGCGAGCCGGTACTGGCCGTCGACACCGATGTTGAACAGGTTCATCCGGAAGCCGATGGCCACCGAGACGCCCGCGAGGTAGTACGTGGTCGCCTTGTTGAGGATGTAGACCTGGCTGTCGCTGGCGAAGCCGTAGGTCATCATGTCGCTGAAGGCGGGGCCGGGGTTCTTGCCGGTCGCGAGGATCACCAGGGCGGTGATGACGAGCGCGGCGACGATCGCGAGCAGCGGGGCCGCGATGCCGAGGAGCAGCCGCTCCTTGTCGATCCGTGAGGTCAGCTTCTTCATCGGGCGTCGTCCTCTGCGTGCTCCAGGTGGCCGGTGGCCGCACCCGTCATGGCGGAGCCCAGCTCCTCGGGGGTGATGGTGGCGGGGTCGGCGTCGGCGACCAGGCGGCCGCGGTACATCACCCGCAGGGTGTCGGACAGGCCGATCAGCTCGTCCAGGTCGGCGGAGATCAGCAGCACGGCCAGGCCCTCGCGGCGGGCCTCGCGGATGTGGTCCCAGATGGCCGCCTGCGCGCCGACGTCCACACCGCGCGTGGGGTGGGCGGCGATGAGGAGCTTGGGGGCGTGGCTCATCTCGCGGCCGACGATCAGCTTCTGCTGGTTGCCGCCGGACAGCGAGGCCGCGGTGACGTCGATGCCGGGGGTGCGGACGTCGTACGAGGCCACGATCCGCTCGGTGTCGGCGCGGGCGGCCTTGTTGTCGAGCAGGAAGCCGCGGGAGTTGGGCTTCTCGGTGACGTGGCCGAGGATGCGGTTCTCCCACAGCGGGGCTTCCAGCAGCAGGCCGTGGCGGTGCCGGTCCTCGGGGATGTAGCCGATGCCGGCCTCGCGGCGCTGCCGGGTGGCGCGCTGTGAGATGTCGGCGCCGTCGAGGGTGATGGTCCCGGCGTCCGGGTGGCGCATGCCCATGATGGCCTCGACCAGCTCGGACTGGCCGTTGCCCTCCACACCGGCGATGCCGAGGACCTCGCCCTTGTGGATGGTCAGCGAGACCTTGTCGAGGATGACGCGCTCGATGCCGTCGAGGTCGGTCTGGCCCAGGTGCAGGCCCTCGATGGTGAGCATCGGGACGTCGGTGACCGTGGACTCCTCGGTCTCCGGGGTGGGCAGCTCGCTGCCGACCATCATCTCCGCGAGCTGGCGGGGGGTGGTGGAGGCCGGCTCGGCGGTGCCGACCGTCGTACCGCGCCGGATGACGGTGATCTCGTCGGCGACGGACAGCACCTCGCCCAGCTTGTGGGAGATGAAGATGACCGTGAGGCCCTCGGCCTTCAGCTCGCGCAGGTTGTCGAAGAGCGCGTCGACCTCCTGCGGTACGAGGACGGCGGTGGGCTCGTCGAGGATGAGGGTGCGGGCGCCGCGGTAGAGGACCTTGAGGATCTCCACGCGCTGGCGGTCGGCGACGCCCAGCTCCTCCACGAGGACGTCGGGGCGTACGTTCAGGCCGTACGCGTCGGAGATCTCCTTGATCTTCGCGCGGGCCTTGCCGCCGATGCCGTGGAGCTTCTCCGCGCCGAGGACGACGTTCTCCAGGACGGTGAGGTTGTCGGCGAGCATGAAGTGCTGGTGCACCATGCCGATGCCGAGGGCGATGGCGTCGCCGGGGTTGTTCAGGACGGCCCGCTCGCCGTCGATGGTGATGGTGCCCTCGTCCGGCTGCTGCATGCCGTAGAGGATCTTCATCAGGGTGGACTTGCCGGCGCCGTTCTCACCGCACAGGGCATGGACGGTGCCCTTGGCGACGGTGATGTCGATGTCGCGGTTGGCGACGACGCCGGGGAAACGCTTGGTGATGCCGCGCAGTTCGACGGCAGCGGGAGGGCTGGACGCGTTGATGGCGCACTCTCCTCGGGGAAAGGGGCTGCGTAAGGGGAGGGAGGGCAGGCGTCGGCGACGCTAGCGCGGCAACTCTTAGCTACACGCGTAGAGTTGACACATTGTTATGGCCCGGCGAAGGGAGCGCGAACGGCTCCCCGCGCCGAGCCGGGGTCCGGTCGGGGCCGGACCCTTACCTGCTGCTCAGGACGGATGCCTGGCACTCAGGTGGGATCAAGGGGTGGTCTTGACCTTGATCTTGCCGTCGACGATCTTCTGCTTCGCGGCGTCCAGCTTGGGCTGGATGTCCTTCAGGTAGCCACCGCTGGTGGCCAGGGAGACACCGCCCTTGGCGAGGGAGTACACGTTGTTGCCGGCGAGCGGCTTGCCGTTCTTGACGGACTGGATGAAGTCGAAGACACCGACGTCGACGTTCTTGACCGCGGAGGTCAGGATGGAGCTCTTGTACTTCTCCATGCCCGGGATGTTGTACTGGTCGGAGTCCACGCCGATCGCCCAGGCGCCCTTGACGCCGTTCACGGCCTCGATGGCGCCGGTGCCGGAGGAGCCGGCCGCCGTGTAGATGACGTCCGCGCCGTTGTCGAGCATGCCCTGCGCGGCCTGCTGGCCCTTGTCCGGGCTGGAGAAGCCGGAGGTGTCCTGGCCGTGGCTCAGGTACTGGACGTCGACCTTCACCTTGGGGTTGGTGTCGTGCACGCCCTGCACGTAACCGGCCTGGAACTTCTTGATCAGCGGGTTGTCGACACCGCCGATGAAGCCGATGTGGTTCTTCTTGGTCTTCAGCGCGGCGGCGACACCGGCCAGGTAGGAGCTCTGCTCCTCGGTGAAGGTGATGCTGTCGACGTTCTTGCCGTCCACGACCGAGTCGACGATGCCGAAGCTGGTCTTCGGGTACTTCGCGGCGATCTTCTGCACCGACGGGGCGTAGGCGTAACCCACGGCGACGATCGGGTTGTAACCGGCGTCCGCGAGGTCCTGGAGGCGCTGCTCGCGGTCGGGCTCGGTGTCCGAGGTCTTCGCGGTCAGCTCCTTGATGGAACCGCCGAACTGCTTCTCGGCCTTGTCGGCACCGCGCGCGGCGGAGTCGTTGAAGGACCGGTCACCACGGCCGCCGACGTCGTAGGCGAGACCGATCTTGATGCCGCCCTTCGCGCCGCCCGAGGAGGAAGAGCTGGCGTCGTCGGAGGACGTCTTGCCACACGCGGTGGCGGAAAGGGCGAGGGCTGCGGTGGCGAGACACGCAGCGGAAAGCTTGGCTACCCGGCGCACGGGAAGGCTCCTTCACCTGACCTGAGCGCCATGTCGGCGCTTGAGCCGAACACCCCGGCGGCGTCGGCTTCGCGGCATCGTAACGCGCGTAGATGTCGCAAAAAACCCTCTCTCGAAGCCGTTATCGATTCGAGGCAAACAGCATCTGAACTCGTTCTCCGAGTCCTCTCACACGGCTGTTGCGCACAGTGCACGATTGGCTTGCGAGTGTGTTGCGCCGGAGCGGGTGATCCCTTAGGGGCGGCGGGGGCGCCCGTCTCCACGGGGCACCCACCGCCCACGGGTCAGTCGTCGCTGTCGTCCAGGAACGCGGCCGCGGTGAACATCTCCACGCCGACCGTGATGGCGTGCTCGTCGGCGTCGAAGTCGCCCTGGTGCAGGTCGCGGACCGTGCGCTCGCCGGGGCGGCGGACGCCGAGGCGGGCCATGGCGCCGGGCACATGCTCCAGGTACCAGGAGAAGTCCTCGCCGCCGAGGCTCTGCTCGGTGCTCTCCACGGAGTCCCGGCCCCGGCGGGCGGCCATCGCGCGGCGCAGCAGTTCGGCGGAGCCCTTGTCGTTGACGACGGGCGGCACCCCTCGTACGTAGTTGATCTCCGACTTGGCCCGGTGCATGGTGGCGACCTCGTCGATGGCCGCGTGCACGATGTCGGGCGCCTGCCGCCAGGCCTCCAGGTCCAGGCAGCGCACGGTGCCGGAGAGCTCGGCGTGCTGCGGTACGACGTTCGGGGCGTGGCCCGACTCGATACGGCCCCAGGTGAGGGCGAGGCCGACGCGGGTGTCGACGCGGCGGGCGATCAGCGCGGGGACGTCGATGGCGACGCGGGCGGCGGCGGTGACCAGGTCGGTGGTCAGATGGGGGCGGGCGGTGTGGCCGCCGGGGCCGTCCAGCAGGACCTCCAGGCGGTCGCAGGCGCTGGTGATGGGCCCGTGCCGCAGCCCGACGCGGCCGGCGTCGACGCGGGGGTCGCAGTGCACGGCGAGGATCCGCCCGACGCCGTTGAGTACGCCGTCCTCGATGGCGCCGAGGGCACCGCCGGGCAGCACCTCCTCGGCGGGCTGGAAGATCAGCCGTACGGGGCGGGTGAGCAGCCCCTTCTCATGCAGGTCGGCGAGGACGAGGCCGGTGCCGAGCACGATGGTGGTGTGCATGTCGTGGCCGCAGGCGTGCGCGCGGTCGGGCACGGTGGAGCGGTACGGGCAGTCGGCCTTGGTGTCCGGGATGGGCAGCGCGTCGATATCGGCCCGCAGCGCCAGCACCGGCACATCGGGGCGCTCGCCCTCTTTCACACCGATGTCGCACACGAGCCCGGTTCCGGTGGCGAGGACACGGGGGTGCAGCCCGGCCTTCTCCAGCCGCTCCTTGATCGCGGCGGTCGTACGGAACTCCTGGTTGCCCAGCTCGGGGTGCATGTGCAAGTCGCGGCGGAAGGCGACGAGTTCGGCGTGCAGGGACTCGCTCAGCACGCCGGGGAGCGCATCCCCCGCGAGGCCGGACTCGGACTCTAGGGACATCAATTGCTTCACCCTCTGAAGGGTAGGACGCCCGGGTGGCCAACTGCCCCTGGATCAACAAAAGTTCAGCCCGTTAGGGGAAGAAAATCTGACCGCTGGACGCATGACTGTGGACTGTGATGGGTAAAACCACTTTTTTCTTCTTCCACGCATACCACGCCTTGCCCGACTCACGCTCGCCATGTCCACGAACCGGACCTCCACTCGGCCCACAGCCAGTAGGGTCGTGACGCGTGACCGAGACGAGCGAGGACTTCGTCGGAGCGACGCGCGGCTCGTACGACGCGATCGCCGAGGACTACGCGGCGCGGTACCCCTCCAGCCTGCTGCATCCGCTGGACCGGAGCCTGGTCACGGCCTTCGCGGAGCTGGCGCGGGGCGGTGCGCCGGTGGCCGACCTGGGGAGCGGGCCCGGTGGTGTCACCGCGCTGCTGCACGAGCTGGGGGTGCCGGCGTTCGGGATCGACCTCTCGCCCGAGATGGTGGCGCTGGCCCGCGAGGCCCACCCCCAACTGCGCTTCCACACGGGCTCGATGACGTCCCTGGACATCCCTTCCGCGTCCCTCGGCGGCATCCTGGCCCTCTACTCCACGATCCACGTCCCGGACGCCCACCTTCCCCGGGTCTTCGCCGAGTTCCACCGCACCCTGCGCCCCGGCTCCCCGGCCCTCCTCGCCTTCCAGACCCGCCACTCCGGCGAGCCGGTCCCCCATCTCCATCTCTCGGAACGCTTCGCCCAAAAGATCGCCCTCGACTACTACTGGCGCACCGCCGACCAGGTCATCGCCCTGCTGGTGGAGGCGGGGCTGGTCCTGACCGCGACCGTGCGCCGTGAGCCGATGGGCGAGGAGAGCAGGGCGAGGACGTTCATCCTGGCCAGGAGGCCGTAAGACGGCGAGGCGGTGGGTAGGGGTACGGCGTGGACGACAAGGACGAACGCCGGCAGTGGCTCATGGAGGTGCACGCGGAACGGGACCGCCTGTTGCCGCTGCGCTCCGAGGCCACCCGGACCACGATCGGCATGCTCCGCGGCAACGCGGCCCACGCCTCGCAACCCGACCTCGTGCCGTATCTGAACCTGACCTACCTGATGGCGGTCAAGGAGGGCCGCGGCGAGGACGAGCTGATGGCCTTCGCCCTGTCCCTGGCCAACTGGGCGGTCTCTGCCGTCGTCGACCTGGCACAGCACACGAACCGCACCGTGGAGCAGGTCCTCGACAGCTACGAGACGGCGATCATGGCGGCGGCGGAGGCGGAGGCCGACGAAGAGGACAGGGCGGACCAGGCGGACGAGGAACCGCCGTAGAACCGCCCGCCGCGGGGCTCAAGGCCGGCTGCGGAAGCAGTCGGAGACCACCGTGACCTCGATCATGGAGGAGCGCTTGCTGTCGGCGGGCTCCAGCCAGAGGCGCAGGTCCGCGGAGAGGTGGCCGTCGGCGGAGTTGGCGACGATCTGCGGGAGCTTCGCGCGGCTCTTGTCGGGGCCGTCCTTGACGATCTTCCAGCCCCTGGCCGGCAGCTGTGCGCGCACACGGTCCATGGCCTGTTCGAGATCGGCGCCCGGCACGTCGTAGACGCTCCAGGGATGGCGCAGACGGTGCACCTCGTCCCCCTCCGGGTACGCCGTGCACGGGGTGGACACCGCACCCGACCGGGTGATCCTGCCCTTCACCGCCAGGATGTCGAGGATCTCGCTGGAGGCCCGCTCCACGCCCTGCTTGACGGCCCGCTCATCGCGGACGTCGGCCTTCTTCTCGTCCTTCTCGTGGTCCACCTGAGAGCAGCCTCCCAAGATCATGGCGGCCAGAGCCGCGCTCGCTGCGGTCGCGCTTGTCCTATTCAAGGGTCACCTTGTCGTACTGGCCCGCGATCACGAGGGCCTGATTGCGCAGGCTCGTCGAGCCCTCGTCCCAGAAGGCGCCGTGGTCCTCGGCGTCCGATTCCATGATGCTGGCGCCGAACTCGGGGTCCGTGGGAATCGTCCAGTCGTCCCCGAGGCCGGCGAGGTACTTGCCGCCGATCCGCACCCCCGCGTCGTTGCCGCCGCCCTTCTCGGCCCACATGTGTCCCTGGGGAATGCCGAGGTCGGCGGCGTGCTTCGCCTGCATGCCGGGGCTGCCCACCGCGATGACGTCGTCCACCGGCAGCGCGCCCTCGGGCCAGATCCGGGACTTCGCCGCGTCACCGATCAGCGTGGTGCCGTAGCTGTGCCCCGTCAGGGTGATGTGTCCCAGGTCGCCGTTCCCGGACACGCTCCGGCGGGCTTCGAGGTTGCCGTCGAGATAGTGGGACAGGCCCGGCCCGCCTTTCTCCGCGTATCTGTCGAACATCGCCTCCGGAAACAGACCGCCGCCCTTCTCGAAAGGCTTCGCCTGCAGCGGGGCGTCGTAATCGAACCAGGTGATGGTGGCGACCTTCTGCCCCTGCGCGTAGCGGTCGGACTCGTGCCACAGGGTCTCGCCGCGGCCGAGGTCGCCACCGATGTCCTTCAGGAGGGTCCCGGTACCGGGGACGTAGATGCCGGTGTGGTCGGCGGTGTCGGGGTTCCCGTTGGCGAGGATGACCTTGCCGTCATGACCCTTGCCCTCGGGAGAGAAGCCGATCAGGTAGGCCTCGGGCAGACCGTCGGTGCCCGTCCGGTCGAAGCGGTCCTGGATCAAGTCCATTCCATGGATACGGCCTTGGAGGTCCTGCCGCCTCTTGTCCCACTCCTTCCACTCCTCGGTCTCCACGAACGCGCCCTTCACCTCCAGCCCGGTGATCGGGCTGATGTAGGGGCGGTAGTGCTCGGGCTCCTTCTTCGTCCAGGCGTCGAGCTTGTCCTGGTAGGCGCCCCTGCTCTCGGCCAGTACGACACGGTTGGCCTCGTCCCGCACGCTCGCGGGGAGCCCGTCCATGGCGCCGATGGACTCGGGACGCAGGGAGAGGTAGGCCGACCTCTGCTCGTCCGACAGGCCCGACCACCACTCGGCGACCTCCGCGGGATCGCCGCTCCTGGGCGGCTTCGGAAGCGAACGGACGTAGGCGTCGGCGCCTTTCGCGACCTCCCTGGTGTCGTCACCGACGTCGGTCCAGTCCCGGTCCGTCACCACCAGATCGTCGTCCGCCTTCAACGCCCGCAGTTTCGGGGCCCACTTGGCGTCCGCGTCCGTGGCTTCCTTCAGGGCGTCGCCGATGCGGTCGGCGAGCTCGACGGCCTTGCCGAAGTTGGGGTTGGGATGAAGGTTGACGGCCTGGCGTTCCAGTGCGGAGGCCGTCGGGTCCTTGATGCCGGTGCCGACGGCCACGCTGCCGCCCTCGGGCACCTTGCCGTCGACCTCCTTCCCGCCCGCCGGGAAGGTGACCGAGCCGTCCGCTCCCACCGTGCACCCCGCCGCGTCGGCGTCCGCCAAGGCCGCCGTCAGCTTGCGCTTGGCCGCGGCCATGTCGAGGGCGAAGGCGTTCAGCGCGGTGCCGGCCAGCGCGCACTCGGTCTGGACATAGTGGAAGTTCCTGCCCAGTTCCTTCAGTTCGCGCAGCGCGGCGTCCACAGCCTTGCCTTCCAGCTGGTTGCGGATGCTCGCGCGAACGCCGCTCTCGACCGCGTCCTTGGCCGCGCTCGCCGCATCGCTCGCGGCCTGGAAGCCGTCCGCGGCCTCCTCGTACTCGGCCGGTTCGAGGGCCTTCAGGGTCGCCAGGTCCACGGCCGCGTCACCGGTCCTGCGCCTGGCCGCCGACGGCCTCGGTGTCGACGTACTTGGCCTTGATCTTGTCCAGCGCGGCCTTCACCTCGCCGTCGGTCATCGCCAGGTCGCGGCCCGCGCGCTCCAGCAGCCCACCGAGGTCTCCGCAACGGCCGTTGACATCGCCGACGTACTTCTTCCAGGAGTCGTACAACTCCTTCTGCGCCGCGGCGGACCGGCAACCGGCCGGGTCACCCAGCCCGGACTGCCCGTCCGCCAGCCTTCCGAGCGCCTTGCCCAGGCCGTCCTGCAACCCCTTGGTGTCCTCGCCGACCTTCGTCCAGACCTTCTTGTCCGACTTCAGGCCGTCGGCCGTGTCTCCGCCGGTTCCGGCGGGCAGCGTCTGGTTCAACCGCATACCGGTGCCGCCGCGGCTCGCGGCATCCGCCTTCAACTGCTCCCACTCGTCCCAGGACACGCCTGTGACCCTCCCCGTTTCCCCGTGCGCCGGCAGGGCGCGCCGGCCCCGCCATGCTTCCCGGGAAACAGGTAAGAAATCAAATCAAACTCTTACCTTGAGGGGCTACGCCAGGCTCACCGAGGTCAGCCGGTGGACGTCCCGGGCCGTTCCCGTCACGCCCGACAGGAAGCCCTGGGCGCGGGGGGAGGCGTTCTCCGTCAGCCAGGCGGGGTCGATGTCGCAGACCGCGACGCGGACGCCGGTGCCGGCCAGGGCCAGCGGGAGGGTGTGGACGACGGTGGAGGGGAAGCTGAGGATCGTACGGCCGATGGGGCCGCGGCGGGCGATCAGTTCCAGCGGGAGGTCGGGACGGACGATCTCCAAACCGGTCTCCTTGGCCAGCCGGTGCAGTTTCTCCGTGCTCTCGCGGCGGTGGGCGAAGTAACGGGTGGTGCCGTGGGCCTTGGCCAGGGTGCGGACGGCCTCCAGGTAGGAGTCGCCGTCGACCACACCCGTCTCCACCAGGGACGTGCCCACCATGTCGGCGCCCTTGGTGATGCGCGGCGGCCCGAAGCGGGCCCTCGTCCAGGAGAAGTCGTTGGCCGTGACCGTGACCCCGTCGGGAGTCTCGTGCACCGGCATCGAGGAGAAGACCTCCACCCGGCGGCGCGCGCTGGGCGTCAGCCGGCGGCGGGCCGAGGAGGACACCGGCGCGAAGAGCAGATCGCGGGGGCCGGGGCGGCCGCCCTTGCGGTGCCAGCGCACCAGGCGTTCGCCCCGGGCGAGTTGGGCGACGAACTCCATCGTCGCGGTGCCGTCGTCCACCACCACCAGGTCGCGCGCCCGGGTGATGGTCAGCAGCAGCTGGACGTAGCGGGAGAAGGGGTCGCCCATGACCACGCGGTCGGCGCGGCGGAGCAGGCCGCTGAGGCCGCCGATGGTGGCGAAGGGCGCGGTCGGGCCGCCGCGGGCCTCTTCCCAGCGCACCCGGTAGCCCTCGTCCCGGGCCAGGTCGGCCATGCGACGCAGCTGGCCCCGGGTCATGGGGTCGGTCGGGGCGAGTACGACGACCGTCAGCTCCGCGTCGGCCGGTGCGGCCGTGGCGCCGGCCACCGTCCGCCGCACCTGCGCGGGAACGGAGGAGAGCGGCCCGGAGGCCGGTACGGAGGCCGGTACAGGGGGCGCGCCCGACGCCGACGTAGACGACGTAGAGGACGTAGACGACATCGACGACGCAGACGGTGACGCCGCCGCCGGGTCGGCGTCACCGTCCGACGGACCGGAGCCGGAAGGACCGGACCCCGACAGACCCGAGCCGGACAGTCCGAAGCCGGACGGCCCGGAGACAGGCGAGCCCGAGCCGGACGGACCGGAGACAGACGCCCCCGAGCCGGGCAGGCCCGTGCCTGAGACACCCGAGTCCGGCAGACCGGAGGCGGACAGGCCGGAGCCGGGCAGGCCGGTCG
>NZ_MUNF01000236.1 GCF_002154555.1 Streptomyces murinus
GTTCACCGATGCACGCCCCGTCAACCGGCCCGAGCCCGACCCACCGACCCGAGCCGATCAGCCGGCGCGAGCCGATCCGCCGCGTCGTCCGGTCCGAGCCCTGCCCGCACCTTCAACCCGGAGGCACCCCGCGCCCCCCCCCGATTCACCACTGCCGGTAAGGGTTCTCGCCGTTTCCATTGCCGGGGATGTGGGGGCTGCCGCTGTTGCCCGGGAGATGAGGGCTGCCCCCACTGGACTGCGGGCCCGGGCCGTTCGGCTGGGGGCCGCACTGTTCGGCGTCTCCCTTGTCGTCCTTGGGTGTCACCCGTCGGTGCGCCCCGGAGCCGCCCCACGTGGGCGTCCGCAGCCGCGAGGTGACGTCCTCCGGCGGCAGGAAGCGCGACCAGCGTTCGGGGAACTCGGACGGCATGTCCGGGTCGTCGGGGTCGTCCGGGAAGGTGTCCCGCGCGGCCGTGGCCCGTGCGACGTACTCGGCGACCTGGGCGTGCCGCACCCGTTCGTTGGCCTCACGGGCGGCGGCCGTCGCGGCGGCCGGCCAGACCCGGTCGATCGCGGCGTTGACCGCCGCGCCGACCAGCACGGCGAAGGCGGACACGCCGATCCAGAGCATGACGGCGACGGACGCGGCGAGGGAGCCGTAGATCGTGGCGCCCTCGATGGTGTGCACCAGGTAGATGCGGAGCAGGAAGCTGCCGAACACCCACATCGCGAGGGCCACCAGCGCGCCGGGCACGTCCTCGATCCAGGGCGAGCGCACCGGCACGGACACGTGGTAGAGCGTGGTCAGGAAGACGACGGACAGGACGATCACGACCGGCCAGTACAGGACCTGTACGACCGTCTCCGACCAGGGCACCACCCGTACCACCGCGTCCGGTCCCGCGACCATCAGCGGCAGCGCCACCGAGCCGATCAGCAGGGCCACGATGAACAGCACGAAGGACATGATCCGGGTGCGGACGATGCCCCGGACGCCGTCGAGGCCGTACATGACGGTGATGGTGTCGATGAAGACGTTCACCGCGCGGGACCCCGACCACAGGGCGAACAGGAAGCCGAGGGAGATGACGTCGGGCCGGCCGCCCTTGATCACGTCGTGCAGGATCGGTTCGGTGATCTCCTTGACGCCCTTGTCGGACAGGACGGTCCGGGAGGCGTCGAGGAGGTTGGTCTCCAGGCTGCCGATGGTGTGCGCGCCGGTCCAGGTGTCGACGTAGGCGAGCAGCCCGATGAGGCAGAGCAGCAGCGGGGGCACCGACAGCAGGGTGAAGAACGCGGCCTCGGCGGCGAGACCGAGGATGCGGTACTCCATGCAGGAGTTGACGGTGTCCTTGAGCAGCAGCCAGGCGGTCCTGCGCTTGGATACGTTCCGGTAGAGAGCGCGGGCCCGGTGGAGCCGTCCGACCGGCCGTTCGGGGGAATCACTTGCTGGCTGCACGACCCAAAGGTATCCGCAGCGAGCGCCCCTCCTCACCTCGCGGGGCGTTCCGGCGACCGCCCGCGCACGACCCGCACCCGGCTGTCCCGATTCCTCCCACCGCCCCGGACACCACCCGGGACCCCGGGTCACCCTGGGGGCCCGCACTGCCGCCGTTCCGGGTAGGTTCGCCACCATGGCAGGCTTCTCCACCCACACCGTGACGAACCAGCCGCCCCCACTGGCCGGCCACGACCTCTTCGCCACCGACCGCGCGCTGGTGGACGCCGTCGAGCGGCACACCCCGGGCGAGCTGCTCGGCGAGGTGCGCGCGGAGCTGTCCGCGCTGGGGCGGGCCGGGGGCTCGGCGCAGCTCCAGGAGTGGGGCGCACAGGCGAACGAGCAGCCGCCCCGGCTCCGTACCCATGACCGGTACGGCCACCGGATCGACGAGGTGGAGTTCCACCCGGCCTGGCACCGGCTGCTCGGCAAGGGCGTCTCGGCCGGGCTGACCGGCGCCTGGGCGCGGCCCGCGGGGCATGTGCGCAGGGCGGCCGGGTTCCTGCTGTGGAGCCAGGTCGAGGCGGGCACCTGCTGTCCGCTGTCCATGACCCACGCGGCCGTGCCCGCGCTGCGCGCCGACCCCGCGCTCGCCGCCCGGTGGGAGCCGCGGGTGACCTCCACGGTGTACGACCCCGAGCTGCGGCCCGCCGCGCGCAAGCCCGGCGCGCTCTTCGGGATGGGCATGACCGAGAAGCAGGGCGGCAGCGACGTGCGCGCGAACAGCACCCGGGCGCGGCCGCTCGCGGAGGCGGGGACCTACGCGCTCACCGGGCACAAGTGGTTCTGCTCCGCCCCGATGTCGGACGCCTTCCTGGTGCTGGCGCAGGCGTCCGAGGGGCTGACCTGCTTCCTGGTGCCGCGGGTCCTGGACGACGGCACGCGCAATGTGTTCCTGCTCCAGCGGCTCAAGGACAAGCTGGGCAACCGGTCCAACGCCTCCGCCGAGGTCGAGTTCGACGGCACCTGGGCGCGTCGGGTCGGCGAGGAGGGGCGCGGGGTGCGGACCATCATCGGGATGGTCGCGGCGACCCGGCTGGACTGCGCGCTGGGCTCGGCGGGCCTGATGCGGCAGGCGGTGGCGCGGGCGGTGCACCACTGCGCGTACCGGGAGGCGTTCGGCGGACGGCTGCTGGACAAGCCGCTGATGCGCAATGTGCTCGCGGACCTCGCGCTGGAGTCGGAGGCGGCGACCGCGCTGGCGCTGCGGCTCGCGGCGGCGTACGACGACGGCGGTGAGCGGGAGCGCGCCTTTCTGCGGCTCGCGGTGCCGGCCGCCAAGTACTGGATCACCAAGCGGTGCGCGCCCGTCGTGGTGGAGGCCGCCGAATGCCTGGGCGGCAACGGGTATGTGGAGGAGTCGGGGATGCCCCGGCTGGTGCGCGAGTCGCCGCTCAACTCCGTGTGGGAGGGCGCCGGGAACATGCAGGCGCTCGATGTGCTGCGGGCGCTCCAGCGGGAGCCGGGGGCGCTGGACGCGTGTCTGACGGAGATCGGGCGGGCGCACGGCGCCGACCACCGGCTGGACCGCGCGGTGCGGGACCTGTTCACCGAACTCGCCGATCTGGAGGGCGCGGAGGGCCGGGCGCGGCGGCTGGCGGAGCGGCTCGCGGTGGTGCTCCAGGGCTCCCTGCTGGTGCGGCACGCGCCGCCTGCGGTCGCGGACGCCTTCTGCGCGTCCCGGCTCGGCGGCGATCACGGCGGGACGTTCGGCACGCTGCCGGGGGGTCTGGACCTGGCGTCGGTGGTGGAGCGGGCGCGGCCGGTCTCCTGAATCGCCGTGTCCCCCGCGGAGTTGGGCGCCCTGGCCGAAAACCGCCGGTGCCCGGCCGGGGGTGGTGCTGCGCCGACACGGCACCACCCCCGCCACCTGGGCCTGTTGCGGCCCGTGGACGCCACGCGGGGCGTCCTGGTCAAGTCTCGGCCGGGATCGGACGGTTCACCAGGGTTGCAGGGGGTTGCAACTTGTTGGCGCACATGCGCGGAGTCTGTGCCTCCGGCCTGCCCGGCCCGGCAGTATAGGAGGCACGACCGACCGGAAAGCGCCGCCCGGACGGCTGGAAGAATGTGTACGACCCCCCGCTCCGGGAGGAGAACCCGTGGTGAACCCGCCGATGAACGTGGCGCGCCTGGCCGCCCTGGACGCGACGCAGGCGGCGCGGGTGCTGAGCGAAGTGCGCGAGGCGGCGCTCGCCGGGCAGCGGGTGCCGCTCGCACCGCGGCCGGTGATCGAGCAGTCCTGGGGGCGGATGCTGCGCAGCGGCGTCGACCCGGACCGCGACTTCAGATCCGGGCTGCTGCCGCCCGAGGAGGTGCGCAGGCGGCGGGAGGAGTCGCCGCTGCGGCATGTGCTGCCGGTGCTGCGCGAGGGGCTGCTTTCGGTCGCGGACGTCGCCCAGCACATCATGGTCGTCGCGGACGCGGACGGACGGGTGCTGTGGCGCGAGGGGTCCGCGCCGGTGCTGCGCAAGGCGGACGGGCTCGGCTTCGAACTGGGCGCGGACTGGCGGGAGGACGTCGTCGGCACCAACGGGGTGGGCACCCCCGCGGTCGTACGGCGGCCGGTACAGGTGTTCGCCGCCGAACACTTCGTACGGTCGCACACCTCCTGGACGTGCACGGGGGCGCCGATCACGGATCCGCGGGACGGGCGGCTGCTCGGGGTGGTGGATGTGAGCGGCCCGCTGGAGACCATGCATCCGGCGACCCTCTCCTGGGTGGACGCGGTGGCGAAGCTCGCCGAGGCGCGGCTGCGGGAGTTGCATCTGGGCTCGCTGGAGCGGCTGCGGGCGGTCGCGGCGCCGGTGCTGGCCCGGCTGGACGGGCGGGCGCTGGTGGTGGACCGGGACGGCTGGTCGGCGGCGGTGACCGGGATGCCGTATCTGCGGCGGGTGGCGCTGCCCAAGTCGCTGGTCCCCGGCCGCCGGTGGCTGCCCTCGCTCGGCTGGTGCGCGGCGGAACCGCTCGGCGAGGGCTGGCTGCTGCGCGCCGACGAGGAGCCGGGCGCGCCGGCCGCCTCCCGTGTCGTACTGGACCTGTCCCGGCCGGAGCGCGCCGCGGTGACCGTGTCGGCGTCCGGCTCGGCGGGCGCCTGGTCGCGGGAACTGAGCCCGCGCCACGCCGAGTTGCTGTTCCTGCTGACCGAACACCCGGGCGGGCGCGGGGCGGCGGAGCTGGCCGGGGACCTCTTCCAGGACCCGTCACGTACGGTGACGGTGCGGGCGGAGATGTCGCGAATCCGGCGCTATCTCGGGGGACTTCTCCAGCATCGGCCGTATCGTTTCTCTGATGCGGCCGATGTCGAGGTCGTCCTCCCCGAGAACCCTCGTGACCTGCTGCCCCGCTCCACGGCGGCGGTGGTGGCGCACCGGCGGGCGGCCCCGCCGGCGGAGCGGCCGCGGCCCGCGTGACGGCGGGGGCATGACGCTTGCGGCGTGACTTCCGGGTATTTGCGGGGTCTTCGCCCTGCGCGGACCGTTACTGCCGTAGCATCCCCTACGGGCCCGACCGCGCTGTCAACGCAGCGACCGGGGGGCGCAGTTGACCCGCCTCGGCCGGGGGGCCGGGGCGACGGCGCGCGCCGGAGCGAAAGGGCCCTGACGAGGGGACGACATGAAGCAACGCGGCAGACATCGTCGGCGCAGGCGGGGCACGGCCCTGCGTGCCGTACTGACCGGGACCGCGCTGGCCCTGACCGCGGCCGCCACCCTGATCAGCACCTCCCAGGCGCAGGTCACCGAGCGCCCCGGCGCGCTCAAGCCGCTCACCTCCCCCGCGGACACCGGCCTGCTGCGGCTGCGCGAGCAGCTGGTGCCGGCCCGCACCCTGGACACCCTGGCCGCCTCGATGGGCCGGCCGGTCGGCGTGGACACCGTGCTCCGGGGCGCGGACCGCACCCTGCGCGAGGGGTCCGACTGCGACGATGCCGACCGCGCCTCCCTGCCCGTTTCGCCCTCCCCCGCTCGCGCCTACTGCTGGGACCCGGCCGACACCGGCGCCACGGACTGGCGGCCGGCCTCGGTGACCACGTCCGGGGACGCCGGCGGCGACGGGGTGCCGGGCGCCCACCGGGTCCTGCTCAGTGGCTGGACCCACAGCACCCGCACCGGCCCGGACGCCGAGCGCGGTCTCGCCCGGGTCGCCGTCGTGGACGCCGACGACCCGGACCGGCTCGCCTATCGCTGGGTGCTGCTGGTGGTGCCGGTGGACGGCGGCCGCGACTACCGGGGCCTGGGCTCCCGGGTCTCCTCCATGGTCTGGTACCAGGACAAGCTGCTGGTCACCGCCCGCCGGGGCGGCTCCGCCGTGCTCTATGTGTACGACCTCGACCGGATCCAGCGCACCACGGTCGACGGGCCCGCGATCGGCCGGGTGCGCGGCGGCTGGTCCGCCGACGGGTACGGATATGTGATGCCCGCGATCGGCAGTTACAGCTACACCGCGGGCCGCTGCTCGGCCACCGGGGCGCCCTGTCCGAGCGCGCTCGCCCTGGACTCGGGTACGGCACCGGCCAGTCTGGTCGCCGCGGAGTGGACCTCGCCCGGCGGCGAACGGCCCGCCCGGCTGTGGCGGTACGCGTTCAGCACCGACCCGCGCCGCGCGGGGCTGCTCGCCACGAACGCCGAGGGCCGGGTGGACGCGATGGAGGAGTACCGGACCAAGGTGACCGGGATCCGGGGCGTGCTGTCGTACCGGGAGACCGGCGCCCCGCGCACGTCCTGGTATGTGGGACGGCTGCCCGGTTCGCAAGACGGGCACGGCGGGCTGTGGCGGCAGGACACCCGGGGCGCGAAGGCGGCGGAGTGCGGCGCGGACGCCACGCACCGCTGCTGGGCCGAGTCCGCGGGCTCCCTGTCGTACGGGCGGGAGACCGGTGAGGTGTGGTCACTGTCCGACCGGATGCTGTTCGCGGTGCCGCTCGCGGAACTGGACCGGTCGCTGGGCTGACCCGCCGGGCCGCCCGTTCCCGGCCTGACCTCGCGCAAAGGGGGTCGGTCGATCGACAGACACCGGGACGGGATGATTCCCTGGCCCGCATGAGCAGCGTCCCTGTCACCACCTGGTATCTGGAGCAGACGTCCCCGGCCGATCTGCTGCCCGCCGCCGCGCCCGAAGGCGATGTGCGGATCGTACGGGCCGAGGTGCCCTCCCCCGAGTTCAACCGGTTCCTCTACACGGCCGTCGGCGGGGACATCCGCTGGACCGACCGGCTCGACTGGCCGTACGCGCGCTGGCAGGAGCTGCTGGAGAAGCCCGGCGTCGAGACCTGGGTGGCGTACGACCGCGGTACGCCGGCCGGGTTCATCGAGCTGGAGGCACAGGACGACGGCGCGGTGGAGATCCTCTACTTCGGGCTGCTCCCCGCCTTCCGCGGCCGTGGCATCGGCGGGCATCTGCTGGCCCGCGGCACCGCCCGCGCCTGGGACCTCGCCGAGCGTTGGCCGGAGCTCGCGCCCACGAAGCGGGTATGGGTGCACACATGCGACAAGGACGGCGAGTTCGCCATGGCCAACTACCAGCGGCGCGGCTTCAAGCTGTACGACACCCGGGTCGAACTGGAGCCGGACGTCCCGAACCCGGGCCCCTGGCCGCGCGCCTACCCTGCCTGACCTGCCCCGACAAGCCGTCCCGCGCCGCATGTGAGCCAACACACCCTTGTCCCGCGATACGAGACAAGGGTGTCCACATGACGGAAGAAGCTGGACTCTGTCCAGATCGCCGTGACACGCTGCCGTCATGCCTGGAACTGGAATTGCCTTGGTGAGTCGGCGGCACGTCGACCTCGGCCGCATGTCCAGCGCCATCTGTCCGGCGAGCTGACCTTTACAGCACCGCCGCTCCCCCGCACCCCGCTCGACCGCTGCCCGCGCCCGGCCCCATCTCCCGCCGTGCGCTTACTTTCGCGCAGGTCAGAGCGTTTCAGCGCCGCTTCTCCCTGTCCACAGCCTGTCCGAAGGACGTAGCAATCATGGCCGCCTCCCCACAGCAGCCCGCCGCCTCCGCGCCCCGCCGCAAGGTGAGCCGTCACCGCGGTGAGGGCCAGTGGGCCCAGGGCCACTTCACGCCGCTCAACGGCAACGAGCAGTTCAAGAAGGACGACGACGGTCTCAACGTACGGACACGTATTGAGACGATCTATTCCCAGCGCGGCTTCGACTCCATCGATCCGAACGATCTGCGCGGCCGGATGCGCTGGTGGGGTCTGTACACCCAGCGCAAGCCCGGGATCGACGGCGGCAAGACCGCGATCCTGGAGCCGGAGGAGCTGGACGACGAGTACTTCATGCTGCGGGTGCGGATCGACGGCGGCCGGCTGACCACCGGGCAGCTGCGGGTGATCGGTGAGATCTCCCAGGAGTTCGCGCGCGGCACCGCCGACATCACCGACCGGCAGAACATCCAGCTGCACTGGATCCGGATCGAGGACGTGCCGGAGATCTGGCGGCGGCTCGAAGCGGTCGGCCTGTCCACCACCGAGGCGTGCGGTGACACCCCCCGCGTGATCCTCGGCTCCCCGGTCGCGGGCATCGCCGAGGACGAGATCATCGACGGCACCCCCGCCATCGAGGAGATCCACCGCCGGGTCATCGGCAACCCGGCGTACTCGAACCTGCCGCGCAAGTTCAAGTCCGCGATCTCCGGCTCGCCGCTGCTCGATGTGGCGCACGAGATCAACGACATCGCGTTCGTCGGCGTCGAACACCCCGAGCACGGGCCCGGTTTCGACCTGTGGGTCGGCGGCGGGCTGTCCACCAACCCGAAGATCGGGGTCCGGCTCGGCGCCTGGGTGCCGCTGGCGGAGGTCGCCGACGTCCATGAGGGCGTCATCTCGATCTTCCGCGACTACGGCTACCGGCGGCTGCGCAACCGGGCCCGGCTGAAGTTCCTGGTCGCCGACTGGGGCGCGGAGAAGTTCCGGCAGGTGCTGGAGGACGAGTACCTGGGACGCAAGCTGACCGACGGACCTGCGCCCGCGCAGCCCGTGCAACGCTGGCGCGACCATGTCGGGGTGCACCGGCAGCGGGACGGCCGTTTCTACGTCGGGTTCGCGCCGCGCGTCGGCCGGGTCGACGGCACCACGCTCGCCAAGATCGCCGAGGTCGCCGAGGCGCACGGCTCGGGCCGGGTGCGCACCACCGTCGAGCAGAAGATGATCGTGCTGGACGTCGAGCAGGACCAGGTCGAGTCGCTGTCCTCGGCCCTGGAGTCGCTCGGCCTCACCGTCTCCCCCTCCTCCTTCCGGCGCGGCACCATGGCCTGCACCGGCATCGAGTTCTGCAAGCTCGCCATCGTGGAGACCAAGGCGCGCGGCAGCGCCCTGATCGACGAACTGGAGCGCCGGCTTCCTCAGTTCGACGAGCCGCTGACCATCAACCTCAACGGCTGCCCGAACGCCTGCGCCCGGATCCAGGTCGCCGACATCGGCCTCAAGGGCCAGCTGGTCCTGGACGACGACGGCAACCAGGTCGAGGGCTACCAGGTGCACCTGGGCGGCGCACTCGGCCTGGAGGCGGGCTTCGGCCGCAAGGTGCGCGGTCTGAAGGTCACCTCGGACGAGCTGCCCGACTACATCGAGCGGGTGCTGCGGCGCTATCTGGCCGAGCGCGCGGACGGCGAGCGGTTCGCCGTCTGGGCGGCCCGCGCCGATGAGGAGGCCCTGGCGTGAGCGAGCGCGCGGCCCCCTTCTACTGCCCCTACTGCGGCGACGAGGACCTGCGGCCCAGCGAGCAGGGCCATGGTGCCTGGGAGTGCGGGGCGTGCAACCGGGCGTTCCAGCTGAAGTTCCTCGGACTGCTCGCGCAGGGCCTGCGCCGAGCCGACGACCAAGAGGACGGGCGGACATGACGACGGATCAGAAGCCGCGCACCGACGACGAGTTGCGGGCCCTCGCCGAGCGTGCGGGGCGGGAGCTGGAGAACGCCCCGGCACTGGAGATCCTGCGCTGGGCGGTGGACACCTTCGGGGCGGGGTTCTGCGTCACCTCCTCGATGGAGGACGCCGTGGTCGCCCATCTCGCCTCCCGGGTGCGCCCGGGCGTGGACGTGGTCTTCCTGGACACCGGCTACCACTTCCCGGAGACCATCGGCACCCGGGACGCGGTGGCGGCGGTGCTGGACGTCGACGTCATCACCCTCACCCCGCGGCAGACGGTGGCCGAACAGGACGCCGAGTACGGCCCGCGGCTGCACGACCGCGACCCGGACCTGTGCTGCGCCCTGCGCAAGGTGCGCCCGCTGGAGAAGGGCCTGGAGGACTACCGGGCCTGGGCGACCGGTCTGCGCCGCGACGAGTCCCCGACCCGGGCGAACACCCCGGTGGTCGGCTGGGACGAGAAGCGGCGCAAGGTCAAGGTCTCCCCCATCGCCCGCTGGACCCAGGACGACGTGGACGCCTATGTCACCGAACACGGCGTCCTCACCAACCCGTTGCTGATGGACGGCTACGCCTCCATCGGCTGCGCCCCCTGCACCCGCCGGGTGCTGGAGGGCGAGGACGCGCGCGCCGGACGCTGGGCGGGGCGCGCCAAGACCGAGTGCGGGCTGCACGGATGACGCTCCCTCAGCCAAAGACACAGACGCAGCCACAGCCACGACCACAGACACAGACACAGACACAGACACAGACACCGTCTCAGACTCAGGAGAACGACGTGACCACCGGAGCCACCGTCTGGCTCACGGGTCTGCCGAGTGCCGGCAAGACCACCATCGCCCATGAGCTGGCGGGCCGGCTGCGTGCCGGGGGCCGCCGGGTCGAGGTGCTCGACGGCGACGAGATCCGCGAGTTCATCTCCGCGGGCCTCGGTTTCTCCCGCGCGGACCGGCACACCAATGTGCAGCGCATCGGCTTCGTCGCCGAACTGCTGTCCCGCAACGGTGTGCTGACCCTCGTACCGGTGATCGCGCCGTACGCGGACAGCCGGGACGCCGTGCGCGAGCGGCACGAGGAGAACGCCACCCCGTACCTGGAGGTGCATGTGGCGACCCCGGTCGAGGTGTGCAGCGTCCGTGATGTGAAGGGGCTGTACGCCAAGCAGGCCGCGGGTGAGCTGACCGGGCTGACCGGTGTGGACGACCCGTACGAGGAGCCCGCCGCGCCCGAGCTGCGCATCGAGTCGCAGCACCAGAGTGTGCAGGAGTCCGCGGCCGCCGTGTCCGCCCTGCTCAGCGAGAGGGGACTGATATGACCACGCTCGCCGAGGTCGAGGGCGGTACGGGCAGCCCGTACGCCCTGTCGCACCTGGACGCGCTGGAGTCCGAGGCCGTGCACATCTTCCGTGAGGTGGCGGGCGAGTTCGAGAACCCGGTGATCCTGTTCTCCGGGGGCAAGGACTCGATCGTGATGCTGCACCTCGCGCTGAAGGCGTTCGCGCCGGCGGCGGTGCCGTTCTCGCTGCTGCACGTGGACACCGGACACAACTTCCCCGAGGTGCTGGAGTACCGGGACCGCGCGGTCGATCGGCACGGGCTGCGCCTCCATGTGGCCTCCGTGCAGGACTACATCGACCGAGGGGTGCTCAAGGAGCGCCCGGACGGCACCCGCAACCCGCTCCAGACGCTGCCGCTGACCGAGAAGATCCAGTCGGAGAAGTTCGACGCGGTCTTCGGCGGCGGGCGCCGGGACGAGGAGAAGGCCCGCGCGAAGGAGCGGGTGTTCTCGCTGCGCGACGAGTTCTCCCAGTGGGACCCGCGCCGCCAGCGCCCCGAGCTGTGGAACCTGTACAACGGCCGGCACGCGCCCGGTGAGCACGTCCGGGTGTTCCCGCTGTCGAACTGGACCGAGCTGGATGTGTGGCAGTACATCGCCCGCGAGGGCATCGTGCTGCCGCGGATCTACTTCGCGCACGAGCGCGAGGTGTTCGCGCGGTCCGGTATGTGGCTGACGGCCGGCGAGTGGGGCGGCCCGCGCGAGGACGAGCCGGTCGTCAGGCGCCTGGTGCGCTACCGCACCGTCGGTGACATGTCCTGCACCGGCGCCGTCGACTCCGACGCGACGACCCTGGACGCCGTCATCGCGGAGATCGCCGCCTCCCGGCTCACCGAGCGGGGCGCGACCCGAGCCGACGACAAGCTGTCCGAGGCCGCGATGGAAGACCGCAAGCGCGAGGGGTACTTCTAACCATGACCACGACCACCGAGGCGCTGGCGGCGACCGCCACGCTGCTCAGGTTCGCCACCGCCGGCTCCGTCGACGACGGCAAGTCCACCCTGGTCGGCCGGCTGCTGCACGACTCCAAGTCGGTGCTCACCGACCAACTGGAGGCCGTGGAGCGGGCGTCGGCGAACCGCGGGCAGGACGGCCCCGATCTCGCGCTGCTCACCGACGGGCTGCGCGCCGAGCGGGAACAGGGCATCACGATCGATGTGGCGTACCGCTACTTCGCCACGCCCCGGCGGCGGTTCATCCTCGCCGACACCCCCGGCCATGTGCAGTACACCCGCAACATGGTCACCGGCGCCTCCACCGCCGAACTGACGGTGATCCTGGTCGACGCCCGCAACGGGGTGGTCGAGCAGACCCGCCGGCATGCCGCGATCGCCGCCCTGCTGCGCGTCCCGCATGTGGTGCTGGCCGTCAACAAGATGGACCTGGTCGGCTACCGGGAGCCCGTCTTCGCGGCGATCGCCGAGGAATTCACCGCCTACGCCACCGAGTTGGGCATCCCCGAGGTCACCGCGATCCCGATCTCCGCGCTCGCCGGGGACAACGTGGTGGAGCCGTCCGCGCACATGGACTGGTACGGCGGCCCCACCGTCCTTGAGCACCTGGAGACCGTCCCGGTCAGCCATGACCTGGCGCACTGCCACGCCCGGCTGCCCGTGCAGTACGTGATCCGGCCACAGAGCGCCGAGCACCCCGACTACCGGGGTTATGCGGGCCAGATCGCGGCGGGCAGCTTCCGGGTCGGCGAGCAGGTCACGGTGCTGCCGTCCGGGCGGACCACCACGATCTCCGGCATCGACCTGCTGGGCGAGCCGGTCGACGTCGCCTGGACCACCCAGTCCGTGACCCTGCTGCTGGCCGACGACATCGACGTCTCGCGCGGCGATCTGATCGTGCCGACCAAGGACGCGCCGCCGACCACGCAGGACGTGGAGGCGACGGTGTGCCATGTCGCCGACGCCGCGCTGACCGTCGGTCACCGGGTGCTGCTCAAGCACGGCACCCGGACCGTCAAGGCGATCGTCAAGGACATCCCGTCCCGGCTCACCCTGGACGATCTGTCCCTGCACCCGCATCCCGGGCTGCTCGCCGCCAACGACATCGGGCGGGTGAAGATCCGTACCGCCGAGCCGCTGCCCGTCGACGCCTACGCCGACTCGCGCCGCACCGGCTCCTTCATCCTGATCGACCCCGCCGACGGCACCACCCTCACCGCGGGCATGGTCGGCGAGTCCTTCGCCGCGCCGGAGCCCGTCAAGGACGCGGCCGACGACGACGGCTGGGACTTCTGAGCATGAACGCACCCGATGTCTACTCCACGTTCGCGAAGGAGGGCGGCCGCGTCGGCAGCGGTGCCCTCGGCAGCGGGCAGGGCGGGGTCGGGCGATGTGTGCGCTGACGTACGCGCACCGCTCGCGCGCCCTCACCCCCCACAGACGAAGACCTGCCGACCTCCCGGCCACGACCTGAGAGACCGTGACCCGCCGGGCCAACGAGAGGAACACCTCCCGTGCCTGCCATCAACTCCCGCCTCCTGCGCCGCTCGATAGCCGCGCTCGCCGCTCTGCCGCTGCTCACGCTCGCCGCCTGCGGCTACGGCTCCGACGCCAAGAGCGACGACACCGCCAAGGTCGCCGCCGGCGCCAAGAAGATCGACGGTCTCGGCTCCGTCAAGATCGGCTACTTCCCTAACCTGACGCACGGCACCGCGCTGGTGGGCCGGGAGCAGGGCCTGTTCCAGAAGGAACTGGGCGCCACCAAGGCCGACTACGCCACCTTCAACGCCGGGCCCTCCGAGATCGAGGCGCTGAACTCCGGCTCCATCGACATCGGCTGGATCGGCCCGTCCCCGGCGATCAACGGCTACACCAAGTCCGACGGCAAGTCCCTGAAGATCATCGGCGGTTCGGCGTCCGGCGGGGTGAGGCTGGTCGTCAACCCGAAGAAGATCACCTCCCTGAAGGACGTCAAGGGCAAGAAGATCGCCACCCCGCAGCTGGGCAACACCCAGGACGTGGCGTTCCTCAACTGGGCCGCGGAGCAGGGCTGGAAGGTCGATCCGCAGAGCGGCAAGGGCGATGTCACGGTCGTCCGCAGCGACAACAAGGTGACCCCGGACGCCTTCAAGTCCGGCTCCATCGACGGCGCCTGGGTGCCGGAGCCGACCGCGTCCAAGCTGGTCTCCGAGGGCGGCAAGGTGCTCCTGGACGAATCCTCGCTGTGGCCGGGCGACAAGTTCGTGATCACCAACATCATCGTGCGCCAGGCGTTCCTCAAGGAGCACCCGAAGGCCGTCGAGGCGGTCCTGAAGGCGTCCGTCGAGGCCAACAAGTGGATCAACGCCAACCCGGAGCAGGCGAAGCAGGCCGCGAACAAGCAGCTCGCGGCCGACTCCGGCAAGGCGCTGCCCGCCGAGGTGCTCGACCCGGCGTGGAAGTCCGTCCAGTTCACCGACGACCCGCTGGCCGCCACCCTCGACACCGAGGCGGCGCACGCGGTCAAGGCCGGTCTGCTCAAGAAGCCGGACCTCAAGGGGATCTACGACCTGACGATCCTCAACCGGGTGCTCAAGACCGAGGGCAAGAGCCCGGTCGACGCCGCCGGCCTCGGCACCAGCTGACGCCCGCCCCGAAGACGTCCCAGGAGGTGACGACCATGGCCACGACCCTCGCCAAGGCCGCGCGGTCGGTGGAGTACGCCGCACGCCTTGAGCATGTCTCGAAGTCCTTCGCCACACCGGGCGGGTCCCAGCTCGTCCTGGACGACATCAGTCTCGATGTCGCGCCCGGCGAGTTCGTCACCCTCCTGGGCGCCTCGGGCTGCGGCAAGTCCACCCTGCTCAATCTGGTGGCGGGCCTGGACGAGCCCACCACCGGCGCCATCCGCACCGACGGCCGCCCCGCGCTGATGTTCCAGGAACACGCCCTGTTCCCCTGGCTGACCGCCGGCAAGAACATCGAACTCGCCCTCAAACTAAGGGGAGTTCCCCGCCCCGAGCGGCGCGGCAAGGCCGAGGAACTCCTCGAACTCGTCCGCCTCCAGGGCGCGTACGGCAAGCGGGTGCACGAACTGTCGGGCGGTATGCGCCAGCGGGTCGCGATGGCCCGCGCGCTCGCCCAGGAGAGCCAACTGCTGCTGATGGACGAGCCGTTCGCGGCCCTGGACGCCATCACCCGGGACGTGCTGCACGACGAGCTGACCCGGATCTGGTCGGAGACCGGCCTGTCCGTGCTGTTCGTCACCCACAATGTGCGCGAGGCGGTGCGCCTCGCCCAGCGGGTGGTGCTGCTGTCCTCCCGTCCTGGCCGGGTGGCCCGCGAGTGGGAGGTCGGCATCCCGCAGCCGCGCCGTATCGAGGACGCGCCCGTGGCGGAACTGTCCCTGGAGATCACCGAAGTACTGCGTGGGGAGATCCGCCGCCATGGCCAGCACTGACACGACACCCACCGACGCCCCGGCCGCGGGCAGCGTGGAGGCGGGCCTCGACGCACTGGAGACCACCCAGTCCAGCCGCATCCCCTTCCGCAGGACCCTGATCGACAAGATCCTGCCGCCGCTGGCCGCGATCGCCGTCGTCCTGCTGGTGTGGCAGGGCCTGATCACCCTGAAGATCGTGGACGACCCGACGAAGCTGCCCACGCCGGGCGCGGTCTGGGGCGCCTTCCGCGACGACTGGCTCCAGGGCAAGCTGCTCGGCTACATCTGGACGTCCGTCTCGCGCGGTCTGCTCGGCTTCTGCCTCGCCCTGGTGCTCGGCACCCCGCTGGGGCTGCTGGTGGCCCGGGTGAAGTTCGTGCGCGCCGCGATCGGTCCGATCCTGTCCGGTCTCCAGTCGCTGCCCTCGGTCGCCTGGGTGCCGCCGGCCGTGATCTGGCTGGGTCTGGACAACTCCATGATGTATACGGTGATCCTGCTCGGCGCGGTGCCGTCCATCGCCAACGGGCTGGTGTCCGGCGTGGACCAGGTGCCGCCGCTGTTCCTGCGCGCGGGCCGTACGCTCGGCGCCACCGGCGTCAAGGGCACCTGGCACATCACCCTGCCGGCCGCGCTGCCCGGCTATGTGGCGGGCATGAAGCAGGGCTGGGCCTTCTCCTGGCGCTCCCTGATGGCCGCCGAGATCATCGCGAACTTCCCCGACCTGGGCACCGGCCTCGGCCAGCTCCTGGAGAACGCCCGTACGGCCAGCGACATGGCCATGGTGTTCGAGGCCATCCTGCTGATCCTGTTCGTCGGCATCGCCATCGATCTGCTGATCTTCAGCCCGCTGGAGCGGTGGGTGCTGCGCAGCCGCGGTCTGCTGGTGAAAGGCTGATCCGGATGCAAGCGCCCGTGCTCCTCGTCATCGCCCACGGCAGCCGCGACGCGCGGCACGCCGCCACCGTGCACGCCCTGGTGGAGCGGGTGCGCGCGCAGCGCCCCGGGCTGCGCGTGGAGACCGGCTTCCTGGACTTCAACGTGCCGTCCGTACAAGGCGTGCTGGAGTCCCTGGCGGCGGAGGGCGTCCGGGACGTGGTGGCGCTGCCGCTGCTGCTCACCCGCGCCTTCCACGCGAAGGCCGACATCCCGGCGGTGCTGCGGGCGGCCCCGGCGCGGCTGCGGATCCGGCAGGCGGCGGTGCTCGGCCCGTCGCCGCTGCTGCTCACGGCGCTGGAGCGACGGCTGTACGAGGCCGGACTCAGCCCCGCCGACAAGTCCTCGACCGGGGTCGTCCTGGCCTCGGCGGGATCCAGCGACCCGGAGGCGATCGCGGTGATCGCCGATATCGCGCGGGAGTGGTGGCACACCGGTTGGTGCGCCGTGCGGCCCGCGTTCGCCTCCGCCTGTCTGCCGCGCACCGAGGACGCCGTACGGGAGCTGCGCGCGCTCGGCTGCGCGCGGGTCGCCGTCGCCCCGTACGTCCTGGCCCCCGGCTTCCTGCCGGACCGCATCGCGCGCGGCGCGGCCGGAGCGGATGTCCTCGCCGAGGTGCTGGGGCCCGCGCCGGAGGTGGCGCGGCTGCTGCTGCGCCGGTACGACGCCGCGTGCCGCCCGGCGCTCCAGGCGCTCGGCGCCTGAGGGGCCGCCGCCGTCCGGGCGCGGCCCGGTGTCACAGCCCGAGGGCCTGCACCAGCTGCCGGGTGTAGGCGAGGCTGGCGGTGCCGGCGGACGCCCCGATGCAGATGTCGTCCAGGGCGGAGCGGATGCGGCCGCGGTTGGGCGGCAGTCCGTCGTCGGCGGACTCCGCGAACGCCGCCTCGATGATCTGGCCCTGCCGGACGAGCCCGGGGCACTCCCTGCGCAGTGCCTCGGTGAGCCGGGCGGAGACCGCGATCAGGGTCTGAAGCGGTGGCGTGCCGTGGGTCAGGTCGAGGCCGACGAACTCACCGTACTGTCCAGGTCCGTTGAGGTGTCCGTAGTCGTAGGTGCTCATGTCCTGTCCTCGCTCGTGGATCAGAGGTAGGCCGAAAATCGCCACTCCGCGGGTGCCCGGGTGTCCGCCTGCGGCCCCGGACGCGGGAGCGGAACGGCGTGCACACGCTCCGGTGGGGGGATGGGTGGTGTCGTTCCGGCCGTCCGGCGTGCCTCACCCTAGGGACAACGGGACGGAGTTGTCGCGTTGTTCGCGGACCCGCCCCCTTACGGGTGAGGACCGTGGTAAAAGCCGTCGCGGTCCGGCGTTCCCCTGTGACGTCGGACCGCGACGGCACTCCGTTCTGCGCCCCGGGTGATCGGGATGTCACAGGGGAAGGTCAAGTCGACCCCCCGCAGGGGCAGTTATCAGCCACACCGGCGGGGGTCTGTTCGAACTCCGGTTCACAGGAAGCGGAGTTCGCCGTTCATGACCGTCCGCCGCCGCTTCGCCGGAGGTTCAGGCCGCTGCCTTCCGCGCCTGGTCGGCCAGCCGGACCAGGTCGGTGAGCGGCAGGGAGCCGGGCGCCCGGTGCTCACGGGCGAAGGTGCCGGCGAGGCGCTGGAGGAGTTCGTTCAGCGGGGTGGGCACGCCGTGCAGCCGGCCGAGGAGGGCGATCTCGCCATTGAGGTAGTCCGCCTCGATGCTGCCGGTGCCGCGCGCCAGGGACTGCCAGGAGGAGCCGCCGCCGCGCGGGGCGCCCGCCAGCGGGACCAGGGCCACCTTGTCGCCGCGCACCGCGCGCTGCACCTCGACGCTCGCGTGGTCGATTCCGGCGGCGGCCAGTACGGCCTCCCCCTCGGCCCGTACCCGCGCGTACAGCCCCTCGGCGGCCGGGCCCTCGATGGGGCCGCTCAGGGCCTCCTGGGCGTTGGCGAGGTTGCCGAGCAGCTTGGCGTACTGCCAGCGGGCCACGTCCGGCACGACCGGCGCCTCGAAGCGCGCGTCCGCGAGGTCGGCGGCGATCCGCCGGGCGGTGTCGTCGGTGCCGCCCTCGGCGCGGCCCAGATGGAGGATGCCGGTGAGCGGGGCGCCGGGGGCGGAGACGACGCCGGGCTCCACGAAGGTGGACGGCAGCCAGACGCAGACGCCGTACACCCGGCGGAAGCGGCGCAGCGCGATCCGGGGGCTCTCCACGCCGTTCTGGAGGCAGAGCAGCGGCAGCCGCTGCCCCGCGGTGCCGCCGCCCGCCACCGGGGCGGCCGCCCAGGCGTCCAGTGCGGCCGCGGTGTCCTGGGTCTTCACGGCGAGCAGCAGGACGTCGTCCGCGCGCAGTTCGCCGAGCGGCTCCGGGCCCTCGACGGCCGGCAGCCGGTACGTCAGCTCCCCCTCGGGGACGCGCAGTCGCAGCCCGTGTTCGGCGAGTGCCGTCAGATGTCCGCCGCGGGCGACCAGGACGACCTCGCGTCCGGCCTGGGCCAGCCGTCCGCCGACGGCGCCGCCGACCGCTCCCGCTCCGATCACGATGTAGCGCATGGACCCGATCCCATCACAGGAGATCACGCCTCGGGCGCGGTCAGCTCGGCGAGTTTCACCACGGTGTTCCAGTTCCGGCTGGTGGCGACGAGGTCCTTGGCGGCCCGCGGGCGGCCCAGCGCCTCGGCGAGCCGGGAGCGGCCGAGGCCGTCGGGGGCGTACAGGTACAGACAGCGGTCGCCGAGGCGGAACTCCTCGGGAAGGAGGGCGACTTGGTCGAGGTGCGCGTAGCGGTCCGGGGTGACGGGCGCGGAGAAGTAGGTGACGTGCAGCTGCCGGGCTGCCAGTTCGGCGGCCGGGAAGGGGCAGGCGCGGACCACCTCGGCCAGATAGGCGTGGTCGCGCACCAGTACGTCCACCGGGAAGCCGAAGCGGTCCTCGATCGCCCGGGCCAACTCCCCCGCCAGGGACTCCTCGTCACCCCGGTCGGTGGTGAACACGGCCTGTCCGCTCTGGAGATGGGTGCGCACCCCGGTGTGGCCGAGGGTGTCGAGCAGGGCGCGCAGATCGGCCATCGGGAGCTTCCGGTTGCCGCCGACGTTGATCCCGCGCAACAGCGCCGCATAGGTCGTCACACGGTCAGCTTAGAGCGGCCGTCGTGCCCCGTGGGGGCGGGCACGACGGCCGGGGCCCGGCCCCCGTGGGGCGGGCTGCGCGAAACAATGCCGGTTCGGCGGGGGCCGGATCAACCTCTGCACACAGCTGTGACTTGTTCAACAAGCTTTCGTAATCACAAAGTGGATCTCTGACGGCGGAACGGACATCCCATGACGCCCGGCGGGGGGCCGGCCCGCCCGGGTGGGAGACTGACCGGGGGGAACGGCAAGTGCCGGCTCCCCGGGACGGCTCGGCGAGGACGGCACGGAGGCACCACGATGGACGAGGCACGGGCGCGGGACGTACTGGCCGCGGCGGGCGTGCCCGCGGCGGGGGCCGGGGACGCGGTGCTGCTCGCGCTCGGCGAGAACGCGGTGTTCGCCGCCGGTGACCTGGTCGTCAAGGTGGGCCGCGACGCCGAGCTGCTGGCGCGGGCCCGGCGCGAGCTGGACATCGCCGGGTGGCTCACCGGGGCGGGGGTGCCCGCGGTGCGGGCGGCCGAGCCGGAGCCGCGGCTGGTCGAGGGCCATCCGGTGACGGTGTGGCACCGGCTGCCGGACGCCGTACGCCCCGCCGAGCCGCGCGACCTGGCCGGGCTGCTGCGCCTGGTGCACGCCCTGCCCGCGGCGCCGTTCGCGCTGCCGCCGCGTGAGCTGCTGGGCGGGGTGGAGCGCTGGCTGCGGCTCGCGGGCGAGGCGATCGATCCCGAGGACGCGGCCTATCTGCGGGCGCGCCGGGACGGCTTCGCGGCGGCCGCGGCCGCGCTGGCGCCCCGTCTGACGCCGGGTCCCATCCACGGCGACGCGCTGCCCCGCAATGTCCACATCGGGCCGAAGGGGCCGGTCCTGGTGGACCTGGAGACCTTCTCCTCCGATCTGCGCGAGCACGACCTGGTGGTGATGGCCCTCTCCCACGACCGGTACGGGCTGCCCGCCGAGGCGTACGACGCCTTCACCGAGACCTACGGCTGGGACGTGCGCGAGTGGGAGGGCTGCTCGGTACTGCGCGGCGCCCGCGAGACGGCCAGCTGTGCCTGGGTCTCCCAGCACGCGCCCAGCAACCCCAAGGCTTTGACCGAGTTCCGCCGCAGGGTGGCGTCGCTGCGGGACGGGGACGAGTCGGTGCGCTGGTACCCCTTCTGATCACACCGTCCTGATCGCCCTGTCCTCGTCACACCGCCTCGGGCGTCAGCTCCCGCAGCGGCCACAGTCCGTCCACCACCGCCGTCGCGTCGCCCTTGCGGCGCAGGAAGGCCTGGAAGTCGGCGGCCCATTCGGCATACCACTCGATCTGCCTGCGGTGCAGTTCGGCCGGGCCGAGGGCGGCGATCTTGGGGTGTCGGACGGCTATCGCGGCGGCGAGGCGGGCCGCGGCGAGGGCGTCGGCGGACGCGTTGTGCGCCGCGTCCAGGACGATGCCGTACTCGGCGCAGACCGCTTCCAGGTTCCGCTTGCCGCGGCGGTAGCGGTCCGCCCGGCGGTCGATGGTGTACGGGTCGATCACCGGCGCGGGCGCGGCTCCGCCGAGACGGTCGGCGAGGGACGGCAGCCGGTGGCGGCGCAGCTCGGCGGAGAGCAGGGTGAGGTCGAACGCCGCGTTGTAGGCGACGACCGGGACGCCCGTCTTCCAGTACGACACCAGCGCCTCGGCGATGGCGTCGGCGACCCGGTCGGCGGGCTCGCCCTCGGCCGCCGCCCGTTCATTGCTGATCCCGTGCACGGCGACCGCGTCCGCCGGGATCTTGACGCCCGGATCGGCCAGCCACTCCCGGTGGCCCAGCGGCTCACCGGCCCTGACCTCGATCACCGCGCCGGTGACGATGCGTGCCTCGCGCGGATCCGTGCCGGTCGTCTCCAGGTCGAAGCCGACCAGCAGCTCCTGGTGCCAGCCCATGGGCGGTCCCCCTTCTCGATGGTGCGTTCCCCCAGTGGTCTCCACCCTCGCACGGGGCACTGACAATCAGAGGACCGCGTTCCGCTTTGCGACGGAGCCCGGGGAACGGATCAGGACACAGGGCGCGAATCCGCCCATGCCAGTTCGAATTCCTCGCGGTATGTCGGGAACAGCCCGGCTTCGCCCGCGTCGTCCGGCTTCACCAGGCGGCTGCCGTTGCGCAGCACCAGGACCGGTGACTCCATCCCGCGCGCCCCGCGCAGATAGGACTGCACCACGGCGACGCCGTCGGCGCCGTCGCCGTCCACCAGATAGGCGGTGAAGCGCGGCGTCTCGTCGTACACCTGGATCTGGAAGGCGTCCGGGTCGCGCAGCCGGGAGCGCACCCGGCGCATGTGCAGGATGTTCATCTCGACCGAGCGGCTCAGTTCGCCCCGCTTCATCCCGAGTTCGCGCTCGCGGCGCTTGACCGAGCTGGAGGCGGGGTTGAGGAAGAGCAGCCGGATGCGGGAGCCGGACTCGGCGAGCCGGACCAGGCGCCGTCCGGAGAAGTTCTGCACCAGCAGGTTGAGGCCGATGCCGATGGCGTCCAGGCGGCGGGCGCCGCCGAAGATGTCCTCGGCCGGGAACTGGCGCATCAGCCGGACCCGGTCGGAGTGCACGGCGACCACATCGGCGTACCGGTCGCCGACCAGGTCCTCGACGGCGTCGACCGGCAGCCGGCGCGCGGAGGGCACGTCGCCGTCCGCGCCCAGCATCTCCAGGAGGCGGGCCGAGGC
>NZ_MUNF01000237.1 GCF_002154555.1 Streptomyces murinus
AGGGCTTCCAGGAGCTGCTGCCGCCGCTCATCGGCCCGGTGACCGATCCCGGCATCCGCGGGTCCAAGCAGGTGGACGTGGACTTCTACGGCCACAAGTACAAGCTGATGACGAGTGCGATCCTCTACAAGCAGGCCACGCTCGCCGCCTTCGACAAGATCTTCTACATCGCGCCCAATGTGCGGCTGGAACCGCTGGAGACGGCGGTCACCCACCGCCACCTCGCCGAGTTCCACCAGATCGACGTGGAGATACGGGACGCCCGCCGCGAGGACGCGATGGCGCTCGCCGAGACCCTGGTCTCCCACACCGTGGCGGAGGTCCTGCGGGACATGCCCGCCGAGCTGGAACTGCTCGGCCGCGACGAGGACGCGCTGCGCGAGGCCGTCACGGGGGCCTTCGGCCGTACGAGCCACGAGCAGGCCACCGCCGGTCTGGTCGAGCTCGGGCACCCGCAGGACCCGGGCGCGGAGATCGACTGGCGGGGCGAGGAGATCCTGTCCGCCGGCTCCCGCCGCCCGTTCTTCGTCGTCGACTACCCCAAGGGCTCACGCGGCTTCTACGACCGCGAGGACACCGAACGCCCGGGCGTGCTGCGCAACTTCGACCTGATCGCCCCCGAGGGCTACGGCGAACTGGCCAGCGGCAGCGAGCGCGAGCACGACTACGCGACGCTGGTGACCCGGATGCGGGAGACCGGCGAGAACCCCGCCAAGTACGGCTGGTACCTGGACCTGGCCCGCCGCGGCATCCCGGCCAGCTCGGGCTTCGGCATCGGCCTGGAGCGCTTCACCCGGTACGTCACCGGCCGTACCGCCGTCTGGCAGGCCAGCGCCTACCCGAAGCTCCCGGGAGTGGTGTCCGCGTGAGCGCCGTACTGAGCGCCGCCGGCTTCCCCGAGACGGAGGTGCGCCGCCGCGCCCGGCTGGGGGCCGCGGCCGCCTTCCCCGACCTGTCCGTCTACGGCACCGGCCTGGTCGGCGCCGAGCCCGCCGGGCCCGACGTGGGCGATCCGCTGGAGCGGACCCGGATCGTGCCGCCGGTGTTCATGCCGGAGCGGCTGGAGAAACTGATCGAACTGGCCCGTGAGCCGCTGTACACGGATGTCGAACTGGACACCGTCATCGGCGGGTTCGCCTCCCGGCTGCCGCTGTACGTCTCGGCGTTCGGCTCCACCCAGGTCGCCAGCCGCGACCTCGGCGAGGCCGCCGGGGCCCAGGCCGGACGGCTGGGCATCCCGATGGTGATCGGCGAGAACGTGGTCCCCGTCAACGGCTACCGGGGCGCCAGCGAGGCCGAGGTCTCCTCGATGGCGGGCCGTATCACCGCCTACACCGAGGCCGCCGCCGCGTCCGGCAACGAGGAGTACGGCGGTGTGGTCGTCCAGCAGTCCACCGAGGACGCGGACGCCGAGGTGTGGAACCTCCTCTACAGCGATCCCGTGTCCCAGCCGCTGCTGGACGCCGGGAAGCTGGCCTTCGAGCTGAAGGTCGGCCAGGGCGCCAAGCCGGGCCTCGGCGGGCTGACGGTACTGGACCGCGAGGCGGCCGGGCGGGTCGCCGAACAGTACGCCACCCAGGAGGTGTTCGGCGCCGGCGACCGCGTGCTGCGGCTGAGCAGCCCCGGCACCTTCACCGAGGAGATCCTGCGACAGCAGATCCGGCTGATGCGCAACAACTTCCCGCGCGTCCGGGTCTGGGTGAAGCTCCACCCCGGGCGGGACGTGGCCCACGCCGCGGCCACCGCGTGGGCCTCCGGCGCGGACGCGGTGACCGTCGACGGCGCCGAGGCCGGCACCGCGTGGGCGCCGAGCGGCTTCCTGGCCCAGGTCGGGCTGCCGCTCGGCGAGTGCCTGACCCGGATCGGCCGCACCGGCCGCTGCCTGCTGGCCAGCGGACGCGTCTGGGAGGGCACCCGGGCGGTCAAGGCCCTGGCCCTCGGCGCCAGGGCGGTCGGGCTCGGCCGGGCGGCCCTGCTGGCCGTGGACGAGGACGGCGACGCGGGACTGCTGCGGCTGGCCGAGAGCATGGCCCTCGAACTGCGGATGCTGATCAGCGCCGTCGGAAAGTACCGGGTCGACGCCCTGTCCGCGGAGGACCTCCTGCTCCCCGCCGACGTGCGCCCCCCGCTCGCCCACGTCCTGCACTAGGGCCTCTCGGACAGTCCCTGGCCCCGCCTCCCGCTCCTCCCGTCGGCGCCGATCGCGGTCGCGGCGGTCCGCCCCCTTCCGCGCGCGAGCGCAGCCCCGAATCTTCGAGATTGGTGTGTCCAGATGCCCCAGCAGCAGGCCGGTCAGGCCCACTCGGTCGACATCGACGAGTACAACAGCACCGCGGTGGCCCTTCCCGAGCTGCCGCTGCACGAACTGTTCACCGCCCAGGCGGCCCGGACACCGGGTGCGGTGGGGCTGGTGTGCGGGGAAGTCGAGCTGACCTACGGACAGTTGGACGTGTCCTCGGACGGGTTCGCCCGTCGGTTGGTCGCGGCCGGGGTGCGTCCCGGTGATCGGGTGGGGCTGTTCCTGGACCGGTCGGTGGCGTATGTCGTGGCGATGCTGGGGGTGTTGAAGGCGGGGGGCGTGTATGTGCCGTTGGATGCGCGGCAGCCGGTGGAGCGGTTGGGGTGGATGCTGCGGGACACGGGTGCGGTGCTGCTGGTGACCGATCGCGGTGAGGGCGGGGCGGAGTTCGCCGGTGAGCTGCCGGTGGTGCGGGTGGGTGCCGAAATCGCAACGGCTGAAGGGGAGTCGGCGCCGCTGGAGCTGTGCGTCGCTCCCGATCAGGCGGCGTACGTGATGTACACCTCGGGGTCGAGCGGCACCCCGAAGGGCGTGGTGAACACGCACCGCAATGTGGTGGAACTGGCCCTGGACCCCTGGTGGTCCGGCTCCGGCGCGCGCCACCGCCGCGTTCTCGCCTACTCACCGCTGGCCTTCGACTCCTCGACGTACGAACTGTGGGTGCCGCTGCTGAGCGGCGGACTGGCGGTGATCCTCCCCGCGGCCAAGATCGACCTCGGCGAGATCGCGGACGCCATCACCCGATTCGATGTCACGGCCGCCTACTTCACCACCGCCCTCTTCGACGCGATGGCGCACGAGGCCGTCGACAGCCTGGGGCACCTGGAGGAGATCTGGACCGGCGGCGACGTGCTGTCAAGGACCGCGCTGGAGAAGGTGCTCGCGCACTGCCCCGGGACCACCGTCGTGCACGCCTACGGCCCGACCGAGTCGACGGTCTTCTGTAGCTACCAGGTCTTCGCCACGGACACCCGGACCGTGGAACGGCTCCACCTGGGCGTCCCGATGGCCAACACCGCCATGTACGTCCTGGACGAGCGCCTGTGCCCGACGCGGCCGGGCGAGCCGGGCGAGCTGTACGTCGCCGGGTCGCATCTCGCCGTCGGCTACTTCGGTCGTCCGGCGCTGACGGCGGAGCGGTTCACCGCGAACCCGTACGGTCGGCCCGGCAGTCGTATGTACCGCACGGGCGATCTGGCCCGCTGGAACCAGCACGGTGAGATCGAGTTCCTTGGCCGTGCCGATCAGCAGGTCAAGCTTCGTGGCTTCCGGATCGAACTCGGTGAGATCGAGACGGTGTTGAGCCGGGCGGCGGAGGTGGGGCAGGCGGCGGTCGTCGTGCGGGAGGACCGCCCGGGGGACAAACGGCTCGTCGCGTACGTCGTGCCGGGTACCGGGTGCGAGATCGACCCGGAGGCACTGCGGCGGTACGTGGAGGGGGCGCTGCCCGAGTACATGGTGCCGTCGGCCTTCGTCACCCTGGACGCCCTGCCGCTCACCGCCAACGGGAAGCTCGACCGGCGGGCCCTGCCCAAGCCGGCCCTGCGGGGCGGCGCGGGCGGCCAGGCCGCGCGCACGCCCGCCGAAGAGGTCCTGTGCACCCTGTTCGCGGAGGCCCTGGGGCTGCCGTCGGTCTCGGTGGACGACGACTTCTTCCGGCTCGGCGGCCACTCGCTGCTCGCCACCCGCCTCGTCTGCCGCATCCGCGCCCTGCTCGGCACCCAGCTGTCGCTGACCGACTTCTTCCGCCACCCGACGGCCGCCCTGCTCGCCGGTCATCTCGCCGGAGCGGTCGCGGAGGACCGTCCCGCGCTGGTGGCGGCCGAGCGCGGTGCCACGGTCCCGCTCTCCCCGGCCCAGCAACGGCTCTGGTTCCTGGACCAGTTGGAAGGCCCGTCGGCGACGTACAACATCCCGCTGGCCGTCCGGGTGCGCGGCGCCCTCGACCGGGAGGCGCTGCGCCGCGCCCTGTCGGACGTCGTCGCCCGGCACGAGGTGCTGCGCACGCGGTACCCGGCCCAGGACGGCACGCCGTACCAGTACGTGCTGCCGGTGGAGTCGATCGATCTCGCGCTGCCTGTGGTCCCGGTGACCGAGGACGCGCTGCGGGACACCCTCGGCGAGCTGGCCGGCAGCCTGGCCTTCGATCTCGCCCATGACCTGCCCGTCCGGGGGACCCTGCTGGAGCTGGCGCCGGACGACCATGTGCTGCTGCTGGTGGTGCACCACATCGCCTCGGACGGCTGGTCGAACACCCCGCTGATGCGGGACCTGGGGACCGCGTACGAGGCCCGGCTCGACGGGGTGGCGCCGGGCTGGGAGCCGCTGCCGGTCCAGTACGCCGACTACACGCTGTGGCAGCGGGAGGTCCTGGGGAGCGCGGACGACCCGGACAGCGTGATCGCCTCGCAACTCGCTTACTGGAAAGGTGCGTTGGCGGAGCTGCCCGACACGGTGTCGCTGCCCGCGGACCGGCCCCGCCCGGTCGTGGCCTCCTACCGGGGCGCCACACACACCGTGTCCTGCCCGGCCGAGACGCACCGGGCTCTCACCGCCCTGGCCCGGGAGACCGGCACCACGTTCTTCATGGTCGCCCAGGCGGCGGTGGCCGCGCTGCTGACCCGCTCGGGCGCCGGTACCGACATCGTCATCGGGTCCCTTGTCGCGGGGCGCGGCGACGAGGCGCTCGACGAACTGGTCGGCTTCTTCGTCAACACCCTGGTCCTACGCACCGACACCGGCGGAGACCCCTCCTTCCGCGAACTCCTCCGGCGCGCCCGGGAGACCGACCTCGCGGCCTGGGCGCACCAGGACGTGCCGTTCGACCGCCTTGTCGAGGCCGTCAACCCCGAGCGGTCCGCCTCCCGGCACCCGCTCTTCCAGGTCATGCTCACCGTGGCCGACGCCGTCGACCCGGCGCCGCCGCTGCCCGGCGCGGACACCAGCGCGAACCAACTCCCGCTGGGCGCGGCAAAGTTCGACTTCACGGTGAACTTCCACGAGCACCACACCCACGACGGCGGCCCGGCCGGCCTCGACATCACCATCGAGTACGCCACCGACCTCTACGACGCCGTCACCATGCGCGCCGCGGCGGCCCGTCTGGTCCGGCTGCTCGGCGCGGCCGTCACCGAACCCGAGACCCCGATCGGCCGGATCGATCTGTTCGGCGAGGCCGAGCGCGCCGAACTCCTCGTCGCCTACAACGAGACCGCGACCGAGCTGCCCACCGCTTCCCTGCCGGAACTGTTCACGGCGCAGGCGGCACGTACACCGGGTGCGGTGGGGCTGGTGTGCGGGGAAGTCGAGCTGACCTACCGGCAGTTGGACGCTTCCTCGGATGCGTTCGCCCGTCGGTTGGTCGCGGCCGGGGTGCGTCCTGGTGATCGGGTGGGGCTGTTCCTGGACCGGTCGGTGGCGTATGTCGTGGCGATGCTGGGGGTGTTGAAGGCGGGGGGCGTGTATGTGCCGTTGGATGCGCGGCAGCCGGTGGAGCGGCTGGGGTGGATGCTGCGGGACACGGGTGCGGTGCTGCTGGTGACCGATCGCGGTGAGGGTGGGACGGAGTTCGCCGGTGAGCTGCCGGTGGTGCGGGTGGGTGCCGAAATCACAACAGGCGACGGCGAGTTGGCGCCATTGGGACTCTCGCTCTCCCCGGATCAGGCGGCGTACGTGATGTACACCTCCGGGTCGAGCGGCACCCCAAAGGGCGTGGTGAACACGCACCGCAATGTGGCGGAACTGGCCCTGGACCCCTGGTGGGCGAGCGGTCGGCACCGCCGCGTGCTGGCCTACTCACCCCTGGCCTTCGACTCCTCGACCTACGAACTGTGGGTGCCGCTCCTCAGCGGCGGACTGGCGGTGATCCTCCCGGCCGCCAAGATCGACCTCGGCGAGGTCGGGGACGCCATCGCCCGACACGGCGTCACGGCCGCCTACTTCACCACCGCCCTCTTCGACGCGATGGCCCAGGAGGCCGTCGACAGCCTGGGCCGCCTGGAGGAGATCTGGACCGGCGGCGACGTCCTGTCGGCCACGGCCCTGCGGACGGTCCTGGACCGGTGCCCGGACACCACCGTCGTGCACGCCTACGGCCCGACCGAGGCGACCGTGTTCTGTAGCTACCAAGCCTTCACGACGGACACCCGGACCGTGGAACGGCTCCACCTCGGCGGCCCCATGGCCAACACCGGCATGTACATCCTGGACGACCGGTTCCGCCCCGCGCCTCCGGGCGTCACGGGCGAGCTGTACGTCGCCGGGTCGCATCTCGCCGTCGGCTACTTCGGTCGTCCGGCGCTGACGGCGGAGCGGTTCACCGCGAATCCGTACGGTCGGCCCGGCAGTCGTATGTACCGCACGGGCGATCTGGCCCGCTGGAACCAGCACGGTGAGATCGAGTTCGTCGGCCGTGCCGATCAGCAGGTCAAGCTTCGTGGCTTCCGGATCGAACTCGGCGAGATCGAGACGCTGTTGAGCCAGGCGGCGGAGGTGGCGCAGGCGGCTGTCGTCGTGCGGGAGGACCGTCCGGGGGACAAGCGGCTCGTCGCGTACGTCGTGCCGGGTGCCGGGTGCGAGATCGACCCGGAGGCGCTGCGGCGGTACGCCGGGGGAGTGCTGCCCGAGTACATGGTGCCGTCGGCCTTCGTCACCCTGGACGCCCTGCCGCTCACCGCCAACGGCAAGCTCGACCGGCGGGCCCTGCCCAGGCCGGCCCTGCGGGGCGGCGCGGGCGGCCAGGCCGCGCGCACGCCCGCCGAAGAGGTCCTGTGCACCCTGTTCGCGGAGGCCCTGGGGCTGCCGTCGGTCTCGGTGGACGACGACTTCTTCCGGCTCGGCGGCCACTCGCTGCTCGCCACCCGGCTGGTCGCGAGGGTGCGGGAGATCTTCGGGGTACAGGTGCTGGTGCGGGACCTGTTCCGGCACCCGACGGCGGCCGCGCTGGCCGCTCACCTCGCGGACGGACAGGATGGCCAGGACGGACAGGACGGCCAGGGTGCCACCATCCGCCCCGCCCTGACCGCCGGATCCCGTCCGGCACGACTGCCGCTCTCCCCCTCCCAGCAACGGCTCTGGTTCCTCGACCAGTTGGAGGGCCCCTCGGCGACGTACAACATCCCGCTGGCCATCCGCCTCACGGGCGGCCTCGACCGGGACGCGCTGCGTGCCGCCGTGTCGGACGTCGTGGCCCGGCACGAGGCATTGCGCACCCTGTTCCCCGCCGAGAAGGGCGAGCCGTATCAGCGGATCGTCCCGGCCGACCGGGCGGAGGTCCCCTTCGCCGTCCTCGGCGCCGACGAGGACACGCTCGCGGCGCGGATCGGCGAGGAGGCGGGGCAACCGTTCGTCCTGGACTCCGAACTCCCCGTACGCGCCGTCCTGTTCGAGCTGGCGCCGGATGAGCACGTCCTGCTGCTGGTGATGCATCACATCGCCTCGGACGGCTGGTCGAACACCCCGCTGACGCGGGACCTGGGGATCGCGTACGGTGCCCGGATCGAGGGCGGCGCGCCGGGCTGGGAGCCGCTGCCGGTCCAGTACGCCGACTACACGCTGTGGCAGCAGGAGGTGCTGGGCGACGCGGACGACCCGGGCAGCGTGCTCTCCTCCCAACTGGACTTCTGGAAGGGTGCGTTGACGGGACTGCCGGACGAGGTGTCGTTGCCCGCGGACCGGCCGCGTCCCGCGACGGCCTCCTACCGGGGTGCCACACACACCGTGTCCTGCCCGGCCGAGACGCACCGGGCTCTCACCGCCCTGGCCCGGGAGACCGGCACCACGTTCTTCATGGTCGCCCAGGCGGCGGTGGCCGCGCTGCTGACCCGCTCGGGCGCCGGAACCGACATCGCCGTCGGCGCCCCCGTCGCCGGACGCGCGGACCAGGCGCTGGACGATCTGGTCGGCTTCTTCGTCAACACCCTGGTCCTGCGCACCGACACCGGCGGGGACCCGTCCTTCCGTGAACTCCTGCGCCGTACACGGGCAACCGACCTCGCGGCCTGGGCCCATCAGGACGTGCCGTTCGACCGACTTGTCGAGGCCCTCAACCCCGAGCGCTCCACCTCCCGCCATCCCCTCGCGCAGGTCATGCTCTCGGTCACCGACGCGGTCGTACCGGTGCCCGAACTGCCGGGTGTGACCGCCGAGTCGGAGTTCACGCCGCTGGAGATCGCCAAGTTCGACCTCACCTTCACCTTCCGGGAGCACCGCACCCCGGGAGGCGAACCGGCCGGCTTCGACCTGAGCGTGGAGTACGCCACCGACCTGTACGACGCGGACACCGTCCGGGCCGCCGCGGCCCGTCTGACCCGGCTGCTGGGCGCGGCGGCCGACGCCCCCGACCTGCCGGCCGGCGAGCTGGACATGCTCGGCGACGAGGAGCGCCGACGGCTGCTCGTCACCTGGAACGGCGCCGTGGTCCCCTGTGCCGGGACCTCGCTGCCGGAGGCGTTCGCCGCGCAGGTCGCCCGTGAACCGGCCGCGCCGGCCGTGGTGATGGGCGAACGCACCCTCACCTACGCCGAGTTGGACGAGCGCACCGACCGGTTGGCCCGTCGGCTCATCGGCGAGGGCATCCGCGCCGGGAACCCCGTGGTCCTCTTCCTGGAGCGCTCGCTGGAGGCGGTGGTCGCCCTGCTCGCGGTCGTGAAGGCCGGAGCGGTCTACGTCCCGCTGGACGTCCGCTACCCCGCCGACCGCATCGCCCTCATCATCCGGGACTCCAAGGCCACCGTCTTCCTCACCGACCGCGATCTGACGGGCCTCGGCCTTCCCGAGCAGGCCCGGACGATCCCGGTCACCGGTGTGGCTGACCACCCGGCTGACCACCCGGCTGGCTACCCGGCAGACCTCCCGCCGGGCCCGCAGATCACGGCCAGGGGAGCGGAGCCCCTGCCCCGGATCCACCCCGACCAGCCGGCCTACGCCATGTTCACCTCCGGCTCGACCGGCGTCCCCAAGGGCGTCGCGGTCACCCACCGCAACATCACCGAGCTGGCCGCCGACGAACGGTTCCCCCTCGCGTCACGGGCCCGGGTGCTGCTGCACTCCCCGATGGCCTTCGACGCCTCGACCTTCGAATTCTGGATGCCGCTGCTGACCGGCGGCACGCTCGTCGTCGCACCGCCCGGACCGCTGGACACCACCACGATGAGCCGCGCGCTGTCCGAGGGCCGGATCACGGGGCTGATCCTGTCGTCCGGACTGTTCCAGATGCTGGCCGAGGACGACCCTGCGGCGCTGGCGGGCGTACGGACCATACTGACCGGCGGTGACGTCATGTCCGTCGAAGCGGTCCGCCGTATCCATCAGCACTGCCCCGAGACCACCGTGCTCAACGGCTACGGCCCGACCGAGACGACCGTCCTGGTCGCCGCGCACACCGTCCGGGCGCCGCACGACCTCCCGGGCGCGGTGCCCATCGGCACCCCGCTGGACAACACCCGGATGTACGTCCTGGACAGCCGGATGCGCCTGGTCCCGCCCATGACACCGGGCGAGCTGTACCTGGCGGGCTCCGGACTGGCCACCGGCTACCCGAACCGGTCCGCGCTGACCGCCGAGCGGTTCACCGCCGACCCTTACGGGCCGCCCGGCAGCCGTATGTACCGCACGGGCGACCTGGCCCGCTGGAACCGGCGCGGAGAGATCGAGTTCCTGGGCCGCGCCGACCAGCAGGTCAAACTCCGTGGCTTCCGGATCGAACCCGGTGAGATCGAGACGGTCCTGTGCCGGCACCCTTCGGTGGCGCAGGCGGCCGTGGTGCTCGGCGAGATCAGGGCGGGCGACAAGTGCCTGATCGCCTACGTCACCCCCTTCGACGGCGGCCGGGTGGACATCGCCGAGCTGCGCGCGTGGGTGGCCGCGACCCTGCCCGACTACATGGTGCCGTCCGCCTTCGTCCAGCTGGACGCCCTGCCGCTCACCGCCAACGGCAAGCTCGACCGCCGTGCCCTGCCCGCGCCCGAACCGGCCGACACGGGAGCGGCGGCCGAGGGCCGGGTCCCGCGCACCCCCAACGAGGAGATGCTCTGCGGCCTGTTCGCCGAGCTGCTCGGCCGCCCGTCGGTCTCCATCGACGACAACTTCTTCCACCTGGGCGGGCATTCGCTGCTCGCCACCCGGCTCGTGCGCCGGATCAACAGCGTCATGGGGGTCGACCTGCCGATCGGCGCCCTCTTCAACAACCCGATGGTGGCCACGCTGGTCGAGCAGCTCGACCGTATCGGCAGCGCCCGGCCCAAGCTTCGGCCCATGCGCCGGATGGGAGCGTCCAAGTGATCCCCTTGTCCTTCGCCCAGCAGCGGCTGTGGTTCCTGGACCAGATGAAAGGCCCCTCCGCGACCTACCACATTCCGCTGGCCGTCCGGATGCGCGGCGCCCTCGACCGCGCTGCCCTGCGGGGCGCCCTGTCGGATGTCGTGGCCCGGCACGAGGTGCTGCGCACCCTGTTCCCCGCCCAGGAGGGGACGCCGTACCAGTCGATCGTCGAGGAGGAGGACGTCGATCTCCCGCTGCCGGTGATCCCGGTGACCGAGGACGCGCTCGCCGACACCCTCGGCGAACTGGCGGCGAAGACCTTCGACCTCGCCCGTGACCTGCCCCTGCGCGCGACCCTGCTGGAGCTGGCCCCCGAGGACCATGTCCTGCTGCTGGTCGTGCATCACATTGCCTCGGACGGCTGGTCCAACGCCCCACTGATGCGGGACCTGGGGATCGCGTACTCCGCTCGGGTCGGCGGGGTGGCGCCGGGCTGGGAGCCGCTGCCGGTCCAGTACGCCGACTACACGCTGTGGCAGCAGGAGGTGCTGGGGGACGCGGACGACCCGGACAGTGTGCTCTCCTCCCAACTGGACTTCTGGAAGGGCACGTTGGCGGGACTGCCGGACGAAGTGTCGCTGCCCGCGGACCGGCCGCGCCCGGTGGTGGCGTCGTACCGGGGCGCCACCTGCGAGGCGTCCTGCCCGGCCGGGACGCACCGGGCGCTCACCGCTCTGGCCCGGGAGACCGGCACCACGTTCTTCATGGTCGCCCAGGCGGCGGTGGCCGCGCTGCTGACCCGCTCGGGCGCCGGAACCGACATCGTCATCGGCTCCCCGGTCACCGGCCGCGGCGACGAAGCCCTCGACGACCTGGTCGGCTTCTTCGTCAACACCCTGGTCCTGCGCACCGACACCGGCGGGGACCCGTCCTTCCGCGAACTGCTGCGCCGCGCCCAGAAGACCGATCTGGCGGCCTGGGCGCACCAGGACGTGCCGTTCGACCGTCTTGTCGAGGTCCTCAACCCGGAGCGCTCGGCCTCCCGCCACCCCCTCTTCCAGGTGATGCTCACCGTCGGCCAGTCGCTCGACGCGGCGGCTCCCGAACTCGGCTGCCTGGAAACGTCGTTGGTGATCCCGGAACTGCGGATCGCCAAGTTCGACCTGACCTTCGGCTTCCAGGAGCGCCCCTGCGGCGACGGCGAGCCGGCCGGATTCGACATCGTCGCCGAGTACGCCACCGACCTGTACGACGTGCGGACGGTACGGGCGGTCCTCGACCGGCTGACGCGTCTGCTCACCGCGGTGGCCGAGACCCCGGACACACCGATCGGCGAGCTGGACGTGCTGGCGGCAGACGAACGCCGGCAACTGGACACGTGGGCCGGTCCGCGCACCCGCGCCCCCCAACTCTCCCTGGACCAGCTGTTCAGCGGGAAGGCGGCCGCGACCCCCGACGCCTTGGCCCTTGTCCATGAGGAGCAGCGGATCACGTACGCGGAGCTGGACATCTGGTCCAACCGCCTCGCCCGCCACCTCACCGCACGCGGCGTGACCCCGGGCAGCCTGGTCGCCATCCACCTCGAACGCTCACCCCTGCTGATCGCCTCGCTGCTCGCGGTGCTGAAGGCCGGTGCCGGATACACCCTGCTGGACCCCCAGTTCCCGCTGGAGCGACTGAACGGCGTTCTCGCGCAGACCGATCCGGCCGCCGTGATCAGCCAGGCGTATCTCCCGGCACTGGAGCACACCGCGCCGTTGATCGACCTGACCGCCGACGCGACGGTGATCGCGGCGACTTCGGGCACGGCGGTGGAGACGTCCGGCCATCCCGAGGCCGTGGCCTGCGTCATGTTCACGTCCGGTTCGACCGGCACCCCGAAGGGTGTAGCCGCCTCTCATCGTGCCCTGGCGGCGACGTTCTTGGGTCCGGACTATCTCCATTTCGGCCCGGAGCAGAGCTACTTGCAGTGCTCGCCCATCTCTTGGGACGCCTTCGCGCTTGAGGTCTTCGGCCCGCTTCTCCACGGTGGTACCTGTGTCCTCCAGCCCGGTCAGCACACCGATCCGCATCAGATCGTGGAGCTGGTGGAGCGGCATCGGATCACCACGCTCCAGATGTCCGCGAGCCTGTTCAACCACATGCTGGACGAACACCCCGCCGTATTCGACGTCGTACGCGAGGCCATGACGGCCGGTGAAGCCGCCTCACCCACCCATACCGCACGGGCCCTCGCCGACCACCCTCACTTGCATCTGATCAACGGCTACGGCCCCGCGGAGAGCATGGGTTTCACCACCACTCACCCCATCACCACCGACACCGCGGACGCCACCACCATCCCCATCGGGGGTCCGGTGACGGGCAAGAACGCGTACGTCCTCGGCCCGAACCTCGAACTCCTCCCGCCCAACACCCCCGGCGAGCTGTACGTCGCCGGACACGGTCTGGCCCACGGCTACATCGGCCAACCCGCCCTGACCGCAGACCGGTTCACCGCGAACCCGTACGGTCCTCCCGGCAGTCGTATGTACCGGACGGGTGACCTGGCGCGCTGGAATCGCCGGGGCGAGCTGGAGTATCTCGGCCGCGCGGACCAGCAGTTGAAGCTCCGGGGGTTCCGCATCGAACCCGGCGAGGTCGAGAACGTCCTGTGCGGGCACCCCTCCGTGGCCCAGGCGGCGGTCGCCGTGCGTGAGGTTCGCCCGGGGGACAAGCGGCTCGTCGCGTACGTCGTTCCGGTCGCCGGGAGCCGGATCGAGCCGGAGGCGCTGCGCCGGCACACCGAGAGCGCGCTGGCCGACTACATGGTCCCGGCCGTCTTCATGGCGCTGGACGCCCTTCCCCTGACCGTTAACGGCAAGCTCGACCAGCGGGCCCTGCCCCAGCCAAGCCTCCAGGGCCACACCACCGACGGACGGGCCCCCCGCACCCCCGCCGAAGAGGTCCTGTGCACCGTCTTCGCCGAGGTGCTGGGGCTGCCCTCGGCCTCCGTGGACGACGACTTCTTCCGCCGCGGCGGCCACTCCCTGCTCGCCACCCGGCTGGTCTCCCGGGTGCGTGAGATCTTCGGAGTGCAGCTCCTGGTACGGGACTTGTTCCGGTACCCCACGGTCGCCGCGCTGGCCCAGCGCATCGCGGGCGACCGGGCGGAAGCGTCCCGTCCCGCCCTGGTGGCGGGGGAGCGCCCGGCACGGCTGCCGCTCTCCCCGGCCCAGCGCCGGCTCTGGTTCCTGGACCAGATGGAGGGCCCCTCGGCGACGTACAACATCCCGATGGCCATACGGCTGACCGGCGACCTCGACCGTGCGGGGCTGCGGGGCGCCCTGGGGGACGTCGTGGGCCGGCACGAGGCGCTGCGCACCCTGTTCCCCGCCGAGCACGGCGAACCCCGCCAGCAGATCGTCCCGGCCGACCGGGCGGAGGTCCCCTTCACCGTCCTCGGCGCCGACGAGGACACTCTTGCGGCCCGGATCAGCGAGCAGGCCGGCCGGCCCTTCGCCCTCGACTCCGAACTCCCGCTCCGCAGCGTCCTGTTCGAGCTCGCACCGGACCACCACGTCCTGCTCCTGGTGGTGCACCACATCGTCTCGGACGGCTGGTCGAACACCCCGCTGATGCGGGACCTGGGGACCGCGTACTCCGCTCGGGCCGGCGGGGCGGCGCCGGGCTGGGAGCCACTGCCCGCCCAGTACGCCGACTACACCCTGTGGCAGCAGGCACTGCTGGGGGATGCCGACGACCCGGACAGCCTGATCGCCGCCCAGCTCGGCCACTGGCGCAACGCCCTGGAAGCCGTACCGGACGAGGTGACCCTTCCCGCCGACCGGCCGCGCCCGGTGGTGGCCTCCTACCGGGGTGCCACGCACACCGTGTCCTGCCCGGCCGAGACGCACCGCGCGCTCACCGCCCTGGCCCGGGAGACCGGCACGACGTTCCTCATGGTGGCGCAGGCCGCGGTGGCGGCGCTGCTGACCCGCTCGGGAGCTGGTACCGACATCGTCGTCGGCTCGCCCGTGACCGGCCGCGCGGACCAGGCGCTCGACGATCTGGTCGGCTTCTTCGTCAACACCCTGGTCCTGCGCACCGACACCGGCGGGGCTCCGTCCTTCCGTGAACTCCTGCGCCGCGCCCGGGACACGGACCTCGCCGCCTGGGCCCACCAGGACGTTCCCTTCGACCGCCTTGTCGAGGCCCTCAATCCGGAGCGCTCGGCCTCCCGGCACCCGCTGTTCCAAGTCATGCTCACCGTCGGCCAGTCCCTCGGCACCGGATCCGAACTCGGGTCACTGGAAACCGAGTTCGTCGTCCCCGAGTTGAGGATCGCGAAGTTCGACCTGACCTTCGGCTTCGAGGAGCACCTGACCGAGGACGGCGGTTCGGCCGGCTTCGACATCTGCGTGGAGTACGCCACCGACCTGTACGACGCCGGTACGGTACGGGCCGCCGTGGCGCGCCTGGTCCGGCTGCTCGGCGCGGCGGCCGAGGCCCCCGATCTGCCGTTCGGCCGACTGGAGATCCTCGGCGAGGAGGAGCGCGGCCGGCTCACGGCCTGGGCCGGTCCTGACACCTCCGCCCCGCGGCTCTCCCTGGACCGGCTGTTCAGCGAGCGGGCGGCGCGGGTCCCCGACTCGGTGGCCCTCGTCCATGAGGAGCAGCGGATCACGTACGCGGAGCTGGACATCTGGTCCAACCGCCTGGCCCGCCACCTCACTTCGCGGGGCGTGACGCCGGGCAGCCTGGTCGCCATCCATCTCGAACGCTCACCGCTGCTGATCGCCTCGCTGCTCGCGGTGCTGAAGGCCGGTGCCGGATACACCCTGCTGGACCCGCAGTTCCCGCTGGAGCGACTGAACGGCGTTCTCGCGCAGACCGATCCGGCCGCCGTGATCAGCCAGGCGTATCTCCCGGCACTGGAGCACACCGCGCCGTTGATCGACCTGACCGCCGACGCGACGGTGATCGCGGCGACTTCGGGCACGGCGGTGGAGACGTCCGGCCATCCCGAGGCCGTGGCCTGCGTCATGTTCACGTCCGGTTCGACCGGCACCCCGAAGGGCGTGGCGGCGTCCCATCGCGCCTTGGCGGCAACGTTCTTGGGTCCGGACTATCTCCATTTCGGCCCGGAGCAGAGCTACTTGCAGTGCTCGCCGATTTCCTGGGACGCCTTCGCGCTTGAGGTCTTCGGGCCGCTCCTGCACGGTGGTACCTGTGTTCTCCAGCCTGGTCAGCACACCGATCCGCATCAGATCGTGGAGTTGGTGGAGCGGCATCGGATCACCACGCTCCAGATGTCCGCGAGCCTGTTCAACCACATGCTGGACGAACACCCCGCCGTATTCGCCATCGTGCGTGAGGCCATGACGGCGGGCGAGGCCGCCTCACCCACCCATACGGCTCGGGCCCTCGCCGACCACCCCCATCTGCATCTGATCAACGGCTACGGCCCCGCGGAGAGCATGGGCTTCACCACCACCCACCTCATCACCGCGGACGCCACCACCATCCCCATCGGCGGCCCGGTGACGGGCAAGAACGCGTACATCCTCGGCCCGAACCTCGAACTCCTCCCGCCCAACACCCCCGGCGAGTTGTACGTCGCCGGACACGGTCTGGCCCACGGCTACATCGGCCAACCCGCCCTGACCGCCGACCGGTTCACCGCGAACCCGTACGGCCCGCCCGGCAGTCGTATGTACCGGACCGGTGACCTGGCCCGCTGGAACCACCGGGGCGAGTTGGAGTATCTCGGCCGCGCGGACCAGCAGTTGAAGCTCCGGGGGTTCCGCATCGAACCCGGCGAGGTCGAGAACGTCCTGTGCGGGCACCCCTCCGTGGCCCAGACGGCCGTGGTCATCGGCGAGATCCGGCCAGGCAACAAGGGCCTCATCGCCTATGTGACACCCCTCGACGGGGCCCGCATCGACATCGCCGGACTCCGCGCCCACGCCTCCGCGTCGCTTCCCGACCATATGATCCCGGCGGCCTACGTCCCTCTGGACGCCCTCCCGCGCACCACCAACGGCAAGCTCGACCGCCG
>NZ_MUNF01000238.1:0-21542 GCF_002154555.1 Streptomyces murinus
GCCCTGCCTCGCTCGCCGGGCCGTCGCCTCACCGCGCCACGCTCAGCGACAGCGCGAACCGGTCCTGCGCATCGGTCCACCAATGGGTCAACCCCAGCCCGGCGGCGGCCAGTTCCCGACTCACCCCCTCCTCGCGGAACTTCGCCGACACCTCGGTGCGCAGTTCCTCGCCCGGCGCGAACTCGACCGCGAGGTCCAGCGCGGGCACCTTCACGGTCTGCGCGGTGCGCGAGCGCAGACGCATCTCGATCCACTCCCGGCGGGCGTCCCACAGCGCCACATGCTCGAAGGCGTCCGGGTCGAAGTCGGCGCCCAGTTCGCGGTTGACGACGTTCAGCACGTTCTTGTCGAACGCGGCCGTCACCCCGGCCGCGTCGTCGTACGCCCGCACCAGCACCTGCTCGTCCTTGACCAGGTCGGTGCCGAGCAGCAGGCCGTCGCCGGGTTCGAGCAGGGCGCGCACCGAGGCGAGGAACGCGGCGCGCTCGGCGGGCAGCAGATTACCGATGGTGCCGCCGAGGAACGCCACCAGCCGGGGGCCCGGCGTCGGGGGCAGGTCGAGCGGCGCGGTGAAGTCGGCGATCAGCGCGTGCACGTCCAGGTCAGATCGCTCCGCGATGAGCGCCCGCCCGGCTTGCGTGAGGGCGCTCTCGCTGACGTCGACCGGCACGTACGCGGCCAGTGAAGTGAGGGCGTCCAGCAGATAGCGGGTCTTCTCCGAGGAGCCCGAGCCCAGTTCGACCAGCGTCCTGGCCCCGCTCGCGGCGGCGATCTCACCGGACCGGGCGGCCAGGATCTCCCGCTCGGCACGGGTGGGGTAGTACTCGGGCAACTCGGTGATCCGGTCGAAGAGTTCGCTGCCCCGGGCGTCGTAGAACCACTTCGGCGGCAGCCACTTGGGATCGTCGGTCAGGCCGTGTTCGACATCGGCGCGCAGCGCGGCCTCCGTCGCGTCCTCGGGGAGGGTGCGGGTGACGTGCAGAGGGCTCACGTGCAGGGCTCCTTAGGTGGTACGGCGGCCGGTCGCGCCGCCGGGGCGAGCAGCACACCGGTGCTGTCCGCGGTGAGCACGGTGCGGTCGGGGACCTCCCGCCACAGCGGGTCGTCGTCGTAGGGCTCGGAGGCGACGACCGTGCCGTGACCGGGCTCCGTGCGGTACCAGAGGCTGTCGCCCCAGGCGGTGGCGGCGATGGTGGTGCCGTCCGTCAGCAGCAGGTTCAGCCGGGAGGCGGGGGCGGCCCGCGCGACCTCGCGCACCGTCTGGGCCAGGGCCCGCTCCGGGGCCGCCCCGGTGCGCAGCCGGTGCAGCACCAGGGCCCAGACGAACGCCGAGTCGGTGCGCGCGGGCAGCGACAGCAGATCGACCGGGGGCAGCGTGGGCACCAGCGGTGCCGCCGCGTCGGGCCAGCCCGCGACCGCCCCGTTGTGGCTGAACAGCCAGCGCCCCGCGGCGAACGGTGCCGCCGCGGCCTCCGCGTCCGCCCCCGCGAGAGTGGCGTCCCGTACGGCGGCGAGCACTGCGCCGGAGCGCACCACCCGGGCCAGATCGGTGAAGGACAGGTCCGCCCAGATCGGCCCGGCCCGCCGGTAACGGGCCGGCTCGGGATCACCCTCGGCGTACCAGCCCACGCCGAATCCATCGGCGTTGACCGTCCCGTACCGCTGCCGCCGCGGCGCCCACGACTGCCGGAACAGGCTGTACGGGGGCTCGGTCAGCAGCCGTCCCAGCGGCAACTCAGGTCCCACATAGGCGAGGTGACGGCACATCAGGCAGTCTCCGAACGGGCGGTGCGGAAGCCGGAGAAGATCTGCCGCCGGATCGGATAGTCCCAGTTGCGGAAGGTGCCCCGGCAGGCCACCGGGTCCACGGCGAACGAACCGCCGCGCAGCACCTTGTGCTCGGTGCCGAAGAACACCTCCGAGTACTCCTTGTACGGGAACGCCTGGAACCCCGGGTACGGCAGGAAGTCGCTCGCCGTCCACTCCCACACGTCGCCGATCAACTGCCGTACTCCGAGCGGGGATTCCCCCGCCGGATAGCTGCCGGCCGGGGCGGGTCCCAGGTGCCGCTGGCCGAGGTTGGCGTGCTCCGGGCCCGGGTCGGCGTCGCCCCAGGGGTAGCGCCGGGAGCGGCCGGTGGCCGGGTCGTGCCGGGCGGCCTTCTCCCACTCCGCCTCGGTGGGCAGCCGGCGCCCGGCCCAGCGGGCGTAGGCGTCGGCCTCGTACCAGCACACATGCAGCACCGGCTCATCGGGCGGCACCACCTCGGTGGTGCCGAAGCGGCGGCGCAGCCAGCGCTCTCCCTCCCGGCGCCAGAACAGCGGCGCGTCGATGGCGCCCCGCCGGATGTGCGCCCAGCCCTCCGGCGTCCACCAGCGCTCGGTGCCGTAGCCGCCGTCCTCGATGAACGCCTGGTACGCCGCGTTCGTCACCGGGGTGGTGTCGATCCAGAACGGCGCCACCTCCCGCGGATGCGCCGGGCGTTCGTTGTCCAGCGCCCAGGGCTCACCGGAGGTGCCCATGGTGAACGGGCCGCCGGGGACGAGGACTTCGGCTGGACCGGTGAACGGCGGGCCCGGCTCCGGGTCCGGCGCGGTCAGCACCGCGGGACCCTTGCGCAGCTGATGGGTGATCAGCATCGTCTCGTCGTGCTGCTGTTCGTGCTGCGCGATCATCCCGAAGGCGAACCCGGCCTCGGTCAGCCGGGTGCCCCGCAGATCGGCGGACTCCAGCAGGTCCATGACCCGTCCGCGCACCTCGGCCGCGTAGTGCCGGGCCTCCGCGGGCGGCAGCAGCGGCAGCGAGGGCCGTTCCGCGCGTGGATGCTCGAAGGCGTCGTACAGGCCGTCGATCTCGGGGCGCATCGCCTCCCGTCCGCCGACCGCCCGCAGCAGCCACAGTTCCTCCTGGTTGCCGATGTGCGCGAGGTCCCACACCAGCGGGGACATCAACGGCGAGTGCTGCGCGGTGAGATCGGGCTCGTCCACGCATGTGGTCAGCAAGGTGGTGCGGTCCCGGGCGGTGATGAGCGAGGCCAGTGCACGCTCGCGCAGCGCCTCGATGTCCGGCTCGGCGGTCGTGGCCTCGGCCTTGGCGGCGGTCATGAGGGAATGTCCTTCCTGCCCTGGGCGTCGGGGCCGCTCCCGGCCGGGGCGGCAGGGGTGCCGGGCAGCGCGTCCAGCAGATCGTCGGCCGGGCAGCGGCCCCGGGCGACATAGCGCTCCAGGTACCCCGCGACGGCGTCCGTCACCTCGGTGCCGGCACCGAGCCGGGGCAGCGCGTCGAGCGCCGCCGCGAAACAGGCGGCGGCCACCTCCCGCAGCTCCGGGTCGGCGAGCCCGAGCCGGGCCGCGTCGCTCCACAGCGGATTGTGCGGGGCCGGCAGGTTCAGGGCCCGCTCGGCCAGGGGCTTCACACAGCGGTAGGTGGTCTCGGCGGCCTGCGGATCGTCGAAGAGCGCCGCCGTCACCGCGAGCGGCACGATCCAGCCGTCCTCCCCCGGCTGCGCGTCGATCATCCGCAGCTCCAGATGGCCACGCGGTCTGACCGGCGGGAACAAGGTGGTCAGGTGGTAGTCGAGGTCCGCCCGGGTGGGCGGCCGGAACCCCTGCCCCCGGGTCCACTCCCGGAAGGTCAGCCCCTCGGGGACCTCCCAGGGCCCGCCGTCTTGGCGCACACACATCACCGGGGAGTCCAGCACATGCCGGGCCCACGCGGACCGCGGCTCCTCGTGCGGCGGGGGCGCGCCCGCCCGGGCCGCGCCGATCTCCGCCCACATCAGCTGCCGGGCGGACAGCCAGCCGGTGGGCAGCCGGTCGATCAGTGGGGAGTTGGCGAACGCGGCCACCAGGACCGCGCCCAGCTGATGCGCCAGCCACCAGCGCCGCCCGTGCCCCAGCGGGCCCGGCTCCTCGTGGCCCGCGTCCACGCAGACCTGCACGGAGGCGGAGGCGCGCATCATGTGCCGGCCGGCCGGTCCGGTGCGGTCCAGGCAGGTCTCCATCGCGTCGTAGCGCGGCTCGCGCAGGAACCGGTCCGGGACGCGGAAGGGATCGTGCCCGAGACCGACGAGGACGAGCCCCTGCTCGCCGAGGACGGCGCGGACGGCCGCGAGGTCGGCGGAGACGGTGCCGACGCACTCCATCAGGGAGGCGGCGGGCGGCGAGCTGAGCTCCAGCTGGCCGCCGGGTTCGACGGTGAGCGCCGAACCGAGGGGTACGGCACGCACGGCCGCGTAGGCCGCGCGCAGTCGTTCGGGTGTCACGGGACGCTGCGGCAGGTCCCGGTCATGGATGAGCCACTCCAGCTCCACACCGAGGGTGCGGGGCGGCCCGGTCTTGAAGCAGATGCCCTGGACCAGGGCGTCCACCTCGGCCTCGGTGACGGTCGCACGGTGCCCCGTACAGTCGCCACCCTCGTCCACCACATCGGACATGTCGGGATCCTCCTGAGATTCCACCATGTCTGCGGTCCGGCGTTCGGTCGGCCGGACCGGCACTCGTCCCAGCCAAGACCCTCGTACCGGATCGCACAAGAGCGCCCTTCCGGGCGTTCCGGAACGGTCATCTTCGTGACCGCGCGCGTTCGCGGCGGATTGTGGGGCCGGGAAACTCCGTTGCACCGCTCCACCAGCATCACCCAGGATGACCGTATGAGCACAACGGGGGAGACCGCGCGGGCCGCGGTCATGGCGTCCACGGGGGTGGCGCCATGAGCGCACGCCTGCGCGGGATCGCCGCGGAGACGGAACAGATCGTGGCCGCGGGCCGCTACCGGCTCCCGGACGGCCGGGAGGTGTCCCTCGCGGACGCGACGGCGGCCGCCCGGACCGGCACCCGGATGTACGGCCCCGGGCCGGTCCCGGTGCCGTCGGCACCCGGCCTGGACACGGTCGTCGAGGTGACCGGCGAGAGCAGCACCGAGGCGGCCCGGCGGCTGGCCGACGCCCCGGTCGCCGTCCTGAACTTCGCCTCGGCGAGAAATCCCGGCGGCGGCTATCTGAACGGCGCCCAGGCCCAGGAAGAGGCCCTGTGCCGCGCCTCCGCGCTGTACACGTGTCTGCTGGAGGCCCGGGAGTTCTACGACCATCACCGCGCCGACCGGGACCCGCTCTACTCCGACCGGGTGATCCACACCCCCGGCGTCCCCGTCTTCCGCGACGACCGCGGCCGGCTCCTCGCCGAGCCCTACCATGCGGGCTTCCTGACCGCCGCCGCCCCGAACGCGGGCGTCCTGCGGCGTACGGCTCCCGAACGCGCCGCCGCGATCCCGGCCGCCCTCGCGACCCGCGCCGAGCGGGTCCTGGAGACCGCCGCGGCCCATGGATACCGGCGGCTGGTACTGGGCGCCTGGGGCTGCGGCGTCTTCCAGAACGACCCGGAGCAGGTCGCGGGCGCCTTCCGGGAGCTGCTCGGTGCCGGGGGCCGGTTCGAGCGGACGTTCGAGCGGGTGGTGTTCGGCGTCCTGGACCGGACGCCCCGGGCGACGGTACGGCAGGCGTTCGTACGGGTGTTCGCGTCGGCCGGGGTCTAGCCGGTCGGGGGCTTACGAGCTCGTGCACGGTAGGCGGTGAGACGCCGTGGGACTCGGTGGGGCTCGGTGTTTCACATGGTTCGTCCCGGGGGCAGGTGAGCTGTCTGCTGGTGGGACAGCAGGGCGGCGACGGCTTGCACGGTGCCGCTGATGTGCTCGCGGCGGCCGAGGTGGCGGGCCGGTGCCCGCCAGTTCTTCAGATGCGCGATGCCGTGCTCGACGCGGATGCGTCGTGAGGAATGGGCCTCGCGTTGCCGCTCGTGCATCTCCTCGTACCAGTCCGGGGCGTTGTTCTTGAACTTGCGGTGCGGTGGTGTCACCACGCGCCCGCCGGCTACCCGATCGAGGCAAGCTCGGGTCGAAGATCCACGTTATGTGTGACCGCAACGGGCTGCCGCTCTCGATGGGCATCGCCGGCAGATAGTGCCGCGCATCGCCTGCCGCGGCGTCGAGACCTCCAGCCGCTTGGGCCGACAGCGCGGGGTGGTCGAGCGGACACATCAGCTCGTTCAGCATCCCCGAGGTGAGGGTGCCGGCGGCCTGGGCCGCGTTCATCGACTATGGCAGCTGCCCCGAGGTCTGATCACAGACGGACAGAACGACCTCCCTCCGGCTTTGCCCAGGCCGGGCGGGGGCGGGGCGGGGCACTGCCGGTGCTGTGACATGCCGCGGAGGTGGTTCCCCCTGCGGGTGGGCGACATGACGGAGGGTGGTGCGCGACACCATCGCGCGCCGTGACCCGCTGGCGGTGCGGGCCGCGGTCCAGACTGTGAGAGGCGGGCATATGTCCAGGACCACCACCGTTGCCGAGGCCGGCCCCGGCACGACATCCTTCCCGTCCGTGGAGGACATCGTCCGGGCGTGGCGCAAGTACTGTGCTGGATTCATCAGCGACGCGGTGGACAAAAAGGTGTACGAGCGGGAAGGCACGCTCACCACGGAGTACTACCTCCGCGACATCTCCTACTCCGACGTCACGTTCCTCCCCGGCGAGCCGTGGAAGGCTGCTGCCTTGTCGTACCGCAATGGCTCTGACGTCGAGCAGCGCGTCACCTATGAGACGTCCGAAGAGGTGTCAACGACGACCACGGCCACGGTCGAGCAGTCGGTGGAACGTGAGGCGAAAGTCGAGTTCACACTGAAGTTCCCGAGTGAGTCGGGGATCACCGCGGGGGTCTCCGTGAAAAGTGCTCGGACAGACGTGAACTCGACCGCAAAATCGGTGACCAACGTCCGAAGGATCTCCCTTCCTGTCAGGGTGCCGCCTCACCAGGTGATCTCGGCCCAGGTGTTCGCGACGAAGAAGACCCAGAAGGTCACCTGGACCGCGCGCCTGGCGGTCCTCGGGGAGTGGCAGTCGGAGATGATCAGCAAAGGAAATTCGAAGGTCGGTGTCCTGGCCGACCTCCCGGACCTCCTTGAGACCGCACGGCAGTACAGGGCGATCGACTTGCCCGGGTGGGAATTCCGGCGCATGAACGAGGCGCAGATGAGGGAGACCTTCGGGAATCCTGCCATCGACAGGCATTACCAGGGTGAGGACCCGCGCCGTGCCTACACCCTGGCCACGGGCATGGTGACGGGGACGATGACCTTCGAGGACTTCGTCGACATCACCGTCGAAGTCCGTCAGCTCGGGACCGCTTACGCCGGGGAGGCCGGCGCCGGTGTCGAGACCGAACGCGATGTACCCGACTCCGTAGCCCGTGACAGCGTGGTGATCGGGTCCTTCGCGGTGGCGGAGCCCGGCGAGGTCGTCGCGCGTCAGGAGGACATGCTCGGGAAGCCTGTCACCGTTTACGAGGCCCGCTGGGCAGGGGTCTGAGGGAGGCCGGGGCGGTTCCGTCCCGGTGTCGGAGCGTGTGGGCGCCTGCCCCGGTGACCCGGCGCCCCCGCCGACCGGCGTCGGCCGTCAGGTCCAGCCGTACCGCTCGTGCAGCCGCTGCCGGACCAGGTTGAACCGCATCCGGTCCAGGGCGCAGGCCTCGCGGCGCATGCCGTCCTCGTAGAGGCGCAGCACCCGGTCCACGTCCACCCAGGAGTCCCGGCCCGAGCGGTCCCAGGGGCCGCTGCCGATGGCCACCCACTCCCGGTCGCCGTCGTGCCGCTTGCTGGAGAGCTGCACCGCCAGGAAGGTACCCGCCGCCTCGCGGGCGACGACCAGCACCGGGCGGTCCTTTCCCCGGCCGTCGTTCTCCTCGAACGGCACCCAGGTCCACACGATCTCGCCGGGGTCCGGGTCGCCGTCGTGGGCCGGGGAGTACTCGGTGCGCACCCGGCCGACCGCGCGCGGGTCGGCCTCGGTGGTGGCGTGCGGGCCGTGGCGGCCGGGGACGTTCTCATCGGTGTCGGTAAACGTGCTCACGGGGGCACCCTAATGGCACGTGCCGCAGGGGCAACGGGCGCCTGCCGTATCCCGGTTGGGCCCTGTCCGGATCGGTCCGGATATGGGTCAGGACGGTCCGTCGGCGGGCCGGGCGGTGATGCCCATACCGGGGTGGCGGTTGTGCACGGTGAGATAGGCCAGGCCCCGCTCCCCGGCGCTGATGCTGCGGGTGGAACCGCGCGGCAGCCACACCAGGGCACCCTCGGCGACCGGCCGGGGCGCGTCCGCGGGACCCGCGCCGTGCACCCCGTCCCCGGCGACGACCAGCAGCAGCACATCCAGTCGCCCCTCCGCGTGCGCCGCGATCCGCCCGCCCGGCGCGATCCGCACCACGTTGGCATCCAACTGGCGCCCGCTCCCGGCGAGTTTCCACAGCACACCGGACGGCACCGGCGGCGCCTCGGCCAGTGCCCGGGCGTCGCACAAGAGCTTCGGAAGCGGTTCCGCCCGCTCAGCCTCTGACGTCATCTGTACCCCTCGCTCGTCATGTGCACCCCTCACCGTCCTCGGTCTCCGGAACCCAGCGTACAATTTCCACACGTGGAATTCGTAAAAAATACGCGCAGGTGAGAGGGTGGAACATGGCGGAGAGTCCGCGTCGGCGGGCCGTACTGGACGTGCTGCGCGCCGCACCCGCGCCGCTCGGGGTGACGGAGACGGCCGAGCGGCTCGGCGTGCACCCCAACACCGTCCGCTTCCATCTGGACGCCCTGGTGGCCGAGGGCCTGGTCGAGCGCCGGGCCGAGGCGTCCACCGGCCCCGGCCGCCCGCGCACCGTCCACACCGTCCGCCCCGGCATGGACCGCGGCGGTGTCCGCGGGTATCTGCTGCTGGCGCGGATGCTGCTCAGCCGCTGGACGTCCGCCGATCCGGCCGAGGCGCGCGAGCAGGCCAGGGAGACGGGCCGTGAATGGGGCCGCTTCCTCGTCGACCCGCCGCCGCCGTTCGAACGGCCGACGGCCCAGCGGTCGGTCACCCGGCTGCTCGCGCTCCTCGCCGACCTGGGCTTTGAACCGGAGCCCGCGGCGGGGGCCGCACCGGGGGTCGAGGTGGAGCCCGCACCGGGGGCGGCGGACGAGAACACCCCGGAGCGGATCCGCCTGCGCCACTGCCCCTTCCTCGAACTGGCCGAGGAGCACGGCGAGTTGATCTGCCCCCTCCATCTCGGCCTGATCCAGGGTGCCCTGGACCGGCTCGACGCGCCGCTGACGGCGACCCGTCTGGAGCCGTTCGCCGAACCCGACTCCTGCTACGCCCACTTGAGCGCGGTGGGCTCCGCACCGCGGGACACAAGAGAGGGCACACACCGATGAACGCCACGTCCGCGGCCGTCGCCACCGCCATCACCTTCGTCTGGCTCGGAATGGTGCTGGCGATCTCCTTCCTGGAGGCTCCGCTGAAGTTCCGCGCCCCGGGCGTGACCGTCCCCGTCGGGCTCGGCATCGGCCGACTGGTGTTCCGGGCGCTGAACACGGTCGAGGCAGTGTTCGCGGTCGTGGTGATCGTCGCCGTCGTGGTGGGCGCCGCCCCCGCCTGGGTCATCGGGCCGACGGCGGCCGCCGCCGTCCTCCTGCTGGCCCAACTGGCGGCCGTCCGCCCCTACTTGAACCGCCGCTCGGACCGCGTCCTCGCGGGCGAGAACCTGCCCCGCTCCCGCAGCCACCTGTGGTACGTGGCGCTGGAACTCCTCAAGGTCGCCGCCCTGCTCGCCCTGGGCATCGGCCTGCTCACGGTCTGACCCCTCATCCGGCCGGTTCCGGCGGCCACCGCTCGTGCCAGCGCAACTCCGCCTCCAACTGGGCCGCGAGCGACACCAGCAGCGGTTCGCTCCCCGCGGGCCCGAGCAACTGCGCCCCCACCGGCAGCCCGTCCCCGGCGAACCCGGCGGGCACATTGACCCCGGGCCAGCCCAGCACATTCCACGGCCACGCGTACGGACACGCGCCGATCATCGCCCGGTCCGTGGCCGCCCCGCCGAGCCCGTACAGCGCACCGATCCGCGGCGGGGGCGCCGCCGTGGTCGGGGCGAGGATCACGTCGTACGACCGGAAGAAGGCACCGATCCGCCGTTGCAGCGCCACCTCCGCGCGCCGGGCTGCCCGCAGCGGGGCCCCGCCGAGCAGCCTGCCCAGCCGGGCCGCGCCCCGGGTGCGGGGGTCGAGCAGCGCGGGGTCGGGGGCCTCGGCGACCAGTTCAGCGATCCCGGCGGTGGCGCGGGGCACGAAGGCCAGCCCGATCTGTCCGTACGGCGGATCGTCCTCCGTCACCTCGTGCCCCAACGCGGCCAGCTGCCCGGCGAGTTCGGTGACCCGGGCGCGGATCTGCGGATGCAGCCGGGCCGGTACGGCGGTGAACGGCGGCTTCAGGGACAGCGCGACGCGCAGCCGGCCGGGATCGCGGCCGACCGCGTCCGTGACCGTCAGCGCGGGCGGCCGGTGCACATCCCGGGCGTGGCTGCCGCTCGCCGCGTCCAGCAGCAGGGCCGCGTCGGCGACCGTACGGGCCAGCGTGCCGTTGACCGTGATCCCCTGGAAGGGGTCGGGACGCGGCCAGGTGGAGATGCGACCGCGCTGCGGCTTGATGCCGATCAGCCGGGTCCAGGCGGCCGGTATGCGCACCGAACCGGCGCCGTCGGAGCCGAGCGCGGCCGGGACGAGACCCGCCGCCACCGCCGCCGCCGAGCCGCCCGAGGAGCCGCCGGGGGTGTGCCCGGGGTGCCAGGGGTTGCGGGTGTCGCCGAAGGCCCGCCCCTCCGTGAAGGGCCACTGCCCCAGCTCACAGGTGTTCGTCTTGCCGACGATCACCGCGCCGGCCGCGCGCAGCCGCCGTACCGCCTCCCCGTCCTCGGCAACCGGCGGGAAGTCGCCCGCGCAGCCGAACGCCGTGGGCTCGCCCGCCACGTCCGTGTCGTCCTTCACCGCGACCGGCACCCCGAGCAGCGGGCGCCGCCCGCCCGCCGCCAACTCCCGGTCGGCGGCGTCCGCTTCGGCGAGCGCGGCCTCGGCGCACACGATGCGGAAGGCGTTCAGCACCGGCCGACCGGCCTCGATCCGGGCCAGGGTTCGCTCCACCAGGGTCCGGGAGGTCACCTCCCCGGCGGCGAGCGCACGGGCGGACTCGGCGAGACCGGGGGAGCGGTCGGGCGTCATGGGCGAGTACCTCCGGGAGGCTCCGGACACGGGTCTACCGAACGGTAACGTCAACAAGCCGGGCTGGGGAGGGGGTTGCCCGCCGGGCCGGCCTCGTGCTCACTGCGCGAACAGCCGCCGCAGCCAGTGCAGCCGGGCGGCGCGCGCCGTGCGGGACAGGGCCGCCTTCGGGGCGAGGGTGTCGAAGCCGTGGAACGCGCCCGGCCAGACGTGCAGTTCGGCCCGGCCGCCGGCCGCCCAGAGGCGGGACGCGTAGGTGACCGTCTCGTCCCGGAAGGTCTCCGCCGAGCCGACGTCCAGGTAGGCCGGTGGCAGCCCGGACAGATCGGTGGCGCGGGCCGGGGCCGCGTACGGGGAGACGTCCGGGCCGCCTCTGCTCGTGCCCAACAGGGCGGTCCAGGCGGTCTCGTTGGCGGTGCGGTCCCACAGTCCGCGGCCGGTCATCTGCCGGCTGGAGACGGTGTCGTTGCGGTCGTCCAGCATCGGGCTCATCAGCAACTGGCCCAGCAGGGAAGGCCCTTGCCGGTCCCGGGCGAGCAGGGCGGCGGCCGCCGCGAGCCCGCCGCCCGCGCTGGCCCCCGCGACGACGATCCGCCGCGGGGCGCCGCCGATCTCCGCCGTGTGCTCCGCGGTCCAGACGAGGCCCGCGTAGACGTCCTCGACCGGGGCCGGGTGCGGATGTTCGGGGGCGAGCCGGTAGTCGACCGACACCACCACCGCGCCCAGCTCCCGTGCCCAGTCCAGCGGGACCTCCACCCCGGCCCGGTCGGTGCCGGCCATCATGCCGCCGCCGTGCACGTGGTAGAGCACCGGCAGCGGGGCCGTCGTACCCCTCGGGCGGCAGACCAGCAGCGGGATCCCGGGGGCGCCGGGCGGACCCGGCACCGCGTACTCGCTCACCTCGAAGACGCCGCCCGAAGTGAGGTCCGGTGCTGCCAGGCAGGTGCCGCGCCGGGCTGCGTCGAGGTCCGCCAGCCGGAACCCGGGCGCGGCCGCGTCCCCGAGCGACTCCAGGCACGCGGCCAGCTCCGGGTCGAACGGGGGCGGGACCAGGGGCACGGCTTCCTCCTCGGGCGGCTGACACGATCATGGCCGTACGGCCATCGTCCGCATACCCCTGACCGCCCCCGGAAGTCGAGCCCGACACGAAGTCGTACGTGGCGAACAGGTGAGACCCAGGGCCAGGAGTGGGGAGCCGCCCGGGGTGGGCCCCTACGGCAAGGGGGTGATGACGGCCTCCAGGTAGGCGTGCCGGATGCGTACCCCTGGGCCGTCCGGGAAGGTGTGGTCGCCGAAGGCGCGGAGAAGTCCCGCGCGCAGCGCGGTCGCCGTGCCGGAGACGTCGGCGAGGTCCGGTGCCGCAGGGCCGAAGCTGTGGAGGAACGTCTCGCTCCAGGCTTCGCAGGAGGTGCTTCGCAGATCGAGGTGGCGGGCGGCGGTGGTCACGCGCGCGGCGGGGAAGAGCGCGCGCAGCTTCTCCGTCGTGCCCCAGGCATCGACCGCCCGCGTCAGGTCGGGGCTCCCCGGGAGGTGGTGGTGAAGGGCGGCGAACACCTCGTCGATGACACCGCCGGGGGACCAGTTGGCGAGGGCGATACGGCCGCCGGGACGGCACACCCGGGCCAGCTCGCGCGCGGTGGCGCCCGTGTCCGGCGCGAACATGGCCCCGTAGGTGGACAGGACGGCGTCGAAGGACCGGTCGGGGAAGGGGAGGCGCTGCGCGTCGCCCGCATACACCTCGATGGGGAGGTGCTCGACGGCGGAGCGGTGGCGCGCCACGGTCAGCATCCCCGGGTCGAGGTCGACGGCGGTGACCGCGCAGCCGCGTCGCGCCGCCGCCAGCGCCGCGTTCCCGGTGGCGCAGGCGACGTCGAGGACCCGCTCGCCGGCACGCAGGTCGGCCGTGGCGCACAGCGCCTCGCTGATGGGTTGCAGACGGGCGGCGAGGGTCTGGTACCGCTCGGCGGCCCAGTCGGTGGTGTCCGGTGCGGGGGGAGGGGATGTCATGAGAACTCCCACGGAGCGGTGACGTGGACGCCGTTCTCGTACACCAGACGGCCCGCGAGGGCGGGGTCGGTGAGGACGTCGTGGATCGAGCGGACCCGGGCGCACGGGGCGCCCGAGGCGTTGAGGTGTTTCTCCCAGTTCGCCGCTGACTCCCCGGCGAGGGCGTGGACGAACGCCCGCCGGTCGGCGCCCGGTGGCAGACCGAGGGCGGACCGGGCCCCAGGGGTGTCGCCCAGGGCGAGATGCCCCTCCCCGGTGGGCAGCGGGTGGAAGAGGGGCCCGGCCGGTGGGCGCTTCGCCCCGTTCAGCAGCAGCCGGGCGGCGGAGAGCAGCGAGGTCTCCACGGCGGTGGAGACACCGGTCGTCTCACGGCGCAGCAGGGCGGCCAGGACGGCCTCGGCACACGTCAGGCCGCCCAGCGTGTCCAGCAGGGTCGCCACGCCGGCGGCCGGTGGCTCGTCGTCGGGGCGCTGGGCATGGGCGAGTCCGGAGTGGGCCTGCGCGGACCAGTCGCTGGCGACCGGGGGCAGGAGCGGACCCCGGAAGGGGGCCCAGCCTGAGGCATGGGCGCAGATCAGGCGCGGGTGGGTGCGCCAGAGGGCTTCCGGTTCCAGGCCCAGGCGCTCGGCCCGGCCGGCGGGCCAGTTGTGCAGGAACACATCGGCCGTGCCGAGCAGTTCGCGCAGCGCGTCGCGCCCTGCGGGTGTGATGACGTTCAGGCGGACGGGGTGCTTGCCCCGGTGCAGCGCGCGGAAGCCCGCGAAGCACCCGTCGACCACCGGCTCGATGCCCCGGGCGGGGTCGCCGTCGGGCAGCTCGACCAGCACGACGTGTGCTCCGAGCATGGCCAGCACCCGGCCCGCGTAGGGGCCTTGGAGGAACCGGGTGCATTCCACCACGGTCAGTCCGGCCAGCGGCAGATCGTGGGGGAGGGACGTACGGGCCGGTTCCCCTACGGGTACGGCGGGTACGGGGCCGGTCCGGCTCGTCCAGGGGCGCGCGCAGGGCCGGTACCGGGCCGGTGGCTGCAACTCGACCACGGCCACCTCGCACGCGCGTGCGGCTTCCTGGAGTTCGGCGAGCGAGTGGGCCGCGACCGCCCGGTGCAGCGCTCGGGGCAGCGTGCACCGGGCCGTCCACTGGCGGGCCGCGTGCTCGCGCCACGCCCGGCCGATCGCGACGCCGTCCACGCCCAGCCGCTGCCACAGCGCTCCCCAGCGCTGGGCGCGGAAGGTCTCGATCTCCACCCAGCGCCCGTCGCGGGTGAGGAAGGGTGGCGGCAGCCCCGCGTCGGCGTGCGGCGAGAAGGCTGTGCGGTCCGTGCCGTCGGCGCGCTCCGGTGGCTCCGTGCGGATCGCGCGGGGTGTGTAGGTCTCGGGGGCGGCCTCGGCGATCGCGAGGTAGTGCCCCAGCGTGAGCAGCAGCGCCGCGGTCGGGTCCACGCGGACGCGCCCCGGGTTCAGACCCCGGGCGCGGGCGAGCAGCCCTGCGAGCGCCCCCTGACCGGTCACCACGGCGCGTACGACGGCGGTGTGGTCCAGACCGAGCCTGCGGGGGCCCGCGCCCTCGCGCAGCCCGTACAGGTGCATCAGCCCGCACGCGGCCTGGGCGGTCTCCTCGCGGGTCGCCCCCAGCACGCTGTCGCTGATCGCCCCGTCGTCGTGGGGGGCTTCGGTGGGCTCGACGGTGAGCGGCCCCGGACCGCCGGGGGCGGTCGCGAGCCGCCAGCCGCCCGCCGGCGTCGGGCGGGGGTTGAAGCCGAGTTCGAGGAGGTGGTGTTCGGCTTTCGGGCCGAGACCGGACACCCGCATGGTCGTGTCGCCTTTCCGCGCAGGGGGTCGGGTGGTTCCGTGGATCGGGCGGGCGCGTCGGCGGGGCCGGGGAGTCGGCTCGCGCGCGCCCCTTACCGGCTCACGCGCGCGCCTCCCACCGGCTCACGCGCGCCTCTCACCGGTGGGCGCGGGCGCCGAACTACCGCTCGGGGCAGACCGGTTCGATCTCGTCGGCGCCGTGGGCCCGGCAGACCCCCAGAGGAGCGCAGGCCACGACGTACCAGGGAGCCGGGTAGGGGTCCTCGTGGGCCAGGCAGACGACCACATGCGTCACCGTGCCGGAGTGCGGCTCGCCGAGGAGGGCCACGGTCGTGCCCGGGGGCAGTGCGAGTCGCGCGGCCCGGGCGGAGGCCACCGGGCAGCGCACCGGTCCCTCGGCCCGTGCCAGGGCGCGGCGCACCGGTGGGCCGTAGCGGTCGAGTCCGGTCCGCCGCATCAGGACCAGGGCGCGGGCGAGTACGGCGGTCTCCGGAGGCGGGAGGTCGTCCCCGCCGCGCGTCCACCGGGCGAACAACGTCCGCTCGACGCGCTCCTTGCTCCAGCCGTCCGCCCGGCTGTCCTCCTGCTCCGTCATGAGGACGGACGCTCGTCCTGCCACGCGGACGGCCGGCGGGAGATCCGGAAGGGCGGGCGCGGAGCGGGAGCGGTCCGCCGTCTGCCGAGCGCTCCGGGGGACGCGGTCCCGTGCCTCCGGTGAGGGGGAGGGGACCGACGGGGCAAGGGCCGCCCCGTCACGTCGGCGGCTCGTGCGCCGCCCGTCCCGCGGCCGCTGTCCGAGTGAGGCGTCCGGGGCCACCGCGCCGCGTGGCCACCGACAACACTCGCTGTCCGAACTCACCTGTTTCGACCTCCCGGGGGCAGGACCCCACGGGTCCTCGTCGGGGATGCGCCGTCGCCCGAGGCGGCAGGTCGTGCCGGGGAGGGGGCGGAAGAAGCGCGGGGTCCGACCAGTGCACCAGCGAGGGGCCACGCCGGAAAGGAGGTGGAGCCGTGAACGGTGTTGAAAGAGGCCCGATGTTGCACGCCCGTCAGAACGGCGCGGCGGGGCGTGCTTCCCATCCGTGCCGAGGCCCCCCGGGGCCTGGCCCCCTTAGGGGGCGGAAAAGACCCGTAGAGGCCGGAGGCCGCTCGGCTCCGGCCCCTACGGGCGGTTCGGGTGGGGCTCAGGCGGCCGTGATCTCCGCCGCGGTGCCGTGCAGCCGCGCCACGACCTCGGTCAGCTGGGCGGCGACCTCGGCGTCGTCGACCGGGTGGGTCTCGGCGAAGCGGGTCATGGAGCCGGGGATCGAGAGCTTGATGTCCTCGATCACCTTGCCGCCGGCGATGCCGACCGACTTGCGGGTGTCGTCCTGCGCCCACACGCCGCCGTACTGGCCGAAGGCGGTGCCGATCACGGCGACGGGCTTGCCACCGAAGGCGCCGGCGCCGAAGGGGCGGGACAGCCAGTCGATGGCGTTCTTCAGGACGGCCGGCATGGTGCCGTTGTACTCGGGCGAGAACAGCAGGAACGCGTCGGCGCCCTGAGCGGCCTCACGCAGCGCCGCGGCGGCGGCCGGGACACCGCCCTCGACGTCGATGTCCTCGTTGTAGAAGGGCACGTCGGCCAGGCCCTCGAAGAGCACGACCTCGGCGCCCTCGGGGGCGAGCTTGGCGGCCGCCTCGGCCAGCTGACGGTTGTGCGAACCGGCACGCAGGCTGCCGACGAGCGCGAGGATACGAACAGACATGGGAAATCTCCAGGGGCTGAAACATCGCCGTTACGATCCGGACCAAGGTCCGTTTAAATTTCTACCACTCTAACCGGACCGGGGTCCAGTTCTGTTCCCGGTGCTTTACGCTGTCTTCATGTCCAGCGCGCCGCAGCCCTTCCCGACGCCGCAGGAGCCCTCCGACGCGCCACCCCTGCTGGAGCTCGGCACGGCTCCCGAGGAGCCCTGTCTGCGCGCCGACGCGGCCCGCAACCGGGCCCGGTTGCTGGAGGCCGCCGCCCGGCTGATCGCGGAGCAGGGCGTGGCCGGCGTCACCATGGAGGCCGTCGCCTCGGCGGCCAAGGTCGGCAAGGGCACGGTCTTCCGGCGCTTCGGCGACCGCACCGGACTGCTGATGGCCCTGCTCGACCACTCGGGCAGACAGCTCCAGGCCGACTTCCTCGGCGGACCCCCGCCGCTCGGCCCCGGCGCGCCGCCCCTGGAGCGACTGCGGGCGTTCGGCATCGCGGTGCTCTACCGCTCCGCCGAGCAGCTGGAGCTGCAACTCGCCGCCCAGCCCGAGGCGTGCCGCCGCTTCTCCCACCCCGCGACGCAGGCGCTGCGCACCCACGTCACCATGCTGCTGCGCCAGATCGTGCCGGACGCGGACTGCGAGCTGCTGGCCCAGACCCTGCTGGCCTCCCTGGACCCGGCGCTCATCCACCATCTGACCCGGCAGCGCCACATGCCCATGGCCCGCCTCGAGTCGGCCTGGGTGGACCTGGTCGCGCGGGTGACGCGCACCTGGCCACCCGTCTGACCCCGCCCGGCAAGGGGCCGAACGGCCCTGCCGTACACGGGAGTTGGTCAAAAAGCGAACCACATTCCCCCGCCCGCCACCCCCATGGACGGCTCTGCCAAGATGCGGCTGTCATGGTGCAGATACCGAACACTCCCACGAGTGCCGATGTGGCCCGCCTGGCCGGCGTCTCGCGTGCGACCGTGTCCTACGTCCTCAACAAGACCGACGCCGTGCGGATCAGCGACGCCACGCGGCAGCGCGTCCACGAGGCCGCGCGGGAACTGGGGTACGTCCCCCACGCGGCCGCCCGCAGCCTGCGCGCGGGACACAGCCGTACGGTCCTCATGCCCGCCCCGGCGATCCCCGTCGGACCCCTCTACAGCGCGTTCCTCAACGAGGTCCAGGGCGCTCTGAACCGACTCGACTACACCGTCGTCCAGTACGGCTCCGTCGGCCTCCACGGCGACGACGCCGCCCGCGCCTGGGCCGAGTTACGGCCCGTGGCCGTCCTGGTGCCCGGCACCGGGATCGGCCCGCGGGGCGTCGCCGTCCTCAAACGCTCCGGCGCCCGCGCGGTCGTCACCCTCGGTCCCGAACGGGTCGAAGGCGCGCACGCCCTGCTGATGGACCATGACGCCGTGGGCCGGTGCGCGGCCGCCCACCTGTACGAACGCGGCAGACGGCGGATCGGCGTCGTCGTGCCCGAAGAGCCCGGCCTGGAGGTCTATTCGAGGCCCCGGCTCGCCGGCGCCCGGCAGGCGCTGCGCGGCACCGGCGCGCGCGTCATCGGGGTGCCGCTCGCCTACACGGAGCGGGCCGCCACCGAACTCGTCGCCGACTGGCCCGAGTTGGACGCGGTGTTCGCCTACAACGACGAGTACGCCATGCTGCTGATGCGTGCCCTCCAGGACACCGGGCGGCGCATCCCCGAGGACGTGGCCGTGATCGGCGCCGACGACCTGATGCTCGGCCGGCTGCTGCGGCCCCGGCTGAGCACCGTCCGCATCGAACTGCCCTCGGGCCGTGCCCTCGCCGCCCTCGTCGACCGCGCGGTGCGCGACCCGGGCGGCGAACCGGAGGTGCACCGAGTCCTCGGCTCCTCGGTCGTACGACGCGAGTCCACCTGAACCCGGACCGCCACCCCGTCCGGACGGCTACTGCGCCTGGCCCTCCTGGGCGGCGATGCTCTTGCGGACCTCGTCCATGTCCAGCTCGCGGGCCTGCCCGATGACGTCCGTGAGGGCCGCCTCGGGCAGCGCGCCCGGCTGCGCGAACACGGCCACCCGGTCCCGCACGATCATCAGCGTCGGGATCGACTGGATGCCGAAGGCCTGCGCCAGCTCCGGCTGCGCCTCGGTGTCCACCTTGCCGAAGACCAGGTCCGGGTTGTCCTCGGCGGCCTTCTCGTACACCGGCGCGAACTGCCGGCACGGACCGCACCAGGACGCCCAGAAATCGATCAGCACGAAGTCGTTGTCCGTGACCGTCCGGTCGAAGTTGTCCTTGGTCAGTTCCACGGTGCTGCTCATGGCCTGGTTCCCTCTTCCTGGTCCGGGGTGTGCCGACGGCGGAAACACGGCCGGTGGGCCGCCTATTCCGGGCGGTGTCCACGCGGGTGCGGGCACCGCGCACGCGCACCCGGATGGCCTCTCGCGCACCGGGCGCCCGTGTGCGCGCTCGTACCCATGTGGCCACCACGCACACCACCCACCAGACTGACCCCATGACGGAAACGACGGAATCGGAAACCATCGCGTACGACGTCGTGGTGCTCGGGGCCGGGCCCGTGGGGGAGAACGTCGCCGACCGCACCCGCGCGGCCGGCCTCACCACCGCGATCGTGGAGAGCGAACTGGTCGGCGGCGAGTGCTCCTACTGGGCGTGCATGCCCAGCAAGGCGCTGCTCAGGCCGGTCATCGCCCAGGCCGACGCCCGCCGGCTGCCCGGCCTCGCCGCGGCGGCCCGGGCGCCCCTCGACACCCCGGCCGTGCTGGAGCGCCGCGACAACTTCACCTCCCACTGGCAGGACGACGGGCAGGTCGACTGGGTGGAGGGCATCGGCGCCGACCTCTACCGGGGCCACGGCCGCCTCGCGGGACCGCGCACGGTCACCGTCACCGTGTCCGACGGGAGCGTCACCACCCTCACCGCCCGGCACGCCGTCGTGGTCTGCACCGGCACCCGTGCCCAGCTGCCCGACCTGCCCGGACTCGCCGAGGTGCGGCCGTGGACCAGCCGGGAGGCCACCAGCGCGGACTCGGCCCCCGGGCGGCTGCTCGTGGTCGGCGGCGGTGTCGTGGCCACCGAGATGGCCGCCGCCTGGGGGGCGCTCGGTTCCCGGGTGACCCTGCTGGTGCGCGGCAAGGGCCTGCTCAGCCGGATGGAGCCGTTTGCCGGGGAACTGGTCGCCGAGGCGCTCACCGAGGCCGGGGTGGACGTGCGCACGGGGGTGTCCGTCGCGTCCGTCACCCGGGAGGACGGTACCGTCGTCGCCCTCACCCGTACGGGTGAAAGGTTCGAGGCCGACGAGATCCTCTTCGCCACCGGCCGCATTCCGGGGACCGATGACATCGGCCTCGACACGGTCGGTCTGGAGCCCGGCTCCTGGCTGGAGGTCGACGACACCCTGCGGGTCATCGGCACCGACTGGCTGTACGCCGCCGGTGACGTCAACCACCGCGCGCTCCTCACCCATCAGGGCAAGTACCAGGCCCGTATCGCCGGTGCCGTCATCGGTGCCCGCGCGGCCGGGACCCCGCTGCTGGACGGTCCCTGGGGCCCGCACGCGGCCACCGCCGACCACGAGGCCGTACCGCAGGTCGTGTTCACCGACCCCGAGGCCGCCGCGGTCGGGCTCTCCCTCGCCGAGGCGGAGGAGGCAGGACACCGGGTCCGCGCGGTCGACGTGGAGTTCTCCTCCGTCGCCGGGGCGGCCTTGTACGGCGACGGCTACAAGGGCCGCGCCCGCATGGTCGTGGACCTGGAGGACGAGATCCTGCGGGGCGTCACCTTCGTCGGCCCCGGCGTCGGCGAACTCATCCACTCCGCCACGATCGCCGTAGCGGGCCACGTCCCGATCAGCCGCCTGTGGCATGTGGTCCCCTCCTACCCGACCCTGAGCGAGGTCTGGCTGCGCCTGCTGGAGGCGTACCGGGACAACTGAGGGCACCCTTAAGGGAGTTGCCGGGGCGCTGACGCGCGGGTGGGTTACGGCAGTTCGAAGCCGAGGGCCGTCGCGGCCGTGGCCGGGGTCGGCTGGGACCACAGGGCGGCGACGGCCTCGTTGGTGGACAGGGAGCGCGGCTCGGCGCGGTCGAGGTAGAGCATGCCGTCGAGGTGGTCCGTCTCGTGCTGCACGATACGGGCCGGCCAGCCGGTGAACACCTCGTCCACCGGGCGCCCCTGCTCGTCCTCCGCGCGCAGCCGCACCTCGGCGTGCCGGGCCACCACCGCCTGCCAGCCGGGCACGCTGAGGCAGCCCTCGAAGAACGCGGCGCGCGCCGTGCCGACGGGCTCGTACACGGGGTTGACCAGCACCCGGAAGGGCTGCGGGCGCCGGCCCCTGATCGCGGCGATCTCCTCCGGCACCGGCGCCGGGTCCTCCAGGACCGCGATCCGCAGCTCCACGCCGACCTGGGGCGCGGCGAGGCCCACGCCGGGCGCCGCGTGCATGGTCAGGCGCAGCGCCTCGACGAAGCGGGCCAGCAGGGCGGGGCCGAGCTGGCCGTCGTACGGCTCGGTGGGGCGGCGCAGCACCGGCCGGCCGGCGGCGACGATGGGCAGGGGGCCGCCGGCGGCGAGGAGTTCCTCGACCCGTTCGGCGAGCGGCGCGTGATCACGGTCGGGTGCCATCGCGCCAGGATGCCACGGTGGCCCACCCGGGCACGAGGCGCCCGGCCCGGTGCCGCGGCGGCCCCGCCCCGGTGCCCGCGGGAATCCGCCTCAGCGTTACCGGACGCTGCCTCGGCCTTGCCGGAGGCTGCCTCGGCCCTGCGGGAGGTCGCCCCGGTCCTGCGGAATGTCGCCTCAGACCTGCGGGACGTCGCCCCGGTCCTGCGGGAGGTCGCCTCAGACCTGCGGAAGGTCGCCCCGGTCCTGCGGAATGTCGCCTCAGACCTGCGGGACGTCGCCTCAGACCTGCGGAAG
>NZ_MUNF01000238.1:21579-39441 GCF_002154555.1 Streptomyces murinus
TCCGGCCTTGCGGGAGGTCGCTCCGGACCTGGGGAAGGTCGCCCGCGAGCGCGGCGGCGATCCGCAGATGCCGCTGCGCCTCCTCGTGCCGTGACTGCCGTTCGAGCGTGCGGCCCAGCATCAGCCGGGCGTAGTGCTCCACCGGGTCGCGCTCCACGATCGTCCGCAGCTGGTCCTCGGCCCGCCGCAGCTGCGCCGAGTGGTAGTACGCACGGGCCAGCAGCAGCCGGGGCCCGGTCTGCTCCGGCACCTCCTCCACCAGGGCGACCAGCACGCGCGCCGCCCCCGCGTAGTCCTTGGCCGCGAAGAACGCCCGGGCACGCTCCCAGCGCTCGGCCGGGCTGCCGTGGTCGTAGTACGTGGTCTCCACTTGGGACCTCCTTCGCCGGGCACAACGGCACCAGGTAGTTCAATATTCCACTACCTGCTTCCGTGGGGCCGGTCCACGTCCGGTTCCCGGGCCGAGGCGACCCCTTGGTCCCTCCTCCGGGGTCCCGCATAGATCCCGGACGGCGTCGGCGACTGTCTACCGGTGTCAGCGATGGATCGGCAGCGGAGTCATCTCCACCAGGCGGCGGCCCGTGCCGCCCCAGCGCAGGGCGATGACCTCGGCCATGATGGCCACCGCCGTCTCCTCCGGGGTGCGGGCGCCCAGGTCGAGGCCGATCGGGGCGGAGAGTCTGGAGAGTTCCGCCTCGGTCATGCCCTCCTCGCGCAGTCGCCGCAGCCGGTCCTCATGGGTACGGCGGCTGCCCATCGCGCCGATGTAGCGGGCGGGGGTGCGCAGCGCCCGCTGGAGCAGCGGCACATCGAACTTCGGATCGTGGGTGAGGACGCAGATCACCGTGTTCTCGTCCACCTCGGTCGACTCCAGATAGCGGTGCGGCCAGTCCACCACCAGCTCGTCCGCGTCCGGGAAGCGGCGGCGGGTGGCGAACACCGGGCGGGCGTCGCACACCGTGACGTGATAGCCGAGGAACTTGCCGATCCGGGCCACCGCGGACGCGAAGTCGATGGCGCCGAACACCAGCATCCGCGGCGGCGGCGCGAAGGACTCCACGAACACGGCGACATCGTCGCGCCGCTCCTCACCCGCGCGCCCGACCCGCACCACACCGGTACTGCCCTGCGCCAGCAGCCCCTGCGCCCGCTCGACCACCGCGGCGTCGAGACGGGGGCCGCCCAGCGTGCCCTGCGCACCGGACGGCGTGACGATCATCTGACCGGCGGGCGCGGCCGTGGGATCCGGCTCCGCGCCACCGCCCTCGTCGGGCAGCGGCGACACCACCGCCACCGGCCGCCCCGCGTCCATCGCCTCCAGCACCCCCGGCAGCCCCGGGAAGCGGCCCGCGCCCGCCGGCCGTACCAGGATCTCGATGATCCCGCCGCAGGTCAGGCCGACCGCCAGCGCGTCGTCGTCGCTGACGCCGTAGGTCACGAGAGCGGGCTCGCCGCTCTCCAGGACCTCGCTCGCCAGCTCGTAGACCGCGCCCTCCACGCAGCCGCCGGAGACGCTGCCGATCACCTCGCCGTCCTCGGCGACCGCCAGCGACGAGCCCGCCTGGCGCGGCGCCGACTTCCAGGTCCGTACGACCGTCGCCACCGCGAATCGCTTGCCGGACGCACTCCAGGAGGAGAGGCCCTGCGCGATGTCCCGCATTCGTGTGCCTCCTTCGGCGGCGGCCACCACCGCCACACCCACCGAATACCCGTTCGGTCCTGTGTGCAGGCCGTACGGCGGTCCGCGCCTTGGCGTCCGGCCCCGGCCCAAACCCCGTGGCAGCCGTTCTCACCCGCCCGGCGTCCGGATCATGCGAATGCCGTCCGTCGCATGTCAACGGCAGCTTAAGTCTTCGCTTAAGTGACCGCGCCCTCCGCGCCGAGCGAGTTAAGCAAAGGCTTAAGCCGCGATTGACACCCCGCCCCGGACGGAGGCGCAATGATCTTTGGACAACGGCGCCCGACGCGCCCGGCTGCCCGCCGGGCGAGACAGGGGAGTGCGGCATGCAGGTTCCCGCTCCGTTCGAGTACCAGCGGGTGGGCACGGTGGACGAGGCGGTCACGCTCCTGGACCGGCTCGGCGACACCGCCCGCCTGGTGGCCGGCGGGCACAGCCTCATCCCGATGATGAAACTCAGGCTGGCCAACTTCGAATACCTGATCGATATCAATGAGCTGCACGACGAGCTGGGCTATATCCGTGTCGAGCCCGGCATGATCCGCATCGGCGCGATGACCCGGCACCGCGAACTGCTGGAGTCCGACGAACTCGCCGCCGCCTTCCCGATCTTCCGCGACGCCGAACGGGTGATCGCCGACCCCGTGGTGCGCAACCGCGGCACCCTGGGCGGCTCCCTGTGCCAGGCGGACCCCTCCGAGGACCTCTCGGCGGTGTGCACCACGCTGGACGCGTCCTGCGTCATCCGCGGGATGGACGGCGAGCGCGTGGTCTCCATGGAGGACTTCCACCAGGGCCCGTACGAGACCGCCGTCGGCGACGCGGAGATCCTCACCGAGGTCCGCTTCCCGGTCCGCCCGCGCGGCTCCAGCGCCTACGAGAAGGTCGAGCGGCGCGCCGGGGACTGGGCGGTCGTCTCGGCGGGCGCCGCGCTCTGGCTGGACGGGTCCGGGCTGATCGCGGACGCCCGGGTCGGCCTCGCCGCCGTCGGCCCGAACACCGCCGGCATCCCCGGGATCGCCGACGCCCTGCGCGGACAGCCGCCCGCCGAGGAGCTGTGGGCGCGGGCCGGCGACATCGCGGCCGAGTCCTGCTCCCCGGCCACCGACCGGCGCGGCAGCGCCGAGTACAAGCGGCATCTGGCCCGCGAGCTGACGATGCGCGTACTGCGCCGGGCCACGGCCCGGATCAACGGACAGGAGGTGTGATCGTGCAGGTCACCATGACCGTCAACGGCGAAGAGGTCACCCGGGAGATCGAGGGCCGGCTGCTGCTGGTGCACTTCCTGCGCGACCACCTCCAGCTCACCGGCACCCACTGGGGCTGCGACACCAGCAACTGCGGCACCTGCGTGGTCTGGCTGGACGGCGAACCCGTCAAGTCCTGTACGGTACTGGCCGCGATGGCGGGCGGCCACGAGGTACGCACCGTCGAGGGCCTGGAGCAGCACGGCGAACTCGACCCGATCCAGCGCGGGTTCATGGAATGCCACGGACTCCAGTGCGGCTTCTGCACCCCCGGCATGATGATGACCGCCCGCGCCCTGCTCGACCGGAACCCGGACCCCTCCGACGAGGAGATCCGCGAGGCCATCTCGGGCCAGATCTGCCGCTGCACCGGCTACGCCACCATCGTCCGCTCGATCCGCTGGGCCGCCGCCGAACAGGCCGGCACCCGCACCACCGCCGAGGAGCCCGAGCGGACCGTCGCACCGGCCGACGCTCCCGGACCCTCCGTCGCGTCGACCTCGGGGAGCGCCTCATGACCACCGTCGCCGCCAACGGCCACCGCACCGCCTTCGTCGACAACGACCAGAAGCCCAACGGCCACGGCCGGATGCTGCGCAAGGAGGACCCCCGCTTCGTCCGCGGCCGGGGCCGCTATGTGGACGACCTCCAACTGCCCGGCATGCTCCACCTGGCGATCCTGCGCTCCCCGCTCGCCCACGCCCGCATCCTCTCCGTCGACACCACCCTCGCCGAGGCCCACCCCAAGGTCCGCCTGGTGGTCACCGGCGCGATGCTCGCCGAGAAGGGCCTGGCCTGGATGCCGACCCTGTCGAACGACGTGCAGGCCGTCCTCGCCACCGACAAGGTCCGCTTCCAGGGCCAGGAGGTCGCCTTCGTCGTCGCCGAGGACCGGTACGCGGCGCGCGACGCCCTCGAACTGATCGACGTCGAGTACGAACCCCTGGACGCGGTGATCGACGTACGCACCGCCCTCTCGCCCGAGGCGCCGGTCATCCGCGACGACCTGGAGGGCAAGGCCGACAACCACGTCTTCGACTGGGAGACCGGGGACGCGGACGCCACCGACGAGGTGTTCCGGCGCGCGGACGTGGTCGTCTCGCAGGACATCGTCTACCCGAGGGTGCACCCGGCTCCCATGGAGACCTGCGGCGCGGTCGCCGACTACGACGCGGTCGACGGCAAGCTCACCCTGTGGTCCACCACCCAGGCCCCGCACGCCCACCGCACCCTGTACGCGATCGTCGCCGGACTGCCCGAGCACAAGATCCGGGTGGTCTCCCCGGACATCGGCGGCGGATTCGGCAACAAGGTGCCGATCTACCCGGGTTATGTGTGCGCGATCGTCGGCTCCCTGCTCACCGGCAAACCGGTGAAGTGGATGGAGGACCGCGCGGAGAACCTGATCAGCACCGGCTTCGCCCGCGACTACATCATGCGCGGCGAGATCGCGGCCACCCGCGACGGCAGGATCCTCGCGATCCGCACCAACGTCCTCGCCGACCACGGCGCGTTCAACGGCGTCGCCGCGCCCGTGAAGTACCCGGCCGGCTTCTTCGGCGTCTTCACCGGCAGCTACGACCTGGAGGCGGCCTACTGCAAGATGACCGCCGTCTACACCAACAAGGCGCCGGGCGGGGTGGCGTACGCCTGCTCCTTCCGCATCACCGAGGCGGTCTACCTGGTCGAGCGGATCGTCAACTGCCTCGCCGACGAACTGCGGATGGACCCGATCGAGCTGCGGATGAAGAACTTCATCCGGCCCGAGCAGTTCCCGTACCGCACCAAGACCGGCTGGGTCTACGACTCCGGGAACTACGCCCCGACCATGGAACTGGCCAAACAGCTCGCCGGATACGACGAGTTGCGCGCCGAGCAGGCGGAGAAGCGGGCCCGCGGCGAGATCATGGGCATCGGCGTGTCCTTCTTCACCGAGGCGGTCGGCGCCGGACCCCGCAAGGACATGGACATCCTCGGCCTCGGCATGGCCGACGGCTGCGAACTGCGGGTCCACCCCACCGGAAAGGCCGTCGTACGGCTGTCGGTGCAGAGCCAGGGGCAGGGCCATGAGACGACGTTCGCGCAGATCGTCGCCGAGGAACTCGGCATCCCGCCCCAGGACATCGAGGTCGTGCACGGCGACACCGACCAGACCCCGTTCGGCCTCGGCACCTACGGCAGCCGCTCCACGCCGGTCTCCGGCGCGGCGGCCGCCCTGGTCGCCCGCAAGGTCCGCGACAAGGCGCGGCTGATCGCCTCCGGGATGCTGGAGGTCTCGGTCGCCGACCTGGAGTGGGAGAAGGGCTCCTTCACGGTGGCGGGCGACCCGAACGCCTCCGTGACCATCCAGGACATCGCGATGCGGGCGCACGGCGCGGGCGATCTGCCCGAGGGCGTCGAGGGCGGTCTGGAGGCGCAGATCTGCTACAACCCGGAGAACCTCACCTATCCGCACGGCGCCTACATCTGCGTGGTCGACATCGACCCGGGCACCGCGAAGGTGACGGTACGGCGGTTCGTGGCGGTGGACGACTGCGGCACCCGCATCAACCCGATGATCATCGAGGGCCAGGTGCACGGCGGACTCACCGACGGCGTCGGCATGGCGCTGATGGAGATGATCGCCTTCGACGAGGACGGCAACTGCCTCAGCGGCTCCCTGATGGACTACCTCATCCCGACCGCCCTCGAAGTGCCCGACTGGGAGACGGGGTTCACGGTCACCCCCTCCCCGCACCACCCGATCGGCGCCAAGGGCGTGGGCGAGTCCGCGACCGTCGGCTCCCCGCCGGCGATCGTCAACGCGGTGGTCGACGCGCTCTCCCCGTTCGGGATCCGGCACGCGGACATGCCGCTGACCCCCTCCCGGGTCTGGGAGGCGATGCAGGGCCGGCCCCTCCCGCCGATCTGACGAGAAGTGGCGCCCGCCGCAGGAACAGGAGACGGTGACGGAGTCGAGGAGGTGACCGGGGTGCCCAAGACGGTGAGCGCGCGTGCGCTCGAACTGGCCCAGCGGCGCGTGCCGTTCGTGCACGCCCGCGTCGTGCGCGCCCAGCCGCCCGCGTCCGCGCACCCGGGCGACGAGGCGATCGTGTACGGCGACGGCACGATCGACGGATTCGTCGGCGGGATGTGCGCCGAGGGCTCGGTGCGCACGGCGGCGCTCGGCGCCCTCAACGGCGGCGGGCCGCTGCTGCTGCGGGTGCTGCCGGCGGGCGAGGTGGCCTTCCCGGACACCCCGGGCGCCAAGGTGGTGGTCAACCCCTGTCTGTCCGGCGGGGCGCTGGAGATCTTCCTGGAGCCGGTGCTGCCGCCGCCCCTGATCGAGGTCGTCGGCACCACCCCGATCGCGGAGGCGTTCATCGCCCTCGCCGATGTCCTCGGCTACGCCACCGCGCGCTCCCTGCCCGACGGGCCGCCCGCCGAGTACACCGGCGCGGTGATCGTGGCCGGGCAGGGCCGCGGCGACGCCGAGGCGCTGCGCGCCGCCCTGGACGCGGACGTCCCGCACATCGCCCTGGTCGCCAGCCGCCGCCGGGGCGCCGCCCTGCTGGACGAACTCGGCCTCGGCGAGGCGGAGCGGGCCCGTGTGCACACCCCGGCCGGCCTCGACATCGGCGCCCGCACGGCACCGGAGGTGGCACTGTCCATCCTCGCGGAGGTGGTGGAGGCCGTACACGCGCGCGGCGCGCCACCGCCGACGGCCCTGCCCGAAGCGCCGGTCCAGGTCGTCGACCCGGTCTGCGGGATGACGGTGACCGTGACCGCCGATACGCCTCATCTCACCGCCGGGGACAAGGAGTTCTGGTTCTGCGGCACCGGCTGCCGGGACCGCTGTGCGACGGGGCTGGTGGGCGGGTGAGCGCACTCTTCCTGGACGCCGAGGACGTACGGCGCCGTCTCGCCGAGGTCGGCCACCTCGTGGACGAGGGCACCGCCACCGCCCTCTACCTGGCCACCGTCCTCGACCGGCCGCTGCTCCTGGAGGGCGAGCCGGGCGTCGGCAAGACCAGCGCGGCCAAGTCGCTCGCGGAAGCCCTCGCCACGCCGCTGATCCGCCTCCAGTGCTACGAGGGACTGACGGCCGGAGAGGCGCTGTACGAGTGGAACTACCAGCGCCAGCTGCTCGCCGTACGGCTCACCGAGGCGCGCGGGGAGCGTCTGGGCGACGCCGACCTGTTCACCGAGGACTTCCTGCTGGACCGGCCGCTGCTGCGCGCCGTACGCCATCAGGGGCCGCTGCCGCCGGTGCTCCTGATCGACGAGATCGACCGCGCGGACGACGAATTCGAGGCGCTGCTCTTCGAGTTCCTGGGGGAGTGGAGCATCACCGTCCCGGAGCTGGGCACCTTCGCCGCCGCCCGGCCCCCGGTGGTGGTCCTCACCTCCAACCGCAGCCGCGAACTCCACGACGCGCTGCGCCGCCGCTGTCTCTACCACTGGATCGACTATCCCGTCCCCGAGCGCGCGGCGGAGATCCTGCGCCGCTCGGTGCCGGCCGCGAACGAACCGCTGATCGCGTCCGCCACCGCGTTCATCGGCCAGGTCCGCGCGCTGGATCTGGACAAGGCGCCCGGCCTGGCGGAGGCCATCGACTGGGTGTCCGCGCTCGCCGCGCTGCGCGTGTCCCGGCTGGCCCGCCGCGATGTGATCAGCACCCTCAGCGCGGTCGCCAAGAGCCCCGACGACCGCACCACCATCACCGGGGCCCTCGGCGAGCTCGGCTACCCCGAAGAAGCGAGGAGACCGTAAGCCATGAAGATCGACAACGAGTTCCGGGTGGACGCGCCCCTGGAGCGGGCCTGGCAGGCGCTCACCGATCTGGAGGGCCTCGCCCCCTGTATGCCCGGTGCCCAGCTCACCGGGGTCGACGGCGATGTCTACCGGGGCAAGGTGAAGGTCAAGGTCGGGCCGGTGATCAGCCAGTTCCAGGGCACCGCCCGCTTCACCGAGCAGGACGAGGCCAGCCACAGCGCGGTGATCAGCGCCTCCGGCAAGGACACCCGGGGCCAGGGCAACGCCTCCGCGACGGTGCACGCCCGGCTGCGGCCCGACGGCACGGGCACCGCGGTGAGCGTCAGCACCGACCTCAACATCAGTGGGAAACTGGCCCAGTTCGGCAGCGGCATGATCAAGGAGATCTCCGAGAAGCTGTTCGCGCAGTTCGTGGCGAACGTGGAGGAGCAGCTGCTGCACAAGCCGGAGCCGACGGAGCCGGAGGCATCCGAGGCACCTGCGCCCGCGCCCTCGTCCGCGACCACCGCCGAGCAGAGCGCCGTCGGGCCGTCTACCGCCGAGCCGACCTTGACCGAGCCGACCGCCGCCGACACCCATGCCCCTGCGGATGCCCCTGCGGACGCCCATGCCGTACGGCCCTCAGCGCCCCCTCGGTCCGAGTCCGCCGCCGCGCCCCGGCCCGCCGCCCGCCCGCAGCCGACCGTGCGCGAGAACGAACCCCTGGACCTGATGCAGTACGCCGGGAAGTCGGTGTACAAGCGGCTCGTCCCGGTGGCCGTCGGCGCGGTCGTCGTCGGCGTGGTGATCTACTGGGCGGTGCACTGAGCCCGGCGAGGCGGTGACACGGGAGCCCGTGTGATGACGCCGACCGAGCCGTTCCTGCCCGCCGTCGACCGGGCCGCGTTCGCCGTTGCGCTCGCCGACCGGCTGCGGAGCCGGGGCGTGCCCGTGGGCCTGACCTCGGCCCGGGACTTCGTACGCGCGCTGGCCGCGTCATGGCCCACGACACGGTCCGCCCTGTACTGGACGGCCCGGGTCACCCTCGTCCGCGACCAGCCGTATCTGACCCGCTTCGACGAGGTCTTCGACGCGGTGTTCGGGGACGCCGTGCTGTCCCTGGACCCGCACGCCCGCCGTACCGGCCGGGGCGCCGTGCCACCCGCCGGAGACGACGTCCGTGCCCCGCTGCCCGCGGGCGCGTCCGGCGATCCGGTGGAGGACGCGGGGCTGCCCTGGGTGACGCTGCCGCCGGTGGTGGGGGCGGCCGAGCCGAGCGAGGAACACGTACTGACCGTGCCGCAGCGGCTGCCGACCGAGCTGGCCGGTGCCGTGGACACACCGTTCGAGCGGCTCGGCGAGCGGGAGGCGGCGCTGCTCGGGCAGTGGCTGGAGACGGGGCTGCGGCAGTGGCCGACGCGCCGCTCCCGCCGGTACACGCGGCGTCCTGGCGGGCCCCGGGTGGCGATCCGGGAGACGGTGGCCCGCTCCCGGCGCACCGGCTGGGAACCGGTCCGGCTGGTGCGCACCGGGCCCCTGGACCGGCCCCGGCGGGTGGTGGTGCTGTGCGATGTGAGCCGGTCGATGCAGGCGCAGGCGGTGGCCTATCTGCATCTGATGCGGGTGCTCGCGCTGACCACGCGGGCCGAGGTGTTCGCCTTCGCCACCTCGCTGACCCGGCTCACCAACGTGCTCGCGCACCGCTCAGCCGAGACGGCGTTCGAGGAGGCGTCGGGGCGGGTCGAGGACCGGTTCGGCGGCACCAGGATCGCGCACTGCCTGGAAACCCTGCTCGCCTCCCACCACGGGGGCGCGCTGCGCGGCGCGGTGGTGCTGATCGCCTCCGACGGCTGGGACGGCGACCCGCCCGAACGCCTCGCCGCGGCCATGGCCCGGCTGCGCCGCCGCGCCCATACGGTCGTCTGGCTCAACCCCCGCGCGGGCGCCCCGGGTTACCGTCCCCGTACGACGACGATGACCGCCGCGCTCCCGTACATCGACCTGCTTCTCCCGGCGGACACCTTCGCCTCCCTGCTGCGGGTGGCCCCGGAGGTGGCCCGGCTGACGGGGCGCGGCGGCCCGCCTCGGCGTCGCACGAAGGTGTGGGAGTAGGCCCCCACGGCCGGCCCCGGCGCTGCACCGGCCCCGGCGCTGTCCCGGTCGGAGTCGCGATCCTCGGCGTTCCTAGGATGGGACGTTCTGGATCGTTCTGGCATGTGCAGGGAAGGGAGGCCGTCGATGCTGGCCGCCGTCGTCGACTCACCCGGTCGTCTCGCCGATGTCCTGGCCGTACGCGAGGTGGCCGGGCCGCCGGCCCCCGGCGCGGGCGAGGTCGTGGTGCGGATGCTCGCGTCGACCGTCCATCCCTCCGACGAGGTCACCGTCTCGGGCGCCTACGGGACCCGGACGTCGTTCCCCCTGGTCCCGGGGTTCGACGGCGTCGGTGTGATCGAGGCCGTCGGACCGGGGGTGCCCGCCGCGGCGCTGGGCCGGCGGGTGCTTCCGCTGGGTTCCGCGGGGGCCTGGCAGCAGTACAAGCGGCTCGACCACTCCTGGTGCGTCCCGGTCCCGGACGATCTCCCCGACGACGTCGCCTGCTTCGCCTCCATCAACCCCCTGACCGCCGTGACGATGGTCGAGCGGTTCTGCCGGCCGGGGGTGCGCGCCGTGGTGGTCACGGCGGCGGCCTCGGCCATCGGCGGACACCTGGCGGAACTCCTCACCGCGCGCGGTGTCGCGCCGATCGGGGTCGTACGCGGAACGCCCGGGCGGACGGTCGCCGAGCCGTCCCGGTGGCGGGCCCTGATCCGCACGGACGAGCCCGGGTGGCGCGAACGGCTGCGGGCGCTGACCGGGCCCCGGGGGATCGACGTGGCCTACGACTGCGTCGGCGGCGAGGTGGGCGCGGACATCTGCGCACTTACGTCCGGCGACGGCGTGTTCGTCCACTACGGGCTGCTGTCGGGCAGGCCGCTGCCCGCGCGGTGCTTCACCGAACCCGGGGGCCCGCGCGTGGAGTTGTTCCGGTTGCGCGACACCGTCCATGGGGACGGGCGGCGCCATCTGCCCGAGCTGTTCGCGCCGGTCTTCGAGCAGCTGCGCCGCGGCCTGCTGCGTACGGCCGTGTCACACCGGGTCGGGCTCAGCGCACTCGTCGAGCATCTCCGGGCGCCCGCCGCCGGGTACAGAGGCGGAAAGCTGCTGATCGAACCGCAGCGGTGACGCCGCGGCTCAGCTCCACAGCGTCACATGGATCGCCGGACGGAACCGGCCCGCCGTGACGCCCGCGCCGCGCAGCATGGCCTGGGTGGCGCGCGGGGTGGTGACGAAGCGGCGGAGTTCGGCGGCGGCGGGCGGGGCCTCGCGGTCGCCGAGCGTGAGGAGGTTCCAGGAGCCGCGCGCGGGCAGTTGGGGGCCGCCGAGCTGCCGCAGGTCGCCGTCGGCGAGGTCCTTGCTGACCGCGAACGTCACCGCGAGCGCCACCCCGGTGCCGTGCTTCGCCTCGTCCACCGCCGCGGTGTGGCTCTGGAAGATCCGCTGGCGGTCCTCGGGAATCTGGAGCCGCCGCAGCACCGACGGCACTATCCCGGCCCGCCCCACCGCCGAGGGCCCGAGCAGCCAGGTCTGCTCGCGCAGCTCCGCGACCCCGGCGGGCCCGGTGCGGGCGGCGAGCGGATGGGTGGCGCCGACGACCGCGATCATCTGGTAGTTGAGGAAGTGCGTACAGCTCATCGAGGCGTCCACGGTGGCCGGCCGGGGTCCGATGGCCACGTCCACCGCCCGCTCCAGCAGCAGCAGCGGGAAGCGCTGCGGATCGTGCACGCTGAGTTCGACGTCGAGATCGTCGGCCCGCCCCGCGAAGAGTTCGATCAGGCCGGGCGCCGCGTACTCGGCGAACAGGCTCGAGGTGGCGACCCGTAGCAGCCGCCGCCCGGACCCGGCCTGCTGCACCTCCAGCACGGTCTGGTCCTGAAGGCCCAGCATCTGCGCCGCGCGGCTGGCGAGCCGCAGTCCGCCCGGGGTGAACGCCAGCCCGCTGCCCGTGCGGGTGAACAGCTTGTCGCCGAGCTCCCGGCGCAGATGGGCGATGTGCAGCGAGACGGCGGCCTCGGTCACCGCGAGGTCCGCCGCCGCTGCCTTCACGGAGCCGAGCCGGACGGTCGCCGAGAACGCCCGCAGCTGTGCCGGGGTCAACCAGAACCTCCCCTGATCACCACGGATGCCTGTGCATATGTGGCGGGTGTGACCTGCGTCTCAAGCTACCGCACAGATCGTTCCGGGGCCATGAAACCGGCCGAATCCCCGGGCCCCGGCCGCACCCCTCGCACACCTGTGCCCGGCGCATCGCCGACGCGGCCGTCGATGGGCCGTTCGGCCCCGCAATCGCTGCCGACAGGCCCCTGTGCCCGGCGCCCGCGCATGACGATGATCGGCGCATGCGAGGAAGGGAAGGCCAGGAGTGATCGCCGTGGTCGGACATCCGGATCTCACCGTGCCGACGCTGGCCCTCCTGGAGGAGGAGCTGCGCTCGCGGCTGGCCGACCGCGCCCGCACCGGCCGCGCCGGGCTGGTCCGCGCCGGCAGGGGCCTGCCCGTGGCGTTCGGGCGGGCCGCGCGCAAGGCGGGGCTGGCCCTGGTGACCGTGCTGCCGTCCCTCAGCGGCGTGCCCGCCTACGTCGCCGAGCCGGACCGCAAAGCGGCCGGTGAACTGCTGCTGCTGTCGCAGATGGTGCGCCTGGTCGAGTACGACCCCGGCGACCGCGCCTCCTGCATCGGCGCCGACGAGGCCCTGGTCCGCTCCTGCGCCCGGGTGCTGGCCATCTGGGACGGCTCACCCTCCAACGGCCGTGACGCGACCGCCCACTTGGTGGCCTACGCGCGCAGCCACGGCGTCGACGTGGAGGTGCTGTGGCCGGGCGGCGCCGAGCACCGGACCGTTCCGCCCGCCGAGGCCCGGGGGGTCTGCGGGCTCACAGGTCGTTCCCCGCGTACGACAGATTGAAGCTCTTGTTGGTCAGCGGGAAGTCCGGCACGATCGTGTCGGTCAACGCGACCGGCAGCGCGGGCCAGTTGAAGAAGGACGGGTCGACGGGCTTGACCCGGCGCAGCGTCCCGTCGGGGGCGAGTTCGACCCGGGTGGCGATGGTGCCGCGCCAGCCCTCCACCAGACCCACCCCGCTGCGGGGCCCCGTGCCCGGCGCCGGTGGCGCGCCCAGCGCGGTGACCGGCCCGGCGAGTTCCCCGGCGAAGTGCCCGATCATCGCGAGGGAGACGTCGATCTCCTCGGCCCGCACCAGGAAGCGGGCCAGTACGTCGCCGCCGCCGCGGACGGCGCCCTTCGGCGCGTGGTGGTCGAGGAACGGGTGCGCGCGGCGGGCGTCGTGGTCGAGGCCGCTGGCGCGGGCCACATAGCCGAGGCAGCCGATCTCCCGGGCGGCGTCGGCGGGCAGCACGGCGGTGCCGGTGAAGCGGTCGCGGACCGTGGAGTGGCCGAGGGCGAGGCCGGTGAGCTCGCGGATGTCCTCGCCGATCGCCTTGAGCCGTCGTACGTCCGGCACGGAGCGCAGGTCCGCGCCGCCGGGGACGATGCCGCCGCGCAGCAGCCGATGGCCGGTGATCTCCCGGTTGAGGCGCAGGAGTTGTTCGCGGATCCGCTGGGCGTGGGCGTTGAGGATGCCGTGGCCGACGTCGTTGCAGAGCATGCCGAGGTCGGCCACATGGTTGTGGACCCGCTCCAGTTCGAGGAGCAGGGCACGGGCGCGCCGGGCCGCGTCCGGGACCTCGGCGCCGGTCGCCTCCTCGACGGCGAGGCAGTACGCGAGGGCGTGGCCGACGGCCGTGTCGCCGCTGATCCGCTCGGCCAGCGGCAGCCCGGCCGCGACGGTGCGCCCCTGGAACAGCTTCTCGACGCCCTTGTGCACGAACCACAGGCGGGCCTTGAGCCGGAGGATGGTCTCGCCGACCACGGAGAACCGGAAGTGGCCCGGCTCGATCAGCCCCGCGTGCACCGGCCCGACCGGGATCTCGTACACCCCGTCGCCCTCGACCTCCAGGAAGGGGTACGGCCCCTCCTGCTCCCCGAAGGGCGGCGGGGGTCCGGCGTCCGGGCGCATCGGATACCAGCCGCGCGGCCAGTGGAAGTGCCGTACCAGCCGGCGGGGCAGCGGATGCCCGAGCGGTACGACGCCGAACAGGTCCCGCATCTCCCGCTCGAACCGGCCTGCGGGGTACGAGAGATGGGCCAGTGTCGGCAGTTCGGGGCGGTCGGGATCGAGCAGTACATGGAGTTCGGTACGGGTGTCGGGCGGTCCGGCGACGAACAGGTACACCACGCGGATGCCGAGCTTGTCGTGATGGGCGGCGACCAGCGCGAGCCGATGGCCGTCCGTCAGCAACTCCGCCGCGCGGATGGGCAGTTGGGACAGGGCGAGGATTTCCGTCGTGCGCATGGGGTCAGCGCCCTCCGATCGCGCCGGCGGCGGCGCGCAGCAGGCCGGTGAGGGGTCCGGTGGCGGTGCCCAGGGCCGCGCAGGCGGCCAGGGCGAGCAGCAGGGGCCAAGTGCCCTTACGGGAATGGCTCGTTGGCATGTCGGGTGCCGGGCCGAGGAGCATATGGGCGGTGCGGGCGGCGAGTGCGGCGAAGGCGGTGAGTACCAGCAGCAGGGCCGCCGCCGTCGCCCAGGCGAGTGCGGTACCGGCGGCGAAACCCGCGCGGGCGATGCCGAGTTCGGAGGCGAAGAGGCCGAACGGCGGGAAGCCCAGCAGCGCCGCCACCGCGCAGCCGAACACCCCGCCCAGCAGCGGTGCCCGGCCGAGCAGCCCCCGGATCCGGCCGATGCGCGAGGTGCCGGTCAGCTGGAGGATCCGGCCCGCGGCGCAGAACGCGGCCGACTTGGCCAGGCCGTGCCCGGCGATGTGCAGCAGCGCCGCCGACAGGGCGAGGGGGCTTCCGACCGCCGTGGCCAGGGCGATCAGGCTCATGTGCTCCATGCTGGAGTAGGCCAGCATCCGCTTGTGGTCGCGCTGGGCCAGCAGCAGCCCGGCGGCGAGGGCCAGCGTGAGCAGGGCGATCCCGGCCAGCAGCACCCGGGTGAAACCGGCGCCGAGGGCGGCGTCCGCGATGACCCGGTAGCGCAGGATCGCCGAGAACGCCACGGACAGCAGCACCCCCGACATCAGCGCGGACACCGGCGCGGGCGCCTGGCTGTGCGCGTCCGGCAGCCAGGCGTGCAGCGGGACCAGGCCCGCCTTGGCGCCGAAGCCGAGGACGACCAGGGTGACGCCGAGCCGGGTGACCCCCGCGTCGAGGCGGCCGGCGTGGGCCACCAGCGTGGGCCAGTCCAGCGCCCAGGACTCGGCGACGCCCGCCTGCCGGGCCGCGTAGTAGATCAGCACCGTGCCGAGGAAGGCGAGCGCGATGCCCGCCGAGCAGATCACCACGTACTTCCACGCGGCCTCCACCGAGGTGCGGGTGCGGCGGTGGCCCACCAGGAACGCCGTGACGATGGTGGTGGCCTCCACCGCCACCCACAGCACCCCGAGGTTCGCGGTCACCACGGCCAGGCACATCGCGGCCAGGAACGCCTGCACCAGCACCTGGTACCGCCAGGCCGTGCGGCGGCTCGCCCGTCCCGCGGCCTGCTCACCCGCCAGGTACGCGGGCCCCGATCCGCACGCGATCAGCGCCACGGCGCCCACCACCAGCAGCATCCAGACGCTGAGGGCGTCCGCCCGCAGCAGCCCGGACCAGGCGGTCAGCGGACCCGTACGGGGGACCCGGACGGCGAGGAGGCCCCCGCACAGGAGGATCACCAGGGGGGAGACGAGTCCGGCCCAGGCGGCGGGCTGCCGTCCCGGGGGCACCGGGGCACCCGGTGACCCCGGAGGCATGCCGACGGGGTCGCCGTCCGGTGCCCCGGCGGCCTGGCCGGGCAGCATCCCCGTGGCCGGGCCGGGCAGTTCCCTCGTCTCCCGGTCGGGGAGCGGATCCGCCGCACCCGTGTGCGCCCCCACCCCTACGGGCCGGCGTACCCGCACCCGCACCGGGACCGGTCGGGGCGCCCGGACCGGGGTGAGCGCGTACGTGGCGGCGGCCAGCAGCGGTACGGCGGCGGGCGCGGTGAGCAGGACGGCGGTCGGCGTCGCGTTCATCAGTCGTGCAGCTCCCGCAGGTCGTCGATGTCGGTCGTGCCGAAGGCCGCCCGCATCCGGGTGGTGAGGATCTCCAGCACCAGCACCGCCAGCAACACATCGAAGGAGACGCCCAGTTCGACGATGAGCGGCACCCCGGAGGTGGCGAGGAAGGCGGTGGCGGTGATGCCGTTGTCCAGCAGCAGGAACCCGACCACCTGGGCGAGCGCCCGGCGCCGGGTCACCAGCACGAAGAACCCGATCAGTACGACGGCGAGCCCCACCGGCAGCGCCCGGGTGGCCGGGGTCGGATCGAGCAGGGTCAGCGGCCGGGACACCGCGTAGGCGAGCAGCGTGAGCAGGGCCGCCGTCAGCAGCGAGGCCGCCACATTGACCAGCGGCCGGGTCTCGCGGACCTCCTCGCCGCCCCGGCCCGCGGACAGTGCGGCCAGCGCGCGCCGCATCAGGTACGGCAGGAGGCCCGCCCGCAGCACTCCGACACCGAGGCCCACCCCGACCAGGTCCCACCGCCCCTCGTGCGCCCCGAGCAGTACGGCGAGGGCGGCGAGGGCCACCCCTTGGAGGGCGAACACCCGGATGATCGCGGTGAGTTCGCGCCGCCACAGCACCAGCACGGCCGCCAGCAGAAAGACCCCGCAGGCCAGATCGAGGAGCCGGGTGTACAGGCCGCCGCTCATGACGCTCCGTTCAGGAAGTACGACGCGGACACCGAGAGCAGCGCCAACAGGAAGGAACCGGCGAGGAGTTCGGGCACCCGGAACAGCCGTACCTTCGCCCAGCACACCTCGGCGGCCGCCAGCAGCGCGCCCAGCACGGCCACCTTCACCGCGCACAGCACCGGGGCCGCGGCCAGCGCGGCCCAGGAGGTGCCGGTGGCGATGCCCCAGGGCACGAAGAGCGAGGACAGCAGCCCGAGCAGCAGCGCCAGCCGCAGCTGTGCCCCGAGTTCGACCAGCGCCAGGTCGGGGCCCGCGTACTCCAGCACCATCGCCTCGTGGATCATGGTGAGTTCGAGGTGTGTGGAGGGGTTGTCCACCGGGATCCGGCCGGTCTCGGCGAGCACCGCGACCGCGAGCGCGGCGACGGCGAGCAGCCCGGCCGGCGAGGCGAACCGGGCCGGCTGTCCGAGGGCGTCGGCGACGATCGCCGGGATGTTGGTGGTCCCGGCCGGTATCGACAGTGCGAACACCGAGAGCAGGATGGTCGGTTCGACCAGTGCCGCGACGGTCATCTCCCGGGAGGCGCCCATCCCGCCGAACGCGGTGCCGGTGTCCAGGCCGGCCAGGGCGAGGGCGAGCGTGCCGAGCGCGAACAGCGCCACCACCACGATGAGATCCGCGTGCCCGCTCACCGGTGTGGCGGTGGACAGCAGCGGCACCAGCGCGGCGGCCACCACGGTGGTGGCGACCAGCAGCGCGGGCGCGACCCGGAAGGCGGGCCCGGTCCCGACCGGGGTGACGGGCTCCTTGCGCAGCAACTTGCGCGCGTCCCGCCAGGGTTGCAGCACCCCGGCCCCCGCCCGGCCCTCGAGGCGGGCCCGCACCAGCCGCATCCACCCCGTCAGCAGCGGCGCCCCGGCCACCACGGCGACGACCTGGCCGACGACGGCCGCGTACCCGAGCGCGTTCCTCACCAGCCCACCACCAGTGCCGAGAGCAGGACCACGAGTCCCGCGAAGCCATAGCCGAGATACACATGCACACTGCCGCCCGCGAGCCGCCGCGCCGCCCGGCCGGTCCCCTCCAGCGCCCGCAACACCGGCTCGTACAGGTGGTGTTCGATCCGGTCGGGTACCCGGCGCCGGAACCGCACCCGCTCCACCAGGTACGCCGAGCCGCGCACCGGGGTGACGGCCACGTCCTGCTCCGGGGCGAGCACCTCGTCGAAGACCCGCTGCAACGGCTCGGCGAACGAGGTCGCCGTGTACGCCATGCGCGGTGTCGGCGCCCCGCCCCCGCAGTCCCACAGCCGGGCGCCCGTGCGGCGCCTTCGGCGGCAAAGGAGGCGGGGCAGCCCGGTGGCGAGCGCGAGCGCGGCGGTGAGGGCGGCCAC
>NZ_MUNF01000239.1 GCF_002154555.1 Streptomyces murinus
CGGCGCCGGCGGCTGAGCAGGGTGTCGAGGCGGTCCCATTCGGCTCGGTGTGCGGAGACGAAGACGTCCAGGTCCATCGGGTCTGCCTGCTCCTCGGCCGGTCGCCGACTGATCGTCGTCGATGATCGTGTTTGCTGTCAGCTTGTCGTACTGGCGCGCGACGCGCCCACAGCTTGGCAGACTTGCCGCCCAGGGGCGGACCAGGGGAAGGACGGGCGGGCGTGAGCGAGCTGGTGACCGGCGAGGCGGTGGCGCTCGAACTGCTGCCGGCGAAGTTTCCGAGCAGGGCGTTGGCCGTACTGCTCGACCTGGCGGCGGTGATGGTCACGTACATCGCGGTCACCATGGTGCTCGTGGTGTCGACGTCCTCCCTGGACAGTGCCGCGCAGACGGCGCTGGGCATCGCGACGTTCCTCCTGGTGCCCATCGGGGTGCCGATCGCGGTGGAGACGCTGAGCCACGGCCGTTCGCTCGGGAAGCTGGCGCTGGGGCTTCGGGTGGTGCGGGACGACGGCGGGCCGATCCGGTTCCGGCACGCGCTGGTGCGGGGTTCGATCGGTGTGGTCGAGATCCTCATGACGTTCGGGACGATCGCGTCCATCGCGTCGCTGGTCTCGGCGCGGGGGCGGCGGCTCGGGGATGTGTTCGCGGGGACCCTCGTCGTGCGGGAGCGGATCCCGGTGGGGCAGACCGGCCTTGTCGCGCCTCCGCCGCCGCATCTCGCGC
>NZ_MUNF01000024.1 GCF_002154555.1 Streptomyces murinus
GGTAACCCACCCGGTTCCCGGACATCGCGGGGATCGGTGCAGCGGCGGAGCGGACGTTCTCGGCGCACAGCTGTGGGACGACGTACGCGATGCCCGGGAACCGGGTGGGTTACCTGGTCTGTCCGCCGGGGGCGGCGGCGACCGCGGCCGGCTGGGCGCGGTGCACCGGCGGGGGCGTCCCCACGGTGGCGCAGTTCGCCGCGTACGAGGCGCTGCGCACCCCGCGTGCAGAGCTGGACCGGCGCCGGGACCGGGCCGCGGCGGCCTGGTGGCTCGCGGATTCGACGCTTCAGGTGCCGCACACGGAGGTGTCCGGCGGCCTGTACACGTTCCTCGATCTGCGGGCCTGGGGGGACGGCGAGCGGTTCGTGCGGCGGTGTGCCCAGCTCGGTGTCGGCCTGGCGCCGGGACGGAACTTCGGGGCGTGCTACGGCAGTTGGGCTCGGCTCTGCTTCACCGCCGCACCACCGCAGCGGGTGGCCGAGGCGATCGAACGCATCAACAAGATCTACGGGGAAGGCGCCGATGAGCACTGAGACGGTCACGCTCGAACGCCCGGGAGCGGCAGCGGCTCCGACGGGCGACGGTCAGGGGACGAGAACGGCGATCTGTGGGGTGCGGCCGCTGGTGCTGATGGGTCTGACCCATCTGCTGACCACGCAGTCGCCCTGCGAGGTCGTCTTCGCCTCGGCCGACGGCTTCCCCGAGCCCGGGGCCGGGATCGAGGTGCTGCTGGTCGAGGACACCCTGGCGCAGGAGGTGCCGGACCGTGCGGTGTGGCGCGGGCGCGCGCCGGACGTCGTCGTGGTGCGGGCCGACGCGACCCCGGACCAGGTGCTGCGGCAGGTGCACGAGGCCGTGGAGCGGCGCGCGCCGGTATCCGCCGGCGATCGGGCGCCGGCCGGGCTGTCGCCGCGCGAGGAGCAGGTGCTCCGGTTCATCGCGTCGGGGATGACCCATGGCCAGGTGGCCCGGCGCATCGGCATCAGCCAGCACACCGTGGACACGTATGTGAAGCGGGTGCGATCCAAGTTCGGTATCGGCAACAAGGCGGAACTCACCCGCGTCGCGCTCGGTCTCCAGCCGCTGTAGGAGGCCGTCGTACGGTCAGCACCGCCGTCGGCGGCACCGTCGTACGGTCAGTAGTAGTCGCGCATGATGGTGGTGGCCCAGTCGGGCTGGGTGGTGTCGCCCTGGGGGCCGAACTCGCTCATGTAGGGCTTGATGTCGAGGACGGGGGTGCCGTCGACGGCGTCCAGGCCCTGGATGTGGAGGTCGAGGCCGTCGGTCTTGATCAGGCGGCAGCGGGAGACGCCGATCCGGTTGGGGCGGTTCTTGCCGCGCTGGGCGAAGATGCCGACGCGCGGCCAGTCGGTGTTGCCGCGCGGGTGCCGGGCCCCGGTCTCGATCTTCTCCACGGGCACGCGGTCGAAGTGGTAGACGACCTCCAGGTGGGAGAAGGAGTCCAGGCCGGCCACGGCCTCGGGGCCGTACTGGTCGGCGTCCAGGCGGATGACCGCCGTCTCGCCGCCCCAGTCGTCGTCACGGACCTCCGCGCGCCCGCCGACCACCCGGCCCACCGGAATCGAGATCACCTCGGCGGGAGTGCTGTTCTCGGGCATGAGTAGCGCCTTTCGTTCAAAGGGTCGACAGGTACAGGGGTCGACGCGTCAATGGATCGACAGGTCGATCGGGTTGTCCACCGTATCGATCAGCCGTGGCGCGCCGGTACGCGGTACGTCCGGATCGCGCCAGAACTGGTCCAGTCGCTCGGCGAGTTGGCCGATCAGCGCCCTCAGCTCGGTGTGGTCGGCGGCCGACCCGTAGACCGTGCCGATGGCGCCGAGCGTGCCCCGGCGCCAGTCGGTGTGCCAGTCGGCGGGCGGGGAGACGTCGACCAGGTCGACGCCGGGCAGGTCCCCGAGGTCGTCGAGGAGCGCGGGCGGGCCGGGCCGCAGCGGGCCGGCGGGCGGGAACAGCAGGTACTGGAAGGTCACCCGGTCCCCGTGCAGCCGGGCCGGGTCCGGGTCGGTGACGGGCAGGCCCAGGGCCAGGCGCAGGGCGGCGGCCACCATGTCGTAGCCGGTGCGGCGTTGCACGATCTCGGCGATGAAGCCGCCGAGCCGCCCGTTGACCTCGATGATCCGCGGGCCCTGCGGGGTGAACTTGATCTCGGTGTGGGTGATGCCGTGCCGGATGCCGAGGGCCCGTACCGCCGCCTGGGCCAGCCGTTCGACCTCGGTGGCGGTCTCGGCCGGCACCGGGGCCGGCAGGACATGGCCGGTCTCGCGGAACGGCGGGACCATCGGCGGCTTTCCGTTGATCGCGGCGGTGCGCGGTTCGCCGTCGACGACCAGGGACTCCACGGACACGAAGTCGGCCCAGCCGGGGCCGGTCCGGACGGGGTCCCCGGGCAGGAACTCCTCCAGGACGAACTCGCGTTCGCCGTCCGCCGTGAACTCGGCGAGGCGGGCGCGGAGTTCGTCGGCCGAGTCGATCAGGCAGGTGTCCACGCTGCCGGCGCCGTGCCGCGGTTTGAGGACCGCAGGGGTCCCCAGCCGGGCGAGCGCGGCGGCCGCCTGATCGGGGTCGCGGACCAGGACGCATCCGGTGTGCTGGACGCCGGCGTCCGAAAGGGCCTGCCGCTGGCGGTACTTGTCGGTGAGGGCCGCCGCGGTGGCGCGGGAGTGGAAGCGCAGTCCGCAGCGCTCGGCGATCGCGGCCGTCAGGCGCAGCCGGTGCTCGCTGAAGGTGATGACGCCCGCGGGGTCCAGGCTCTCGGCGAGCCGGCAGATCTCCGCCTCGCCGAGTCCGGTGGTGTCGGCGATCTCGGCGTGCCCGCCGATCTGCTCCAACTCGACTCGGTACGCCGGGTTCTGTGGCTCGCACAGGAAGATCACCCGGCACAGTCCGCGGGCCGCCGAGAGGATGCGCCAGGCGGTGGCGGAGCCCCGGTCGTGGACGACCAGGAGGGCGGGGAGTGCGGAGTGTGCCATGGGTGCCTCCGTCAGGCCCGGCGGGCGGTGATGTTGAGCCGAACGTAGTCGACGACCGGTTCGGGCAGCCGGGCGGCGACCGCGCGCACGAAGTCCTCGTGGTCGGACTCGGGGAGCTTGTCGAGGTGGGAGCCGAGGACCACGGTGGCCAGGTAGCTCCACAGCTGCTCGCCGGGCTCCAGCCGCGCCGGGTCGGGCAGCAGGTTGACGTCGATGTCGGTGAACCCGGCGTCCCGCAGCCGCTCGGTGGTCTCCTCGACGCCGCCGAAGTACCAGACCTTGTCCTTGCCCTCGGGCTCGTCCTCGGACTTCTTGCCGAGCACCTCGCCGACGGCCGCGTTGATCAGGGCGACATTGCCCTGGCCGCCGCACTCGGCGACGAACTGGCCGCCGGGCCGCAGATGCCCGGCCAGGTTGGCGAACAGCGCCGCGTGGTCGGTGATCCAGTGGAAGGTGGCCACGCTGGTGATCGCGTCGACCTGGCCCGAGATCGGTAGCGGCTCGGTCAGATCGGCCTGGACGATCTCCAGCCGGTCCAGCCGGTCGGCCAGCTTGGTGCGCAGCTGGTCGAGCATCCGGCTGGAGCCGTCCACGCCGATCACCCGGCCGTCGGGGACCAGGTCGAGCAGCGCGGCCGTGTCCCGGCCGGTGCCGCAGCCGGCGTCCAGGACGGTCTCGCCGCCCTTGAGGTCCAGCCTGCCGAGGGTGCGCTTGCCCCACTGCTGGTGCGGCAGGGGCAGCGAGTCGTACGTCTTGGCGTCCCATTCACGGGGCACGGTGCGGTTCCTTCGTGTCGGTGGTGCGGTCGTTCTCGGGGTGCGGTACGGGGACCGGGATGCCGTCGAGGACCAGCCGGACCCCGATCGGGTGCGGGTCCCTGACCAGCCGCAGGGCGTCGCCCTCGGCGAACCAGCGGCGTACGGCGTCCGGTGCGGCCTCGTCGGCCCGGGTCGGGTCGGCGGGCAGCAGCTGGACGAGGATGTTGCGCAGGCCGACGGGCGCGTCCTGCGTGGAGTAGGGGCCGCGCAGATCGATCCGGCCGGAGGCGTGCACGGCGGCGGCCGGTTCGCCGGGTGCGGCGGCGCGCGGGTCGGCGAAGCCGAGGGCCTCGGCGGCCAGCGCGGCCAGGAAGTACTCCTGGGCGCTGGGTGCGAGGTCGGCGCCGAACAGCTGCTTGGGCTGGTCGGACTCGGCGTGCACGCCGTCGGCCTCGGCGAGGACATGGGTGCCGATCTCCCACATCACCCGGGCCGTGCGCCGTCGGACGGCGGCGCCGTCCGCGCTGTCGTGGTCGGCGGGCGGGCTGGCGAGGTGCACGTCCTGGGCGCTCTGCACCACGGCCTTGATGTCGTTGGGCTCCTCCAGGGTGCGATGGGCGGTGCCCCGGGCGCGGGCCGCGGTCACCGCCCGCCGGGCCTGCTCGGCCGGGACCTCGCCGTCGAGCCGTATCTCGTACGAGATCCTGCCGGTGCCGTCCGCCGTGAACTCGGCGCACGGCAGCACCTCCAGGAGCGCCGGTGCGCAGCCCGCGGCGGACAGCTCGGTGACGACGCTGTCCGCGACGGACGCGCCGAGCGCCACCAGCAGCGAGCCGACCGGGTCGAGGCAGTCGGCGGTGCCGGACCCGGACCGCTGATCGAGGCAGTCGGCGCCGGGCCCGAACCGCTGGTCGATGCCGAAGGCGCGGGCCACCCGGGTGGAGCCGAGCCGCATCGGTTCGGTGCGCACCCGGCAGCGGTCGGCCGCCGCCGACCGGGCTGCCACGCCGATGCTCAGCTGGGCCTCCCAGGAGTCCTCCCCGATCTGCTCGGCGAGGGACTCCCGGGCGCGCAGGTCGACGCCGTTCAGCATCGCTCGTCACCTCCGTTGCGCTGTGCGAGGGCGGTGTCCAGGGCCCGCCGCAGCCGGCCGGACAGGGCGTCGGCTGCGGTGACGCCCACCGCCAGGCGAACCAGTTGGCGGGTGATGCCCAGCTCCCGGCGGACCCGTTCGCTCAGGTGGGCGTGGCTGGTGCGGGCGGGCAGCCGGGCGGTGCTGCCGAGGGGGGTGTGGCCGTCGTCGCAGGCGGCCAGGACGCCGGTGAGGTCGTGGATCTCCGGTACGACCTCGAAGGCCAGCAGCCCGCCGAAGCCCCGGTGGGTCTCCAGTGCCCAGGGCGCCTCGTCGAACGACGGCCGGTGTACGGCCCGTACGGCGGGGTGGGCGCGCAGCATCGAGGCGACCAGCTCGGCGCCGTCCCGTTGCGCGGTCAGTCTCAACTGGAGGGTGGACAGGGAGCGTTCGAGCAGATGGGCGGACCAGTCGGGCACCTCGCCGCCGAGCCGGGCGCACTGCTCGGCGATCCTCGGCAGGTACCGGTCCAGGCCGGTGACGAGGGCGGCGCCGACATCGCCCCAGCCGTCCAGGTAGAGCGCCGTGTCCTCGATGACGATCACGGCGCCGGTCTCCAGGGGCCGCAGTTCGGCCGGGGACAGCGCGGTGTTGTCCACGACCAGCAGCAGGTCGTTCATCTGGGCGTGGATGGCGAGCTCGTTGAGCGGGGCCGGGCGCATCAGCGGGTCGCTGAGGGACTGTGTGTAGACGACCTGGGTCTCGGGTCGTACGGCGGTCAGGACGGCGTCCGCGTCGGTGCTGTCGACGAAGGTCACCGTGCGGCCGAGACCCGCGAGTTCCTGGGTCAGGACGCCGCGCAGCGGGTCGGCGGTCTGGTCGGAGGCGATGATGTGGCCGCCCGGGTTGGTGAGCGCGCGCAGTGTGGCCGTGGTGGCCGCGACGACACCGGGCACCAGCAGCGCCGTGTCGGCGCCGTGCAGGGCGGCGAAGGCGTCCTCGACGCGGCGGGCCGGCGCGTGGGCCGGGGCCGGGGACGCCGTCGCGGCGCTGGTCGTGGGTGTGGAAGCGCGCATGGTCACCGCCGGCACACGGGCGCGTCGGACAGGCCGATGCGCTGGTGGAAGTAGTGGAAGATGATCTCCTCGTGCAGCGCCTCGCCGTCCAGGGTCGGCTTGAGGGCGGTGCCGTCGTTGACCTTCTCGACCAGTCCGCGCTCGATCAGCTCGGTGAAGGCGGAGGCGAACGGCTCCATCTCCAGCAGGTCGGCGCCGAAGCGCTCCTGGTAGCGGGCGAGGTCGATCGGCTGGTTGGCCTTGAAGTTGAAGCCGAGCGCGGTGCCGATGGCCTTGTGGCCGCTGAGCCGGCGGCCGAAGTTGAGCGGCAGGCCCTCGTTGTTCTGCATGAACGACACGTACTTGCTGATGTCGGTGATGTTGTGCGTCTGGAGGAACTCCTCCTGGTCGCCGGTGAGCCAGCCGTAGGCCCCGGGACCGTACGCGATCATCGTGTTGTAGTGCTCCCACTTGTTCTTCGAGGTCTGCGGGATGTTGCCGCCCTCGTAGGTGCCGGGCCGGCTCCACCAGCCGCAGGGGCTCGGGTAGTAGCCCTGCTCCAGCAGGACCTCGACGGCCTCCTGGCGCATCGCGTACGTCGAGTCCAGCTCGGGGAACCGGCCCTCGCGGATGAGGCGTTCACGCACCGCGGGGTTGTTCCAGACCGCGCGGTTGCCGATGCCCATCTCCTCGCGGTCGGCGTTGCGCAGCCGGTAGATGGTGATGGTGGGGACGCCGAGACCGGTGAGGATCTCCATGTCGCGGCGCACCGACTCCGGGGTCTGGTACGGCAGTCCGAACATCATGTCGACGTTGAAGGGGCAGCCGGTCGCGAGCAGGTTCTTGACGGCCTCGATCGACTGGGCCGTGGAGTGGCGGCGCTTGGTGAAGTCGTTCACCTCGTCCTGCAACGACTGCACACCGAGGCTGAAGCGGTTGAAGCCCAGCTCCCGCGCGGTCTCCAGGTGGTGCTGCTGGAAGTTCTCCGGGTTGCCCTCGATGTTGAACTCGATCTCGTCCGAGAGGTCGTAGTTCTCCCGGACGTGTTCGACCAACGGCCTGATGTACTCGGGGCTGTTGAGCAGCAGGGCCGCGGTGCCGCCGCCGATGTAGAAGGACTCGATGCGGGCCCGGGGTATCCAGTCGTAGCGGTCCAGGTAGCGGCGGGACTCCTCGATGAGGAGGTCGGACCACAGGCGCAGGGCGCCGTCCTCCTTGCCGCGTGGCACCAGCCGCTTGACGTAGTTGCAGAAGTGACAGATGTAGTTGCACAACGGGAGATGGAAGTACAGGTGGGCGGGGTGTCCCGCACCCGGGAACCGGCCGTACTCGGCGGCGAGTTCGTCGGCGCCGAGCCGGTCGCCCTCGTTCGAGGTGACGTTGATGTTGTACTCGTCGCGGGGGATCTGGAGCTGGGGGTTGCGGTCGAGGAGGCGGCCGAGGTTGAGCTCCAGATCGACCGGGGTGCCGTCGGTGGTGGTGACAGACATGGGACTCCTTGGCTGTTGGGAGCCCGGGTGGCTTGTGGCCGCGCCGGGCGGTGCGAAATGGCGCGAGGAGCGTGCTGTTCGTCAGGTGCGTGGTGCTCAGGGTGCGTAGTACTCAGGGCGCGTAGTGCTCAGGGCGCGTAGTGCTCAGGGCGCGTAGTACCGGGACATCGCCTCGTGCAGCCAGTCCGGTTCGCGGACCGTGTCCGGTCGCGGCGCGAAGAGCTTCTGGTACGGCTTGACGTCGAGGACCGGGGTGCCGTCCAGCGCGTCCAGCGCCCGGACGTGCAGGGTCAGGCCGTCGACCCGGACCAGTTCGCAGCGCGAGACGCCGAGCCGGTTGGGGCGTTCCTTCAGGCGCTGGGCGAGGATGCCGAGGCGCGGCAGGTCCGTGCGGTCCCGGGGATGGCAGTCGCCGGTGACGGCCGCCGCCTCGGGGATCAGATGGAAGTGGAAGACGATCTCCAGGTGCGAGAACCGCTCCAGGCCGGTCACGGCCTCGGGCGCGAGCCGCTCCGGGTCCAGCTCGATGACGGAGGTGACCTCGCCCCAGTGGTCGTGCTCGGGCACACTGCGGGGCGAGCGGACGACACCGATGGGCCGGAGGACGTACGAGGTCGGGGTGCCGTTCGGATCCTGCACGGGTGCTCCTCTGCGGGTCGCGGCGGTCAGGAGGCGACGGCGGGCGCGGACGCCAGGTCGAGCTGTTCGCGCAGCCGGCGGCCCAGGACCTCGACCTGGCCGGGCTCGACCATCGTGAAGTGGTCGCCGGGGACGTCGACGACGACGGCGCGTTCGGCGACCTCGCTCCAGCCCAGGTCCTCGGGGAGCGTCCCGCCCTCCATCGAGCGGTCGGTGACCCGGAAGACGGTGACCGGGCCGTCGTACGGCTTGATCGCGTAGGCGGCCAGGGCGTCCAGGTTGAACTGGTACATGTCGATCATGCGGCGCAGCCGGTCGGCGTCGAAGTCGGCGGGCATGGTGCCGGCCTCTACGGCCCGTTCCACCAGGGTCCTCGCCCGGGCGTCCGGGTCCAGTCCGCGCAGCCAGTCGATGTCCAGCTCCAGCTTGAGCCCGCGCCACAGCAGGGCGCGCAGCGCGAAGTCCGGGTCGGCGCTGGGCTCGACGGTGATCCGGGTGTCGAGCAGGCCGACGAGTCCGACGCGCTCGCCCCGTTCCTTGAGGCGGCGGGCGGTCTCGTAGGCGAGCAGTCCGCCCATCGAGTAGCCCATCAGGTTCCACTCGGCGCCCTCGGGGTGGACGGTGCGCAGCTGCTCGATGAAGTGCTCGGAGATCTCCTCGATCGAGGTCAGGGGCTCCTCACCGGGCAGCAGTCCGAGCGACTGGACGGCCCAGAAGGGCTGGTCGAGGCCCATGGCGCGGGCGATGGGCGGGTAGAGCAGCACGGTTCCGGACACCGGCGGCAGGGCGTACACCGGACTGCGGTCCGTGCCCTGCTGGATGCGGACCAGCCGGCCCTGCCGGTCGGCGGTGCCCCGGCGGACGATCTCCGCGAGCTCGGCGACGGTGGCCGCGGCGAGCAGGTCGGCGGCGGTCAGGTCGACCTGGAAGAGCCTGCGCACCTCGACGGTCAGCTTGATGGCGAGCAGCGAGTGGCCGCCGAGCGAGAAGAAGTCGTCATGGATGCCGACGTCGTCGCGGCCCAGCAACCGGCGCCACACGTCCGCCAGTTGGAGTTCCACTCCGTCGCGCCCGGGTTCCGTGGTCGGGTTGGGGTGAGTCATCGTCTCCCTCGTCCGGTGTGTCGTAGGGGATGTGATGCGGGTGGCCGGTCAGGCGGCGGTGACCGTCGCGGGGGCGGCTTCCGTGGAAGCGGCCCTGCGGCGCTCGGCCCAGCGCACGGCCGGTGCCATCGCCAGGCCGCCGACCAGGAACACCGCGCCCAGGGTCAGCCAGCCGGGGGTGCCCCAGTCGATGAGGAGCAGGGTCAGGGAGACCGGTCCGAACATCTGCACCGCCGCGATGCCGGTGTTGAACAGGCCCTGGTACTGGCCCTGTTTGGTGGGCGGGGCGAGTTCGTAGCCGATCACCCAGGAGCCGGCCGACTGGACCATCTCGCCGTACACATGCAGGGCCGCGGCCACCACCAGGATCACGGTCGCCGCCCAGGGGCCGCGGCCCGAGGAGAGCGCGAAGGCCGCGCAGCAGCCGAGCAGGGCGACTCCGGCGACGCGGAAGGCACGGACGGCGGAGCGCAGTTCGTCGATCTTCTTGGTCACGGGGACCTGGAGGCCCACGCAGGCGAGGGTGTTCAGGAGGAGGAGTACGGCGGTGAGCGCGTGCGGGGCGCCGGTGTGCAGCGCGATCCACAGCGGCAGGATCACCTCGAGGATCGGGATGTGCAGCTGCATCACCATGTTGAGCACGGCGAGCAGCGCGTACGGGGTGTCGCGCAGTACCGCGAGCCGCGGTTCGCCCGGCGGGCGCTGCGGGGCGGGCGGTACGGCGGGCAGCCGCAGGAACACCAGGCCGCAGGCCACGAAGCTGAGCGCGTTGAGCAGGAAGGTGAGCCGGTAGGCGGTTCCGGTGTCCCACAGCAGGGCGAGGCCGCCGAGCGCGGCGCCGGCCGAGACGCCCACATTGGTGACGACGCGGATCTTGGCGCGGACCCGGACCAGGTTCTCGCCCTCCAGCACGGCCGGGATCAGTGCCTGGCGGGCCGCGTAGGCGCCGCGGTCGAACAGCGCGTACAGGAAGGCGAACACGATGAACAGCGGGTACGCGTCGGTCAGCAGATAGGCGCCGGTGGCGAGGCCCGCGAGGACGAGGAGGACCGCCGCGGTGCCGCGCGGGCCCCGGCGGTCGGCGAGGTGTCCGAAGGGGACGCCCGCGAACAGTCCGGCGATGCCGGCGATGCTCAGGCCCAGACCGAGCTGGGCCGGGGTGAATCCCGCGATCCGGGTGAAATAGAGGGCGGAACAGGTCACGAAGACGCCGTTTCCGAGGGAATTGGCGAGTGTGCCGAGCACGAGGGTGCGGGCGGGGCCTTCCTCGACAAGACGGGATTTCATGCGACTTCGCCCTCCTCGGCGATTTCCCTGCCGGGAATCCCGGGGAATCCGTTCTGGTAGAAATCACGCATCACCGCGGTGATCTCGGCCGTGTTGCGATAGCAGTCGGCATGCGATCCCCGGATCGTTTCGAGCCGGAGCATTCCGCCGCCGCGGGCCGCGAGGCGCTCGCGCTCGTCGGGCAGGATGTTGCGGCTGCCGGCGCCGGCCAGGACCAGCACCGGGACGCCGAGGCGCTCCAGCAGGTCCGGCAGATGCCCGAAGTCGTAGGTCCAGCGCAGCAGGCTGCCCTCGGCCCACTCGTCGGCCTCGTGCAGCGCGGGGTGCGCGTCGAAGGACTGGTCGATCACGACGAGGCTGCGGACCCGGGAGGCTCCCCAGGTGACCGCGGAGACGGCCGCCACCAGGCCGCCGTACGAGTACCCGACCAGGTGCACCTCGTCCGGGAGGATGTCGGCGACGCGGTGCAGGTCGGCGGAGAAGTCCAGTACCGAGTAGCCCCAGGCCGGCTGGTGGCTGGCGCCGTGGGCGCGCAGCGAGGGGTGGACGGCGACGGAACCGGGCGGGCACAGGGCGTCCCCGATGGGCCTCAACTGGGTCTTGTCGCCGCCGAATCCGTGCAGCAGGAGCATGCTGCCCGGGGCGCCGCCGGCTCCGGAGCGCCCGGGAACGGCGTCGTAGTCCAGCAGTTGGACACCACTGCCGTGTCCCGCCAGGGCCGGTGTGGGAAGAACACGGTCTTCCGGTCCGGCAACGCTCATTGAGATCAACCCCCTTGTGGAAAGCCGAGGTGGCTGCCCGGCCCCGTCAGATTCCGATTCCATGGCCCATGAAGTCAACTCCGGGCGCTGTCCCCGGATTCGGGTACGTGACATCGCGAGTGAAGGGGGCGGAGTATCGGTGGCGGGTTGCCGGAATTCCGGTCGGCCCGGTCCTCGTACCGTCTCGGAACCGGAGGGATTTCCATGGGAGTCGGCCTCGTCCACCGGGCGGTCGCACACCGGGCCAGGACCCGGCCGGACGCACTGGCCGTGGTGGACGGCTCCACCCGGCTCGACTACGCCACGCTCGACGCGGCGGCGGACGCCTGGGCGGCCGAGCTGACGGCGGCCGGCGCGGGTCCGGGCACGCTGGTCCCCGTCCTGCTGCCGCGCTCGGCCCGGCTGTACGTCTCCCTGCTCGCGGTACTCAAGTGCGGTGCCGGATACGCCGCGTTGGATCCGCGGTGGCCCCGGGAGCGGATCGAGTCCGTGCTCGGGCAACTGGGCGGTCCTGTGCTGGTGACGGACTCCGGGGAGACGGCGGAGGAAGCCTCCGGGAAGCGGTTCGGACCGTGGCCGGTGTGGCAACCCCCGTCCGGGTTCGACGAGTTCGCGAATGCGGCAGCCGCCCACGGCGCGAGTGGGTTCCATGCCTACGACGGGCCCTCCGACGTCCCCGCCACCGTCTTCTTCACCTCCGGCACCAGCGGCACCCCGAAGGGTGTGGTGTCCCCGCACGCGGCCACCACCCGGCTGTTCACGGCGGAGGGGCCCCTCGCGTTCGGGCCCGGCACGGTCATGCTTCAGGCGGCCCCCTCGTCCTGGGACGCCTTCTCCCTGGAGCTGTGGGGGACGCTCACCACCGGCGGCACCTGTGTCACCGCCGCGGAGGACTACCTCCTGCCGGACACCCTGCGCGAGCTGATCGACACCTGCGGGGTCGACACCGCCTGGCTCACGTCCTCCCTGTTCAACCTGTTCACCGAGATCGACCCGGACTGCTTCCGTGGCCTGCGCGGCCTGTACATCGGCGGGGAGCGGCTGTCGGCCGCGCATGTGGGCCAGTTCCTCGACGCGCACCCCGGCACCCGGCTGTTCAACGGCTACGGCCCGGTGGAGAGTTGTGTGTTCGCCACCGTGCACCCCATCACCGCGGCGGACTGCGCGGCCGAGCACGGCGTCCCCATCGGCCGCCCGGTCCCCGGCACCCGGGTGCATGTGCTGGACGAGGCCGGGCGGGAGTGCCCGCCGGGAGTCACCGGCGAGTTGTGCGTCAGCGGCGCGGGGCTGGCGCTCGGCTACCTGGGCGACCCGGACCTCACCGCCGCGCGCTTCACCGCGCACCCCTCGTCCGGCATCCGCCTCTACCGGACCGGCGACCACGGGCTGAAGGACGCCGACGGAGTCCTCCACTTCACCGGGCGCACCGACCGCCAGGTCAAGATCCGCGGCTATCGCATCGAGCCGGAGGAGATCGAGGCGCACGCGGCCGAACTGCCAGGCATCACCCACTGCGTGGCCGTCCCGGTCCCCGGCCAACTGGGCAACTACGACCGGCTCGCGCTGTTCTACACCTCCGCCGCCGAGACGGACGAGGACCCGGTGCTGCTGCGCCGCTCCCTGTCCCTGCGGCTGCCCGCGCACGCCGTACCGGACGTCGTACGGCGCGTGCGGGCAGCCGCAGG
>NZ_MUNF01000240.1:0-2443 GCF_002154555.1 Streptomyces murinus
CAACCCGAACACGCCGAACACGCCCAACCCCCCGAACACCCCTGGCGGTGGCGGCCACAACCCGAACACGCCGAACACGCCCAACACCCCGAACTCGCCTGGCGGTGGCGGCCACAACCCGAACACGCCGAACACACCCAATACCCCGAACTCGCCTGGCGGTGGCGGGAACAACCCGAACACGCCGAACACGCCCAACACCCCGAACTCGCCTGGCGGTGGCGGGAACAACCCGAACACGCCGAACACACCCAATACCCCGAACTCGCCTGGCGGTGGCGGGAACAACCCGAACACGCCCAACACGCCCAACACCCCGAACACCGCGGGTGGCGGCGGGAATACGCCGAACACGCCCAACACCCCGAACACGCCAGGATGACAGCGCCCAACAACACGATGGAGCCGCGCAGAAGCATTTGCGCGGCCTCATCATGTCTGCGTGCTCCAATGGCTGACGAAATAGCGGCTTGAGACCCGGCTCACCAATTCGCCGATCAGCTTGTCGTCCAGGGACCGGTTTAACGTCCCACCCGCCGACTACAGCAAAGCATTCAGAAGGCTCAGGAGGCCCAGGGCGTCCGGGGTGTTCGGGGTGTTGGGCGTGTTGGGGGTATTCGGAATGTTCGGGGTGTTGGGCGTGTTCGGAGTGTTGGGCGTGTTGGGGGTGTTCGGAGTGTTGGGGGTGTTGGGCGTGTTCGGGGTGTTCGGCGTATTCGGGGTGTTGCCTCCACCGCCCGGGGTGTTCGGAGTATTCGGTGTGTTGGGGGTGTTCGGGGTCTGCGCGTTGCCCTGGCCGCCCCGTCCCTCGGTCGACTGCTCGGACTCGCCGTCCGTCGTCTTCGCAGGGTCGATGCGCTGCGGGGTCTGAGGCGTCTGAGGCGTCTGGGGAGTCTGCGGCGTTTGAGGGGTCTGCGGGGTCTGCGGCGTCTGGCCGCCCAGGAGGTTGAGTCCGAGGAGCGTGTACGTCGGACCGTTGTAGCTGTTCGAGTTGTGGCTGTTCGAGTCGCCCGCATAGGCAACTCCCATGCCCGCAGCGGTGAAGCTTCCCACTGCGACGGCGGCGATCAGAATTCGCTGGATTCTGCGCAAGGTTCTTTCCCCTCGGTTCCGAGCCGCGGGGCTCGAATAGCGTGCGGAGCTGCGTCACAGTCAAAGTGGCACATTCGGCAGGCCGCACCATGCATAAGTAATCTGTGTTGCCGCGAGCGTCACCCTCTCCGCCGAGTGCCGCCGTTCATCCGCCGATGAGCGGTAAGTCGGCGAAACGGCGGTCGTTCCCGGCTCAGGCGATGACGCGGGCCGCCTTGGGGGTCCGGGCCAGGGCCGACAGATAGGCGCAGCCCGCGATGAGGCAGAGCGCCGCGGCAGTCGCCAGGAGGGCCGGGGTGTGCCGGGGGTGGAGGAAGAGGCCCACCGCGAAGCTCAGGAACAAGGAGGCGTTCAGCAGCCAGTTGAACGCGGACCAGGCGTGGGGCTGGCCCGCGGCCGGGACGCCCGACCAGATGACGCGGGTGAGGAGGAGGTTGAAGACGCCGTTCCCGATGCCGCCCAGGGCGAAGGTGACGGTGGCGGACCAGAAGGGGAGACCGAGGCTCGGCAGCCCGATCGCGAGGGCCACCAGCAGGTCGGACAGGGGGAGGAGTGCGCGAATGCCGGTGATACGGCGTGGAGTTACCGCCGCCGCGACCATGGAGGCCACGGCCCAGCAGGCCATCACCACGCCGAGCCCGTGGGCGTCGTAACCCGGTGTCCGGGCCAGCATGAAGGGGCCCGACACGCCCTCCAGGCTGGTGGTGATCAACATGGCGGTCACGCAGAGGAGGCCGAGGGCGCCGAACGCACCGGGGGCCAGCAGGCGGCCGAACCCCGCGGTGGCGCCACGGCTGCCCGTCGTACCGTCCTCCGGGATCCGCGGCGACCAGGCCACGGCCAGCACCAGCAGGAAGGTGAGGGCGTTCAGGGCGAAGGCCGACTCCGTGCCGGCCACGGTCACCACCACACCGGCCAGCACCATGCCCGCGGCGCCGGCTCCCGCCTTCGAGACGCTCCACCACCTGGCCAGTTCGGCCTGCCGCCCGTCGCTGAGGGCGTGCAGAAGCGAGCGGGAGAACGGCATCGTCAGGGCCTCGCAGGACGCGGCGACGAGAATGCAGGCCAGGACGGCGATCCGGTGGTCCGCCACCGCGGCCGCGACGGCGAACGCCGCCACCTGGCCGATCAGCCCGGCCCGCCACGCCGTCCGCGAGCGGATCCACCCCCGGGAGCTGACGAGCGGCGTCAGCGCCAGGACCGGGATCGTCTGGGCGGCCAGTACGGCGGCGAGGAAGGTCGTCGAACCCGCGCGCACCGCGATCAGCGCGTACGCCACCTGCACCAGCTTGTCCCCGAACTCCGAGGCGGCCAGGGCGAGAAGAGCCCCGACGAGCCCGGCCGGCCGGGC
>NZ_MUNF01000240.1:2476-2728 GCF_002154555.1 Streptomyces murinus
CGCCGCACCGCCGCACCGCCGGAGGCGACGAGGTCCCACACGACCGTCCGCGGATGCTGATAAAGCGGGAGGGGGGGGGCGGCAGACGGGCGTGGCCGCGGGTGGGACGCCGGTGGACGCGCTGCCGTGAGCGGCGTACACATGCTGCCGAGCACCGCGTCGAGGCATGAGCGGACCCGAAGCCGCGAAGCGAAGTCGCGGCTTCGGGCCCTTGCCCGCCGTGTCCCGTCCCCGCCGCCCCCAGCCACTGTC
>NZ_MUNF01000241.1 GCF_002154555.1 Streptomyces murinus
CCGCCCGCACCGCCCGCACCGGTCCGACGGCCGGGAGCGGCCGCGGCGAGCGCGGCCGTGCGCTCGTCGGCGGCGGCCTCGCGGGCCTTACGGAACGCGGCAAGTGCGGCCTGCTCACCGGGGAGTTCGATGGCGGCCGGCGCCGCCTGCACGGACAGCGCGTCGAGCACCCGGGCGAGGCGTTCGGCCTGGTCACGGGTGGCGGGGTCGACGGCTTCCAGGGGCTCCCCGTCCAACAGGCGTTCCGCCGTCTCCGGGTTGAGCCACTTGTCCTGCTCGTCGGCCATCACATGTCCTTCTGCGTCCGCGCGCGCGTATGCGTCACAGTGGCGGACGTCACCGCGGGTCCACGCGGTTCTCGCTCGGGGTCCTGCCGGTTCGCTCGCCTCGATCCGGGCCGGGGGGTCTGCTCGGGGTCCCGCTGGGGTGGCAGCGCGTCGAGGACGCCCGCCGTCTCCGGGTCGTCGCCGAGCAGTTCGGCGAGCCGTTTCAGGCCGCGGTGCGCGGCGGTGCGGACGGCGCCGGCGCGTTTGCCGAGGGTCTCGGCGGCCGTCTTGGCGTCGAGGCCGACGACCACGCGCAGGACGACCGCCTCGGCCTGGTCCTGCGGGAGCCGGGCGATGAGGGAGAGGGTGCTGCCGGTGGAGAGCGCCTCGATGGCCTCGCCCGCGGTGTCGGACTCGGCGGCGCGGCCGGTCAGTTCGGTCTCGTCGCCGCCGATCGCGGGGCGGCGGCCACGCATCCGGATGTGGTCCAGGGCACGGTTGCGGGCGATCCGGGCGGCCCAGCCGCGGAACCGGTCGGCGTCCCCGCTGAACCGGTCGAGGTCGCGGGCGATCTGCAACCATGCCTCGGAGGCCACGTCCTCGGCGTCGGGATCGCCGACGAGCGTGCGCACATACCCGAGCAGCCGTGGATGCACCGCACGGTACACCGCACGGAACGCGCTCTCGTCGCCGTCCTGTGCCGCACGCACCGCGGCGGTCAGCTCCGCGTCGTCCCCCAGCACCGCACTCCCTTTACGCCTGTCTTCTGGTCGGCGCGAATGGCACGTTACGGCCTGAAACCTTGCTCCGTCCATGTCCGTAGAAGATGCAACTAACTCGTGACCGGGTGCGGGTAAGCACAGGGTGAGCACCGGGTGCGGACAGAACGCGCCCGGGGTGTGACAGAAAACGCACCCACGACGCTGTAGAGAGTACGGGTCGCCCAGCGGCCCTCAGAGCGACGGTCGGGGCCTCTCCTGTGGGGGGTGGCGGCCCCGGCCGTTGCCCTTGACGCCGGGCCCGGGTCATCCCTTGACGGCGACCCCTGCTTCGGTGACAGCTGGCCTCGCGTCCAGCGAACAGAGACTGCCCCGCCATGAACAACAAGCGGTCTCAGCCCCGGCGGAGCACGGTGAGAAACCGGTTTTACCTCCGCTCGCGCGAAGAGCAGCTTTTTGACCTCCTGGATTAGGAGGGGTTTGCCGTTTCATTGCCACGGAGTGGTGGCCGGGGCCTTCTCGTGGGACGGGTTGCATCTGGTGGGAGATTTGCACATCGGCGCGACGTAGTGTTCTTCTGTCGATTCGGCGGATTCAGCACGAGTTTGTCGCCTCGTCGACGTCGCCGTCATCACGATCGCTCCTCGTGTCAGAAGGGTGCGGTGCTACTGCCTTCGATGCGTATCCGGAACGGGCCGCGGTGGTCGACGGTCCAGTTCTGAGCTGTCAAGCCGAATGAAATCGCAGAAGTCACCTTCTACCTGCAGAGTGGCTTCCCTCGGTGAGCCACATGGTCGCCGCCCCGCTGTATCTGCTCATGCCTGGAGGTAGTCAGGCCGTCAAGCGAGGTTGCGCTAACGGGCGTGGATGCACGTTCAGTTCAGGACGAGTGCTCTCGATAACATCATGGCCGACCGGCGACCACGCACTCTCCCCGGAAGCCGTCCGCGAGATCATCGGGCGCAACGCGATCACGCAGGCCCCTCCGTCCGCCTCACCGGCACTCGATGCACGCTGGCTTCATCACCGTCAGCCGCCGGGCCGTAAAGCGCCAGAAGAAGATCCGCGCCCAATCTGGCCATGCCGCGAACAGCCCCGCCTACTGGGGATACATTCGCGAGGCTGATAAGTGGACTGACGCCGCACCGGAGGAAATCGGACTGTGAAACGCCCCTGGGTACGTCGCGGCTAAGGCGAGATACGTCTCTGGATGTGGATGCCCTACAAGGTCGGCAACCGGGCTTGGCTTCACGACGCACTGGGCGATCGCATCCGCCCAGACTGGAACAACACGGTGGTGCCCAACCGCTGGGAGATCGCTAAGCCGCACCTCCAACTGCTCACCGAGTCACTCGCCAGGCGTTTCGGAGAGGCTGACGTCTATCTGGAGTTCTCCACCACAGAACGATGCGACCGAAATTGCCAACAGGCAGAGCGCGATGACTGCACCTGCTCCTGCCGCGGCGAGCATCATGGTGGCGGCACGTTCTGGACGTTTTGGCAGCTAGTCGGTGAAGACACCCTTGTCGGCCCAGTCGGCAGGGTGGAGCGGCACTACGTTCTGCGTAGGGGAGATCTCGTTCGCTAGTCGCCGACCAGGACGCCCTGCGATCGGGGCCGGTGCATCGTCCAGGACGACGTCCCGGACCCGGCCAGGGCAGGGCGCACAACGGCCGCCGGGCGCCACATCATCGGGGCCGGCCCGCGGCCGCCCGCCCCGGGCCATGACTGCGCGGCCAGGTCCGCGCCTACCGACTGCGTTTCCAGGGGATCGGGTACGGCACAGTCGGCGTCGGCCGCGGGGCAGGCTTGTTCAAGCCGGGGAAGTGCGCGGTGTACACGCCGGTCCGCTGCGGCCCGCCTTCATGAGGCGGGGGCCGCGCTCCGTCAGCGCAAGGAGAGACAGGCATGGAGGGCGCGCGTTGTGTGATGCCGGTCGCTCCACCGACTCCCCCGGCGGGGGGGGCTGACCCGGGCGTTCATCATGCTGTCGGCCAGCGGGCCGTGGGGCTGGCTTGATCCATCTTGTGGGAAGCCTGAGCCCGCTGTGGCGGTGGCAGTATCTGCGGATGCTTCGACACCGAAACGCGGCTTTGCTGGTGGTGGCTGCCTCATACGGGTTGTCATCGATGGGGGACCAGATGGCGATCGTGTCCCTGACCCTTCGTCTTCATGACCAAGGGCAGTCCGCGGCGGTGATCTCGGCACTCGTGATCGCGAGCGTTGTACCTGTTGTGATCGTGGGCCCTCTTGCCGCGCCCTTGGTGGACCGGATGGAGAGCCGTCGTCTGATCGTGATCGTCACGGCGTTGCAGGCCCTTGTCGCAGCAGGGCTGGTGGTGGTCGAGAACGTTGCGGCGGTGATCGGCTTGCTGGTGTTGCTGGGGGCCGGTCTCTCCCTGGTCTCCCCCGCCTTGCAGTTGCTGGTGCCGCAGATGGTTCGAGCCGGGCAGACGTCCCACGGGTATGCCCGGCTGGAGGCGTTCCGTACGGCGGGCAACGTCCTCGGCCCGGCATTGGCCGGCGTGCTCGTCGCGGCGGCGAACGGCCGCGTCGTCCTGCTCATCAATACCGTCACCTTCGCCCTGATGACCCTGGCCTTCCTGGTTCTTCCCGTCCGACGTGAACGCGTGCCGTCCTCAGGCGGGGGCACGGGATGGCTGTCCCAGGTTCGCCAAGGCATTGGTGCCCTCTCCGGCGACCGGCTGCTGCGGACGGCGATCAGTGCGTTGGCATGCGCGATCCTCTTCACCGCCATTCTGAGTGTGGCCCGAGTGTTCTTCATCCGTGATGATCTGCACGCTTCGGACGCCGGCTACGGATGGCTGGTGACGGCTCACACCGTTGGCATGCTGCTTTCGTCGCTCTTTCTGGCCCCGCGGGTCCCCCTGATTTGGCAGCCCCGCGTTCTCGCCGGAGCGGGCGCGCTCATGGGGGTGGCCTTGTTCATCAGCGCCAGCGTGCCGCTGTTCGCAGCCGCCATGGTGGCCTTCATCCTGACGGGCATCGCCAACTCGTTGCAGGGCCTGGCCATTCGTAACCTCATCCACCATCGCGTTCCGTCCGAGGTACGAGGCCGCGCTTTTGCGTCATCAGGTGCCGTGCTCAACGGCGCCAATCTTGCGGGCACGGCGCTGGGAGGCCCGATGGCCGGCCTGCTGGGCGGAGCCGGCGCACTCCAACTGGCGGGAGCCGGCACACTGCTGGTGACCTTGGCCGCGGCGCCCTCGCTGGTGAGCTCCAAAGTCGTGGACGGGCAAGGAGATTCAGCCGAGGTAATGGCCCAGACGGACGGCGGTGGCTGACTGACTGGAATATGACAGGCGACGTTGACCGGATGACACCGGACATATACGTTCCACCTCCGGCATCGGGCCGGCCTACCGGAGTACTTCCGATGCGCCTCGATCGACGGCCAACGAAAGGGAACCGCATGAGCAGTACGACCCTTCCGGACAAGCACGTCACCCGCGAACTGGTACTTCTCGGTGAGTCCGAGCGCCGGGGCGATCGGAACATCATCGCCGAATCACGGGTTGAGATCGTCGTCTCCTCCGACGAGGCTCTGGAAAGGTGTCTCGCCGCTCTCCAAGCCTCCGACGAGCGCCTCGCGGCCCAGTCGGACCGCAAGTACGACTGGCAGCGCACCTGGATCGAGCGTGACACCAGGAAGTCCGGTGGCACCGTGGCCTTCGGCGTCGCATGGTACGACGAGTCCTTCTTCGAGGAGAAGAAGGACACCTACATGAAGCCGGACCACCTCGCCATGTACACCCACATCGGGGCGGACGAGGGCGCCGTGTCCGTCACGCACTGGCGCATGGTCAGCTGACGCACTTCAAGGCCTGACGGTGCCGCTGCCTCGGTGAAAGGGGCGGCGGCACTGCCATGTTCCAGCGGTACCGCCACCAGCCTCGACGACTTCAAGCCGCCGCACAACTTGTTCAGGAACCTAGTGCCTGTGATCGACCGCAGCCGATACGCCCGCCGCGAGAGCCGGCCCTCCGCCGCTGCTGCTGGTCGGCGGACCCGGCTGGGCGCGGCCGGTACGGTGCCCACGAAGACGCCGACAGCAACAGAGGGAGAGCATGGCGAAGGTTCGAGACCGTAACGAGGCGCTGAGGTTCGGGGTGCCGGCCGCGCTCTTCCTGCCCGGGGTCGCCTACCTCGGGATCAGCAACGGCCACCAGTTCATCGCCAACGACTTCTTCGCCTTCATGTACTGCCTGGCCGGCATCGGCTTCGCGTCCGTCCCGCTGCTGGCCTGGCGCCGGAACGGCAGCTGGACGCAGACCCGGGCTTCGGCCGGACGACGTGGCTCCCCTGACTGTTCACGACCGGACAGGGCGTGACCTACAGCGCCCGGCGGACCAACTCCAACACCGTCATGCTGGCCCTGGGCTGGGGCACGTTCATCGGCGCCGGCATCGTCGCCATGTACTTCCTCGGACACGCCCTGTACCTGAACGAGCGCGGCCGCGCCGTGCACTCCCTGGACGGCGAGCAGCTGCCCGAGCCGAGCGTGCCGGAGGCCAGCAACTGAACGGAGGCTGAGCTCTCATTCGGTGGCGCGGCGTTCGTCATCCAGGTGGGCCATGGCGTAGCCGTGCTCGTCTGGGTGGCGCACCAGGCGGGCCATCGCCCACGCGGTCTTCGCGTCCATCCCCTCGCCGAAGTCGGCGGCCAGGCAGCGCGCCTGCCACGTCGTACGCGGGGCGAGGACCCACCGCACGAACGGGAACCGGACCCGGCCGACCTCGGCTGGGGGATCCTCGGAGGCGAAGTCGGGCGGGTTCTCGTCGGTCACGAGCGTGAGTGTGGACACGCCGGCACCACCGCGGCGGAGATCGGTCCGCAGACCACCGGATCGAGCGGCCTCTCAGCCGGCCGGTTGACGCCTGCCAGGCGCAGTGGGCAAAGCAGAAGGCCCTCACCATCAGGTGAGGGTGCTCTCCGTGCAGTCGGAGGTGGTCCGGCTGGGAGCCGGGCCGCGGCGAGCGCCTGCTCGTCCTGTTCACCGGCCAGCAGCACGGCCCGCGCGGCCCCGGCGCCAGAAATGCCACCGCCCTCGCCGTACAGGCTGAGCATCTCGGCACCCCCCCGGCTCAGTGCCCAGCCTGAGTTCGCTTCCTGCCGGTATGAGCCGGGCGCCGACGCGCTGCGTTTCCGCGGTCAGCGCTGGCTGTCAGCGCCTGACCAACGCATGCCCAGCAGCGGCCAGGGGCAGCCAGAAACGCGTGGAGACGGACTGCTCCAATCCCCAGGCAGAGACCTTGCAGAGAGCCCGCATAGCTGCTGTTCAGGGGGACTCTTTTGATCTAGTACTGCAACGGTCTTTG
>NZ_MUNF01000242.1:0-124 GCF_002154555.1 Streptomyces murinus
CCACCGACGCCACCGACGCCAGGCACACCACCGGCACCCGGAACCGGACCGGGGCCGGCGCCGGGACCGTTGCCAGGAGCCGCTCCGCCCGGAACCCCCCGCACCGCCGCCCGGGCCGCCGCCG
>NZ_MUNF01000242.1:168-17783 GCF_002154555.1 Streptomyces murinus
GCGCCCGCGCTGAAGTTGACGCCGCGCTCGACGCGGTCGAGGCGGGCCATGAGGGAACGCTCGTCGCCGTAGGCGGCGGGGAGCAGGACGCGGGCGCAGATGAGTTCGAGCTGGAGGCGGGGCGAGGTGGCGCCGCGCATCTCGGTGAGGCCCTGGTTGACCAGGTCGGCGGCGCGGCTCAGTTCGGCCGCGCCGAAGGTGGACGCCTGGGCCTGCATGCGCTCCAGGACGTCGGCGGGGGCGTCGATGAGTCCCTTGTCGACGGCGTCCGGCACGGCGGCGAGGATCACCAGGTCGCGGAGGCGTTCGAGCAGGTCGGCGACGAAGCGGCGCGGGTCGTTGCCGCCCTCGATGATGCGGTCGACGACCTCGAAGGCGGCCGCGCCGTCACCGGTGGCGAAGGCCTCGACCACGGAGTCGAGGAGGGAGCCGTCGGTGTAGCCGAGGAGGGCGGTGGCCATGGTGTACGTCACACCGTCCGCGCCCGCGCCGGCGAGGAGTTGGTCCATGACCGACATGGAGTCACGGACGGATCCGGCGCCCGCGCGCACCACCAGGGGCAGCACACCGTCCTCGACGGGGATGTCCTCCTTCTGGCACACCTCACCGAGGTAGTCCCGCAGGGTGCCGGGCGGCACCAGCCGGAACGGGTAGTGGTGGGTCCGCGAGCGGATGGTGCCGATGACCTTCTCGGGCTCGGTCGTGGCGAAGATGAACTTGAGGTGCTCGGGCGGCTCCTCGACGACCTTCAGCAGGGCGTTGAAGCCGGCCGACGTGACCATGTGGGCCTCGTCGATGATGTAGATCTTGTACCGGCTGCCCGCGGGGCCGAAGAAGGCCTTCTCGCGCAGTTCACGGGCGTCGTCCACGCCACCGTGGGAGGCGGCGTCGATCTCGATGACGTCGATCGAACCCGGTCCGTTGCGCGCGAGGTCCTGGCAGGACTGGCACTCGCCGCACGGGGTGGGGGTGGGGCCCTGCTCGCAGTTGAGGCAGCGGGCGAGGATGCGCGCGCTGGTGGTCTTCCCGCAGCCACGCGGCCCGCTGAACAGGTACGCGTGATTGACCCGGTTGTTGCGCAGCGCCTGCTGCAACGGGTCGGTGACATGCTCCTGCCCGATGACCTCGGCAAAGGTCTCGGGACGGTAGCGGCGGTACAGCGCGAGAGACGACACGCTTACGAGGTTATAGGCGCGCACTGACAACCGGGCCCGCCGAAAGCCCCCGGCAACGCAGACGCCCCCCACGCACCCGCCAGAGCCGACCTACCCTTGCTGCCTTCCGGCCCTGGGGGAGTTCAGTCAGATAGCGCCGCGTGAGGGGCTACGCAGAGAGTACCCGATCCGGGCCTGCGGGAACGAGTTCGCGAGCACCCTCCTCGGTCATGTAATGTTCCGACCGGAGGATTCGCCTAGAGGCCTAGGGCGCACGCTTGGAAAGCGTGTTGGGGGCAACCCCTCACGAGTTCGAATCTCGTATCCTCCGCCAGTGCCTCACCGGGCACGATGTCGATGGGCCCCACTGTTCGCAGTGGGGCCCTTCGACGTTGTGCGCTCACCGCCCGCGTGCGATCACAAGAAGGTCACAAGGCGGAACAGGCGGACGCCCCCGTCGCCGATCGCCCGGAGAATCGCGCTCTGCGCATTTCACTGGGGGGTGGGAATGAGCGCTTATCGCTTCAATCCGCCGCCGGGCTGGCCCGTGCCGCCCGCGGGGTGGACGCCGCCGGCGGACTGGCGGCCCGATCCGTCGTGGCCGGCCGCTCCGGAGGGCTGGCAGTTGTGGATACCGGAAGGCGGCCCCGCACCTGGCACCCTTGCCGTCGGCCCCGCACCCGGCACCCCTGCCGTCGGCCCCGCACCCGGTGCCCCAGTCGCCGGTCCCACCACCGGCACCCTTGCCGGCGGGCCCACCCCCGGCGGCCCTGTCGGCGGTGCCCCGCCCGCGGTCCCCGCGCCGCGCAAGGGCCGGTTGTTCGGGCGGCGTCGGGCGGAGGCCGTCTCCGAGGCGGAGGAGTTGCGGGCCTGGATCGCGCGGACGCAGGGGCTGGACGCCGAGCGCGTCGCCGGTCTCGTACGGCAGGTCGAGGCGGAGGCCGCGGCGCTGCGGGAGCGGGCGGTCGCCGAAGCCGGTGACGAGGCCCGGGAGATCGTCGAGGACGCGCGGGCGACGGCGAAGGAGATCCTCGCCGACGCGCGCCAAGCGGCCAAGGAGACCGACCGGCTGCGCGAGGACGCCGACCGGCAGCGTGCGGACGTCTCCGCCGCCGAGCGACGGCTCGCCGAACTCCAGGCGCGGATCGTCAACGCCGACGAGACCGCCCTGCTCCAGGAGGCGGGGATCTACGCCTACCGGCATGTCCTCCAGGACGCGATCGCCTACCGCAGCCGCCTGGACACACTCCGGGACGAGATCAAGTCGCTCACCCGCGCGGGCCGGGCCGTGCACGCCACCACGGACTGGACGGTCAACGGCTCCAAGCGCGAGGGCCAGAAGATGGTCCGCGACTTCTCCAAGCTCATGCTGCGCGCCTACAACGCCGAGGCCGACTACGCGGTGCGGTCCATGCGGCCGTACCGGCTCACCTCTCTCGTCGACCGGCTCTACAAGAGCCGCGAGACGATCGCCAAGCTGGGCGCCACCATGCACATCCGGATCAGCGACGAGTTCCACAACGCGCGGGTGCGCGAGCTGGAGCTCACCGCCGACTACCTCCAGAAGAAGGACGAGGAGAAGGAGGCCCAGCGCGAGGCGCGCGCCCGGGAGCGGGAGGAGGCGGCCGTGCAGCGGGAGCTGGACCGGCAGCGCGAGAAGCTGAACAAGGAACTCGGCCACTACCAGGCGGCACTGGAGCGGCTGCGCGAGCGCGGGGACGCGGGCGGTGCCGCGGAGCTGGAGGCCAAGCTGGCCGAGATCGAGGACTCGCTCCAGGACGTCGAGTCCCGTGCGGCCAACGTCCGTACCGGCTATGTGTACGTCATCTCGAACATCGGCGCCTTCGGCGATCGCATCGTGAAGATCGGCATGACCCGCCGGCTCGAACCCCTTGAGCGGGTGTACGAGTTGAGCGGTGCGGCCGTCCCCTTCCGTTTCGACGTGCACGCGCTGATCTTCAGCAAGGACGCGGTCGGCCTGGAGGCGGAACTGCACCGGCACTTCGCGTCCCAGCGGGTCAACCAGGTCAACAGCCGCAAGGAGTTCTTCTACGCCACGCCGGTCGAGGTCCGCGACGCGCTGCACCGGTTCGCCGGGCAGCACCTGATCGAGTTCACCGAGGAGCCCCAGGCCCTGGAGTGGCGGGCGAGCAGGAACGGCGAAGCGGGCGGCACCGCGCGGCCGGGCGGAGCGCTCACCAGGTAGGCCGCGCCGACACACCGCCGTCCACCACCAGATCGTGCCCGGTGATCCAGGAGGCGAGCGGCGAGGCCAGGAAGACACAGGCGTCGGCGACGTCCTCGGGGCGGCCCAGGCGGCCGGTGGGGGCGGCGGCGAGCCAGCGGCGGACGCCGTCCGGCCAGGCGGTGGAGAGGCCCGGGCGGTCGATCAGGCCAGGGGAGACCGTGTTGACGCGGATGCCGTCGGGGCCGTACTCCAGGGCGGCCGCTCGGGCGTGCGTCACCACCGCCGCCTTGGCCGCGCCGTAGTGGGCGTGGCCGGGGGCGGGGTGCCCGGCCTCGATGGAGGCGATGTGGGTGACGGTGCCGCCGCCGTGCCCGCGCATATGGGCCGCGGCGGCCTGGGTGCAGGCGAAGACGCTGGTCAGGTCGGTGTCGACCACCGCGCGCCACTCGGCGGCGGTCATCTGGGGCAGCGGCTGGACCGGCTGCGCGGCCGCGTTGTTGACCAGCGCGGTGAGCCGGCCGCCGGACCACTCCAGGGTGTCGTGCACCAGGCGGTGGCAGGCGTCCTCGTCGGTCAGGTCCGCGCGCAGGACGACCGCCCGGCCGCCCGCCGCCCGGATCCGGTCGGCGGTCTCCCCGGCCGCGGCGGTCGCCGTACGGCAGTGCAGGGCGAGCGCCGCGCCCTGTTCGGCGAAGCGCAGCGCGAGGGCCCGGCCGATGCCGCCGCCCGCGCCGGTCACCAGGGCGGTCTGTCCGTCGAGGAGGCTCATGGGCGGCACAGTCCCCTGATCCGGGCGGCCTCGGCGGGGTAACGCGCCGTGAGGTCCGCGGCGTCCCCGTGCTCGTAGTCCGCGTAGGTGAACCCGGGGGCCGTCGTGCACCCGAAGTGCGTCCAGTCGCCGCCCGGGGCCACCCGCGCCCCCATCCAGGTGCGGGCCGGGACGGTCAGCTGGACCTGCTGGCCGGCGCGCAGATCGGGGCCGAGGACGGCGGTGCGGGTGGTGCCGTCGGGGGCGAGGAGCAGCAGGTCCAGCGGGTCGCCGAGGTAGAAGTGCCAGATCTCGGCGTAGGGCAGGCGGTGCAGGGCGGAGTAGTCGTCCGCCGTGAGCAGGGCCACGATGGCGGCGCCGGCGGGGCGGCCGTCCGCCCGCTCGGGCCCCTCCCAGGTACGCCGGAACAGGCCGCCCTCGCGGGGGATCGGTTCGAGTCCGTAGTGCGCGATCAGCTCGTGCGCAGTCGTCACCCCCGGAAGGCTACCCCCGCGCCACCCCCGCTCTACCCGCGTTCCAGGAACGCGAGTTGGGCGTGCTTCTCGGGCAGGTACACATCGGGGAGGTCCACCTCGGGCAGCACGACGGCGGGGCCGGGCACGAAGCCCTGGCGGACGAAGCGGGCGATCGCCTTGGCGTTGCGGACGTCCGGGTCGACCACCAGCCGCCGCCGGCCGAGGGCGGTCAGCGCGTACGTCGTCAAGGCCGTGAGCAGCGCGGTGGACCAGCCGGGGCGGGCTCCGGCGGGGTCGGCGGGGGCGAGCAGGACATGCACGCCGAGGTCGCCGGGCCGCACCTCGTAGCACTCGCCGACGCGGTCCGCGGCGGGCTCGTACGTCTGGAACAGGGCGGCCGGGGCGCCGTCCTTGGTGACCAGGTGGGCGTGGTGGGTGTCCAGGGTGGCCATATGGGCGTAGATCTCGGCGACCTGGTCGCGGCTGAGGCCGGTCATGCCCCAGAAGGCGGCGCGCTCCTCGCTCACCCAGGCGTGGATCACATCCGCGTCGGCGGCGGGGTCCAGGGGGCGGATGCGGACGGTGCCGAAGCCGTCGACGTGCTGTTCGTACGGCGTCCGGTGCGCGTCAGTGGTCATGCGGGGTGCTCCAGGGTGCGGTCGGGGGTGAGCCGGTTCCAGTCGGTGACGACGGGGGCGAGTTCTCCCCCGAGCCACAGCGGGAGTTGGTCGTGGTGGTGCGGGCTCCCGGGGACGCCGTCGGCGCCGAAGGGCACCACCCAGCGGCTGGCGTCCCGGTCGGCGAGGTCCCATACCCAGCGGGCGGCGGGGCCGCGGGCGGCGCGGTCGGTGAGGCCGGGCACGGCGGAGGTGCACAGCACGCAGTCGTGGTCACCGGCGAGGCCGGGGGTGGCCAGGCCGTCCGGCAGAGCCCCCCAGGGGGCGAGGCGGTGGGTGTCCGACCAGGTGCCGGTGGGGGGTTCGGCGGCCACGGCCTCAAGTGCCCTGCGGATGAGGGCCGGTCGGTCGATGCCGTACAACTCCTCGGCGCGCAGCAGGTGTTCGAGGGCGAATCCGATGCGCGGGACGAGGGCCAGCCAGGGGCGCAGCGCCTCGGGGTACGCCGGAGGTTCGGTGAGCGGCGCGAACGCCGGTTGTGCGGCCAGGAGTTGTACGACCGCGCCGCGCAGCGCCGCGTAGCGGGCCGCGTCGGTGCTGTCGGCGTCCATGCGGCGGTCCCACGCGAGCAGGCTCTCGCGCAGCCGGGTCGCGGCCGGGGTGAGGCCGTCGAGCGCGGCGAGGTGGCCGAGGAGGGGCGCGGCGGAGGCGAGATGGGTGTCGGTGTGGATCGCGGCCATCTCCCCGGCGCTCCAGCGGCCACCGGTGTCGAGCAGGTCGCGGATGCGGTCGGCGCGGTGCGGCGGGGCGAACTCCACGCCGAGCGGGGCGGCCGGGCCGCGCTGGTTGGCCATCACGGCGATGCCGTCCGGGACGGGGGCGTACGGCATCTCGTGCCAGCCGTGCCAGTCGTGGCCGGGGCGCCAGGCGGGCACGGGGTGGAGGCGGTTGGCGCGGGCGCGCAGCGGGACGCGCCCGGCGACCCGGTGCAGGGTGCCGCCGTCGGTGTCGGCCGCCTGGACGACGTTCACCGGCTCGGCCCAGGCGTCCAGGGCCCGGTCGACATCGGCGACGTTCCGCGCGCGCAGGAGCCCGAGCAGCGCGCTGAAGCCGAGGTCCTCCGTGACGCGGGGCGGGTACCGCAGGGCGAGCGCCCCGCCGTCGCCGCCCTCCGGGTCGTACGACGCCTCCGGGCCTCCCGCGATCACCGGCCCCCGCTCCGTCTCGATCACCTCGACCTCGACCGGCGCCTCCCCCGCGACCTCCAGCGTCTCGGTGTGCGCGTGCGCCGGGTGCCAGCGCCCGTCCGGGCCCAGCGCCTCGACGGAGGAGCCCGCGCGGCGCAGGCGTTCGCGGTAGAGGTCCTGGTAGTCGGCCATGGCGTTGGTGATGCCCCAGGCGACCGCGCCCGCGTGGCCGAAGTGCGGCAGGCCGGGGATACCGGGGACGGCGAGGCCGACGGCGTCGAACTCGGGGCAGGCCAGACGGATCTGCTGGTAGACGCCGGGGTCCTCGATGAAGCGGTGCGGGTCGCCGGCGAGCAGCGGCAGGCCGGTGGCGGTGCGGGCGCCGGAGAGCAGCCAGCCGTTGCTGCCCGCGGTGCCGGGGCCGTCGGTGGCGAACAGGCCCACCGCGTCCGGGCCCAGGTGCCGGATCGCCTGCTCGCGCCAGAGCTTGGCCGGGAAACCCGCGAAGAGGAGGTGGGTGGAGAGCCAGACGGCGAGCGGGGTCCAGGGCTCCCAGCGGCCCGGGGTGAGCACGGTGCGGGCGAACTCCGGGGCGCGGCGGGCGCCGGCCGGCAGTCCCTCGTTGACGCCGTCGGCGTACGACCGTACCCAGCGTGCCGTCTCCGGGTCCCGGCGTTCCAGCGCGGCGAAGCAGCGGCGGGCGGTGTCGGCCAGGCGCGACCGGCGGGCGAGGACGTCCCAGGGGACCTCACCGGGGCCGAGGAAGGACGCGGACGTGCCCTGGGCGCGGTGCCGTTCGACCTCCAGCTGCCAGGCCCGGTCGAGCGCGGTGACCCGGCCCTGGGCGCGGGCCAGCGCGTGGATGTCCGCCGCGCGCAGATGGGGGATGCCGAAGGCGTCGCGGTAGGTCTCGCTGGTCACCCCGAGCCCTCCAAATCTTAGGTTAGCCTTGCCTAATTTCCAACGGGGGGAATCGTACGCGACGCGCGATCACCCGCGACGCGGGATCATCGACCCATGGACGTCACCCTGCACCTCGCCCAGGACCCGGCGGCCGACGCGCTGCTCGGGCGCTCGCCCCTCGCCGCGCTCACCGGGATGCTGCTGGACCAGCAGGTCCCGATGGAGTGGGCGTTCAAGGGGCCCCGGACCATCGCCGACCGGCTCGGAGCCGAGGACCTGGACGCGCACGAGATCGCCGCGCGGGACCCGGAGGCGTTCGCCGCGCTGCTCTCCGAGAAGCCCGCCGTGCACCGCTACCCGGGCGCCATGGCCAAGCGCGTCCAGCAGCTGTGCCAGTACCTGGTCGAGCACTACGACGGGGACGCCGAGGCCGTCTGGCGGGGCGTCGGCAGCGGCGCCGAGCTGCTGAGACGCCTGGAGGACCTGCCGGGGTTCGGCCGGCAGAAGGCGCAGATCTTCCTCGCGCTGCTGGGCAAGCAGCTCGGGGTCACGCCCGCGGGCTGGCGCGAGGCGGCCGGCGCCTACGGCGAACCGGAGTCCTACCGGTCCGTCGCCGATATCACCGGACCGGACTCGCTCACCAGGGTGCGCGCCCACAAGCAGGAGATGAAGGCCGCGGCCAAGGCGGCGAAAGCGGCCCGCGGGTAGCCCCGGGAACAGACCCCGCGGCAGCCCCCGGGTACACCTGGTGGCCCACCCGGGTGGCGGACCGCCCGGAGCCGTTCCGAGCATGGAACATGACCGAGGCATCGCAGTACGGACCGGAACGGGGCCGTGAGTACGACGACCAGCGCGTCCACGGCGGACACCCGCCGGGCGCCCCGCACGAACCGCAGGCGCGCCATGAGCGCCATGAGGCCGAACCGCCGGTCGAGGGGCCGCTGCACGCCCTGGCCAAGGCCGCCTGGCAGGTGGTCCTGGTCACCGGGATCGCCTCGCTGATCCTGGGCATCCTGGTCCTGGTGTGGCCGGGCCACTCCCTGGTCGTGGCCGGCGTCCTCTTCGGGCTCTACCTACTGGTCAGCGGCGTGTTCCAACTGATCGCGGCGTTCGGCACGCACCAGGCGACCTCGCTGCGGGTACTGGCGTTCATCAGCGGCGCGCTGTCGATCCTGCTCGGCCTGCTCTGCTTCCGCGGGCCCATGCAGTCGATCCTGCTGCTCGCCCTGTGGATCGGCATCGGCTGGCTGATCCGGGGGGTCACCCACACCATGGCCGCGATCTCCGACCCCCGGATGCCCGCGCGCGGCTGGCAGATCGTGCTCGGCGTGCTGACCTTCGTCGCCGGGATCGTGCTGATCGACTCGCCCTTCCGTTCGGTGGCCGTGCTGACCCTCGTCGGCGGCATCTGGCTGGTCGTCGTGGGCGTCACCGAGATCATCACCGCGTTCCGCATCCGCCACCGGGCGAAGCAGGTGCCGCGGACCGTCTGAACCCGGCCGGACCACGGGACCGGGGGCGCTCACCGCCCCGGTCCGATGGTTGCGCTCACCGCCCCCGGTCCCGCGACCGGTCGTTCACCGTCTGCGGCGCGCGGTCCCGAACAGGGAGCGGGTGATCTCGCGGCCCAGCTGGGTGCCGACCGAGCGGGCCAGGGACTTGAACATCCCGCTGCCGACGACCTGTTCGACCAGCGTGGGCTCCTCCTTCGCCGGGCGCTCGCGCGGGGCCTCGGGCGGCGCCGCCACCGGCGCGGCGGTCAGCCTCTCGTACGCCGACTCGCGGTCCACAGCCTGTGCATAACGGCCGTGGAGCGGCGAGTTCCGTACCGCGTCGTCCAGTTCGGCCGGATCCAGCGGACCCATCAGGGACTCGGGTGCGCGCAGCCGGGTGGCGGCGACGGGGGTGGGGGCGCCGTTCTCGCTGAGCACGGTCACCACCGCCTCGCCGGTGCCCAGGCCGGTGAGCAGTTCCTCCAGGTCGTACGCCGATCTCGGGAAGGTCCGCACGGTCGCCCGCAGTGCCTTCTGGTCGTCCGGTGTGAAGGCCCGCAGCGCGTGCTGGACGCGGTTGCCGAGCTGGCCGAGGACGTCGGCGGGCACGTCCTTCGGGGTCTGGGTGACGAAGAAGACCCCGACGCCCTTGGAGCGGATCAGCCGCACGGTCTGGGTGATCGAGTCCAGGAACGCCTTGGACGCGCCGTTGAACAGCAGATGCGCCTCGTCGAAGAAGAACACCAGCTTCGGCTTGTCGGCGTCGCCGATCTCGGGCAGGTCGTGGAAGAGGTCGGCCAGCAGCCACATCAGGAAGGTGGAGAAGAGCTGCGGTCGGTCCTGTACGGCGGGGAGTTCGAGGACGGAGACGATGCCCCGGCCGTCGTCCGCCGTCCGCAGGAAGCCGGCCGTGTCGAACTCCGGCTCCCCGAAGAAGTCCGCCATGCCCTGCGCCTCGAAGGCGGTCAGGGAGCGCAGGATCACCCCGGCGGTGGCCGTGGAGAGCCCGCCGATGCCCTTCAGCTCGGGTCTGCCCTCGTCGGAGGTGAGGAAGGCGACGACCGCCCTGAGGTCCTTGAGGTCGATCAGCTCCAGGCCCTTGGTGTCGGCGTAGTGGAAGATCAGGCCGAGGGACTGCTCCTGGGTCTGGTTGAGCCCCAGCACCTTGGACAGCAGCACCGGCCCGAAACTCGTGACCGTGGCGCGCACCGGGATGCCGTGGCCGAGACCGCCGAGCGCGTAGAACTCCGCCGGGAACCCGGCCGGGGTCCAGCTCTGGCCGACCTCACCGGCCCGCTGCCGTACCCGGTCGTTCTCCTGGCCGGGGCGCGCGATGCCGGACAGGTCGCCCTTGATGTCCGCGAGGAACACCGGCACCCCCTGCGCCGACAGCTGTTCGGCGATCAGCTGGAGGGTCTTGGTCTTGCCGGTGCCGGTGGCGCCCGCGACCAGGCCGTGCCGGTTGAGCATGGGCAGCGGGACGCGGATCGGGGCGTCCGCGTGGCAGCCGCCGTCCCACAGCAGGGCGCCGAGGTCGAGGGCGGGTCCGGAGAAGGCGTATCCGGCGGCGATCCGCCGGGCCGGGTCGGGGAGCCCGCCGGGGCCCCGGGGGTCCGCGCCGGGGCCCGTGTCGCGGTCCGCACCGGGGCCCATGTCGCGGTCCGCTCCGGGGTCCGCGCCGGGCGCTGCGTCGCGGTCGCTCATCCGGTCCCCTGTTCCTTCGCCACGGCCCCCGTCGCCGATCGACGGCTTTTGTTCCTTTTGTGGAACCTTTTCAAGCGTCGCACTCCGGCGCCATGGCTGCGCCCGGAACGTCTGGGCCGGTAGGCTTTCCGTGTGATCTTCAAGCGCATCGGAAACGGCCGGCCGTACCCCGATCACGGCCGGGAAAGCACCCGGCAGTGGGCGGACGTCGCGCCGCGCCCGGTCCGCCTCGATCAGCTCGTGACGACCAAGCAGCAGCTGGACCTGGAAACCCTGCTCGCGGAGGACTCGACGTTCTACGGCGACCTCTTCGCGCACGTCGTGAAGTGGCAGGGCGATCTCTACCTGGAGGACGGCCTGCACCGCGCGGTGCGCGCGGCGCTCCAGCAGCGCCAGGTGCTGCACGCGCGGGTGCTCGAACTCGGCTGACCGGACCGTTCGGCCGAGCCTCGCCGCTGCGCCGATCGGCCCTGTGGCGGGCGCCGATTGACCCTTTCGGGTTCCACTGAGCGCCCTCGACTGATCATCTAATAGGCATCCCCGCCCCGGCGCACTACGCTGCGTTCATGAGCATGCTGACTCCCCCCGGCATGGGCGGCAAATACCGGATCACGGGGACGAAGTACCCCCGGATGCGCCGGCCCCGGCGGCGAGGCCGGCTGGTCGCGGCCGTACTGGCCTCCGTGTGCACACTCGGTCTGCTCGGCTGGGGCACGCTGGAGCTCATCGACGTCTTCAGCGGGGGCGGATCGACCGCCGACGCCGCGAAGCGCTGCCCGGCCAAGGGCAAGACCGACGCGGCGCAGGCCGCGACCGCGCACGGCGGGAAGGTGCTGCCCCCGCCCGGCCGCATCACCGTGAACGTCTTCAACGCCACCGCCCGCACCGGGCTCGCCAAGGACACCGCGGACCAGCTGAAGAAGCGCGGGTTCAAGATCGGCGACGTCGGCAACGCCGGTGCGGACTACGACAAGAAGGTGAAGGGCGCGGGAGTGGTCCTCGGGCCGACGTCCGCGGTCGACACGTCCCTGCCGGTGCTCGGCGCACAGGTCGCGGGCGCGGAGCAGCGCCCCGACGGGCGCAAGGGGGCCACGCTCGACCTCATCCTCGGGGACGGGTTCAAGGGGCTGGTGAAGCAGGCTGACGCGGACAAGGCGGTGACCGCCCTGACCGCGCCGACGACTGCCGTCGGCTCGCCGGAAAAGAAGGGGTGCTGAGGCTTCGTCGTCGGGTGCGGTTCCGACGTGGCTGATCGCGCGGTTCCCCGCGCCCCCACGGGGCGCGGGGAAAACTCCCGCTACTCCGCCGCGCCGTACAGCCGGTCGCCCGCGTCGCCCAGGCCCGGGATGATGTAGCCGTGCTCGTTGAGGTGGTCGTCGACCGCCGCCGTCACCACCGTCACCGGCGTGCCCGCCAGTTCGCGCTCCATCAGCTCGACGCCCTCGGGCGCGGCCAGCAGGACCACGGCCGTGACGTCGTCCGCGCCGCGCCGGATCAGCTCGCGGATGGCGGCGACCAGGGTGCCGCCCGTGGCCAGCATCGGGTCGAGGACGTAGACCTGGCGACCCGAGAGGTCCTCCGGCATCCGGGTGGCGTACGTGGAGGCCTCAAGGGTCTCCTCGTTGCGGATCATGCCCAGGAAGCCCACCTCGGCGGTCGGCAGCAGCCGGACCATGCCGTCGAGCATGCCGAGACCGGCACGCAGGATCGGCACCACGAGCGGGCGGGGGCGGGCGAGCTTGACGCCGGTGGTGCGGGCGACCGGCGTGTCGACGTCGACGATCTCGGTGCGCACGTCCCGCGTGGCCTCGTAGGCGAGCAGGGTGACCAGTTCGTCGGCGAGCCGGCGGAAGGTCGCGGAGTCGGTGCGCTGGTCGCGCAACGTGGTGAGCTTGTGAGCGACCAGGGGGTGGTCGACGACGTGGAGGCGCATGCCCATAACGGTACCCGCGCCCCGGACCGGTCCGCGCTGGCGTCAAACCGGCCGTCCGGGGGAAGGTGACAGGGACGGACTGGGGTGGTGTGACGTGTCTGACCTGCCTGATACTCCCGACGACGCGTACGGGTCCAGGGCCACGGGGCCCGAGACCGAGGCCGAACGGCGCCGTCGCAGAGCCCGGTTCCTGCGCGAGCTGGCCGAGGCCCGTGCCCTGCGCGAGCGGGTCCAGCCGCGACGCGCCAAGGCGGCCCGATTGCGCCACGCGATGCGGATGCGGACCTTCCGTTGGTAAGGCCGGGGCCATGAGCTGGGACCCCTGGGCAAGAAGCGGGTGAGGAAGATCGCCGGCCGGGCCGGAGTTTCCGAGGTGGGCGTGCGTGAGCGTCTCGCAAAGCCGCGTACGATCCGCAGGTGGCCGCAATGAGAGCGCTGGTGACTCTGTGACGATTCACGCTCGAAACCGCCAGACACAGGGAGCCGAAGACGTCCCCTGAACGCCTTGTTTCTGCCACGATTCCGAGTGGGTGGGGCTCGGAGCCCAGCTCTCTCCGCCCAAGAACCTCCGCCGGGGGGACCCCCAACCGGCACGCCTATGACCAGTGGGAGAGTCACGGTGTACTTCGCCGCACTGCTCGCGCGCACCGAAGACGGGTGGAAAGCGAGCGACACAGAGCTCGACGATGTGGAGACCCTGTCGGATCTGGCCGACCTGGCCCGTGAATCCTCTCCCGAGGAGGACACGGTGCTCGTCCTGATCGAGCAGGAGGACGCGTGGTTCGGCGTCGTCCGCGTGGACGGGGAGGAAGACCCCCGCATCTACGTCTCGGACGCGGCCGCCGCCGCCCGCAGCGCCTACGGGGAGCTGCTGCTCACCGATGAGCTGCTGGGCCGGGAGCCCGGCGCCGCCGACGGCCCCGACCTGGACGAACTCGACCTCGACGGCACCGAGGACGGCGAGTCCGAGGCCGATGACGACGACGGGGACGAGGAGGGCGGCACCGGCGACGCGGTGCCGCACAGCCCGGTCGGCGACAGCGAGATCCTCGACGACCTGGGCATCAGCGAGAAGGAACTGCGCACCCTGGACGCCGAGGACGCGCTCGGTTCCATCGCCGAGGCCCTGGGCGCCTCGGAGGTGCTGGAGACCGTCCGCTGACCGCGGGACGACCGGTGGGTGACACCCGTGCGGCGCCGGACCCGGTGCGCGACCCCTGGCGGGACGCGATGCGGCTCGCCCTGGCCGAGGCCGAGGCCGCCGTCCGGGGCGGGGACGTCCCCGTCGGCGCCGTCGTCCTGTCCCCGGACGGTACGACGGTGCTCGCCACCGGGCACAACGAGCGCGAGGCCACCGGCGATCCCACGGCCCACGCCGAGGTCCTGGCCATCCGGCGGGCCGCCGCGCGCCTCGGCGAGTGGCGGCTGACCGGCTGCACGCTCGTGGTCACCCTGGAGCCCTGCACCATGTGCGCGGGCGCGCTGGTGCAGTCCCGGGTGGACCGGGTGGTCTACGGCGCCCGGGACGACAAGGCGGGCGCCGCGGGCTCGCTGTGGGACGTGCTGCGCGACCGGCGGCTCAACCACCGCCCGGAGGTCGTCGAGGGCGTCCTCGCGGGGGAGTGCGCAGCCCTGCTCACGGAGTTTTTCCGGGGTCGCTGAATACCGATTTCGAACCACGCCCCACCGTGCTGTAAGGTCTCCCTCGGTAGCGTGTCCGAGCGGCCGAAGGAGCTCGCCTCGAAAGCGAGTGTGGCGCAAGTCACCGAGGGTTCAAATCCCTCCGCTACCGCTTCCGAAAGGGCCCCGTCGCAAGACGGGGCCCTTTCCGCATACGCCCAAATCGCCTTGCGCGGCGGGCCGTTGGTCCCCGATAAAGGGGTGAACGTTACACTCGCCGCCGGCAGGCAGGGGCCCATCGGGCCATGGACACACGGGAGGGCCGCGGTGGCGGTGAACGCCAAGAAGATCGTTCTGTACGCGCTCGTGGTCTTCGTGCTGTACGTGATCATCACGGACCCGGCCAAGGCGGCCAGCTATGTCCAGATAGGCTTCGAGGGCATATCGGACGCGGCCAGGGCCATCGGGGACTTCATGACCTGGGCCGCCAACGGAGGAAAGAACTGAGGTACTCCGCATGATCCGCCACCTGGTCCTGTTCAAGCTCAACGAGGGCGTCGAGCGCGACGATCCGCGGGTCGTGGCGGGCGTGGCGGCCTTCCGGGCGCTGCCGGAGCAGATCGAGGAACTGCGTTCCTGGGAGTGCGCCTGGAACATCACCGACCGGCCGATCGCCTACGACTTCGCGATCAACTCGGCGGTCGAGGACACCGGTGCCCTCCAGCGCTATCTGGAGCACCCGGCCCACCAGGCGGGCGTCGCCCTGTGGCGTGAATTCGCCACGTGGGTGATCGCGGACTACGAGTTCTAGACCCCCTTCCCGCCCAGCTTTTCCTGAGCCTCCCGCCGTGCAGGCGGGGGGCTTTCGTGCGTTCCACGCCTCAACTTGTCAATGTTTGAACACAACACGGCGTTATCCGGTGCTTGCACACAGTGCACATGTCTTGTGATGCTATGACCGCTTTTGACGGATGATTGACCGAAGAGGTGGCGTTGACCGTGCCGGCCAGTACTGCGCCGCCCCAGGAGGAGGCCCCCGTCCCCGCCTCTGTGCCCCCAGGGAAACGCCGCGGCGCGGACACCCGGGCCCTGACCCAGGTGCTCTTCGCCGAGCTGAAGGAGCTCGCGCCCGGCACTCCGGAGCACAACCGCGTGCGGGGCGCGCTGATCGAGGCGAACCTCCCGCTCGTGCGCTACGCCGCCGCCCGCTTCCGCTCCCGCAACGAGCCCATGGAGGACGTGATCCAGGTCGGCACCATCGGTCTGATCAACGCCATCGACCGCTTCGACCCGGAGCGGGGCGTGCAGTTCCCGACCTTCGCCATGCCGACCGTCGTGGGCGAGATCAAGCGGTACTTCCGGGACAACGTCCGCACCGTGCACGTACCGCGCCGGCTGCACGAGCTGTGGGTGCAGGTCAACAGCGCCACCGAGGACCTGACCACACTGCACGGCCGCTCCCCCTCCACCGCCGAGATCGCCGAGCGGCTGCGGATCAGCGAGGAGGAGGTGCTCAGCTGCATCGAGGCGGGCCGCTCGTACCACGCCACCTCCCTGGAGGCCGCGCAGGAGGGCGACGGGATGCCCGGGCTGCTGGACCGCATCGGCTACGAGGACCCGGCCCTGGACGGCGTGGAGCACCGCGACCTGGTCCGCCACCTCCTGGTCCAACTCCCCGAGCGCGAACAGCGGATCCTGCTGCTGCGCTACTACAGCAACCTCACCCAGTCGCAGATCAGCGCGGAACTCGGCGTCTCCCAGATGCATGTCTCGCGCCTGCTCGCCCGCAGCTTCCAGCGGCTGCGCTCGGCGAACCGCATCGACGCCTAACCGGTGACCGCAACCGGGCCGTGGTCACGGCCGCCCCACAAGCGGTCCGGCGTATAACAGAGCCCCGGGCGCATACCGGGCAAGTCGGTGGTCGCACAGTGGGCGCACCGAAGCACACACCCGAACAGCTCTGCATCGCAAACCCGATCGAGCGCTCACCGCCGCGAGCGATTCGCTCACCAGGGCTGTTTCCGGAGTTGAGGACCCGAAAGCCCGTCAGACCCCTTTTATCCAGCGGTGATTCGGATCTTCCGTGTCGACATGTCTCTACAGCGCGTTGCCGACATGTGACATTCTGCGGAAGACGCGTTTGCCGGGGCCTCGGCACCGGTATTCAGGTGAAGGCTGCGTTGCTCGACCGACGGCGCGGCCGCGACCGTCCCGCGACCCGAAGGGGGTGGCATGTCCGCAGAACAGGGCAGCTCGAAAGTGCTGACGCCCGCGAAGAGCGAGGCGGCGCCCAAGGAGCTCGACGCACTCGACGTCCTCGACGGCATCGAGGTCGTCACGACCCTCGACGCCGTGCCTGCCCCGGCCACCCCGCCGACGGGCGAGGCCATCGACACCCGCACCCTGTCCCGCTCCCTGTTCCTGCGCCTGGCCGCGCTGGACGAGAACAGCCCCGAGCGCGCCTACGTCCGGGACACCCTGATCGAGCTGAACCTGCCGCTGGTCCGCTACGCGGCGGCACGTTTCCGCTCGCGCAACGAGCCGATGGAGGACATCGTCCAGGTCGGCACCATCGGCCTGATCAAGGCGATCGACCGCTTCGACTGCGAACGGGGCGTGGAGTTCCCGACGTTCGCGATGCCGACGGTGGTCGGCGAGATCAAGCGCTTCTTCCGCGACACCTCCTGGTCGGTGCGGGTGCCGCGCCGCCTCCAGGAGCTGCGCCTGGCCCTCACCAAGGCCAGCGACGAGCTGTCGCAGAAGCTGGACCGCTCCCCCACGGTGACCGAACTGGCCGCCGTCCTCGGTGTCTCCGAGGAGGACGTGGTCGACGGCCTCGCGGTCGGCAACGCGTACACCGCCTCCTCGCTGGACTCCCCGGCTCCGGAGGACGACGGCGGCGAGGGCTCCCTGGCCGACCGGCTGGGCTACGAGGACACCGCCCTCGAAGGCGTGGAGTACCGCGAGTCCCTCAAGCCGCTGCTGGCCAAACTCCCGCCCCGGGAGCGGCGGATCATCATGCTGCGCTTCTTCGCCAACATGACGCAGTCGCAGATCGGCGAGGAGGTCGGCATCTCCCAGATGCATGTCTCCCGGCTGCTCACCCGGACCCTGTCCCAGCTGCGCGAGGGTCTGATCTCGGACTGAGGGTTCCCCTCTGACGGAGCGTCAGTCACCATGGCCGGATGCTTCGTCACGGGACGCTTCGTTCGACGACATGGTCACCCGGCCGCCGGCGCGCCCTCGCGGGAGCCTCGGCGGCCGTCGTGTGCCTGGGCGCGGCCCTCGGGGCGTGCGCCGGCTCGGGCGGCGGGGGCGGCTATGTGGCGGTGGGCGGCGCGGGACACTCGGGCCCGGTCGACGCGAGCCCCACGGGATCGGTGACGATGGTCCCGCTGGACGGGCCGAAGGGCGGGGGGACGACTTCTCCGGGCACCGCCGGCTCCCCGTCGGGCGCCACCGGCTCCGGACCCGGTCCCGCGCAGGCCGACAACGGCCCCGTCCCGAGCACGCCGGACCGCCCCTCCCCGACCGGCACGAGCACGGGCGCGGGTGCGAGCCCGGGCTCGTGCCGGTCGGGGAGGGGCGGTCC
>NZ_MUNF01000243.1 GCF_002154555.1 Streptomyces murinus
CCACCTGCGCTCCACCCTCCTCCTCACCTCCCTCCTGATCGCCGCCCTCCTCCTCTACTGGCTCCCCGCCCTGCGGCTCGGGGAGGGGGATCTGGACCGGATGGGCGGCCTGGGTCTGGTCTCGGTGCTGCCGTGGCCCACGCTCCTCGGCGCGGCGCTGCTGGTCGTGGTGTTCGCCGGGCTGCTGTGGCAACGCCGGGAGCACCGGGCCCTGTTGCTGGTGACACTGCTCGTCACGGTCGTGTCGCTGCACGCGCTGCCGGCCGTGATCGAGTCCGAGCCGCGGTTCGCGACGGCCTGGCAGCACCTGGGCTTCCTGGACTACATCGACCGCACCGGGTCGGCCGTCCCGGATCTGGACGCCCGCTGGAGCTGGCCGGGTTTCTTCGCGGTGGCCGCGTTCGTCGGCCGGGCCTGCGGGGTCACCGACTTCACGGACGTCATCCGCTGGTGGCCGACGGCGATCCAACTCGCCTATCTGGCACCGATGTTGCTGCTGGTCCGGTCGGTGCGCGCGGACTGGCGGGCGAAGTGGACCGNNCACCCGGGTCCTGCTGGCCGGTGCCGTCCTGGCCCTGGCCTGCTGGGGCTGGTGGCGCCGGCGCCTGCACCGGTACCGCGAACGGTCCCTGCCGGTCCTCACCTTCGTGCCGTTCCTGGGCTTCGGCATGCAGTCGTACGGCGGTGAGATGGCGCTGCGCGTCTTCATGTTCGCGGTGCCGGGCGCGGCCCTGCTCGGCGCCCTCGCCCTCTTCCCCCGCCCCACGGGTTCACGGCGGCCGGTCCTCGCCCTCGGGGCCGCGCTGCTCGCCGGGCTGCTGCTGATGGGCGGCTTCCTGGTGGCCCGGTGGGGCAACGAGCCCTTCGAGCGCACCCGGCCCGGCGAGGTCGCGGCGATGAACTGGGTGTACGCCCATGACCGGCCGACCGTACGGCTGTTGTGGCTGAGCGATGACCCGGTGAACGATGTGACGCCGTCACTGCCGTGGGGCGCGAAGGACATGGAGCGGGTCGACTACGTCCCGACGCTCGCGCCGACCGACCCCGCCCGGGTGTCCGGGCTGGTCGAGGCGCTCAAGGACGCGGGGCCGCAGTCGTATCTCCTGGTGAACGAGAGCCAGGTGACGTATCTGCGGCTGGACTCGGGCTATCCGGCGGCCTGGGGGCCCCGGCTCACCCGGAGCCTGGACGCCCGGCCGGAGCTGACGAAGGTCCTGGTCAACGACGATGTCACGGTGTACGCCCTGCGCGCGCGGCCCCCGGGCCCCGTCCCCGAGCCGCGCCCCGGTCCGGTCGGGCCCCGGGTGACCTGGACGCCCTGGTCGGTGGTCGGGGCGCTGTCCGCCGTCCTGCTGATGCTGCTGCTGGCGGCGCGCGAGGTGGTGCGGGTGGCGGTGCGGCCCGGGGTGCGCCAACTGCGGCTGCTCCAGGGGAGTTTCTGGTTCTCCCTGCCGCTGCTGGCGGTGGTGCTCGCGGTGCTGGTGCAGCGGTTCCTGACCCTGAAGTGAGGGTTAGCGGTCGAGCCACTTCACCTCGTACGGCCGCAGCGTGAGCCGGTCGCCGTCCACCCGCGTACGGATCGCGTGGTCGCGGGTGTTGACGACGAGGACGGTGCGGTCGCTCGCGAGGACGCGCAGGTCGGACGCGGTGGCCGGGTCGACGGGGACCGTGCGGTGGCGGGTGCCCGGCGGGAAGGCGGCGGCGAACCGGGACAGCAGGTCGTACATGGGCAGTGGCCGCCCCCCGTCGGCGCGGTCGGTCGGGGTCCACAGGCAGCCGGGGCAGCCGGTGCCGGTGCGCTTCTCCGGGTTCCAGTAGAAGCCCGTATCGGCGCCGCCCCTGACCAGGGCGATCATGCCGGTGGCCTGGACGGCGACCCGGTGCGGCTCGGACCAGCCGGCGTCGCCGTCGCCGGGCTCCACGTAGTACTCGGCCCACCACAGGGGAAGGTCATGGGTCTGCCGCCGTACCCACGCGCTGACGGCGGTCAGTTTCTCCGTGGCGGTGAACTCGTCGGGCCGCGGATCGCCGCCGTTGGGGTAGCTGGCGCCGTCGACGACGGTGAAGTCGGCACCCGTCCTGTGCGCGTTCCAGTAGGAGAAGGCGTCGAGCACCCGCTGGTCCATCGCGCCCCAGGCGCCCCGCACCTGGGTGGAGGCGTCGGGGTCGGTCGGGGCGACGCTGTCCATCGGCAGATAGGGTCCGCCGACCATGACGTCCTCACCGGTCTTCTTCAGCGCGCGGTACACGCGGTTGTACAGATCGGTGTACCCCTCGTAGTCCCAGCGGCCCGCGGCCTCGTCCCAGAAGCCCTTGAACTCGTTCCAGACGACGAAGTGCTTCACGTCCGGATAGCGCCGGGCCACGGTCGCGGCGAGGTCGGCGAAGTCCTGGTAGTGGGCGGGGGCGGGCGCGGTCTCCAGGGCCGACCGGCTCCAATCGGTGTGGTTCGCCCCGGACTTGCCGCCCTTCATCCAGTCGGGGGCGCAGCACAGGGTGATCACCGGGGTGCCGCCGGAGGCGCGGACGAAGGCGATCCGGCGGTCCAGGGCGGCGAAGTCGTAGTGCCCCGGGGACGGTTCGGGGTTGTCCGCACCCCAGCCCATGATCGCCTGGTCCTGCGCCGTCCCGCCGTCCGCCTTGAGGAGCCCCCGCACCCGGGCGGTGGCGGCGGGGGCGCCCTCGTCGGCGCTGAACTGGGTGTGGGTGAAGCCCCAGCCGACGTACGGCTTCGCGGTGCCGCGCGGCGCGGCCGAGGTGCCGGGCGGTCCCCCGGGCAGTCCGCCGACCAGGCTCACCAGCAGGGCGAGCGCCGCCGCGATCCCCCCGAACAGGGCGCCGAGCCGCCATCGCCGGCCAACCGGTACCCACCCATGACGTGCCATCAAGGGCAACAGTATCGGCGCGGTCCGGGGCTTGGGCAGACCTCGGACAACCCCGGGACACCCGGGACAAGCGGTGGAAATGCCGTGCACGGAGGGCATCGGTGGCGGATCATGGCGGCATGCCTGCGAACCCGCACGACGCTCTGCCGATCCGGCTCCACGTCGACGATTCCGACTCGCCGTCCGACGTCGTCGACGCGCTGTTCCTCGGCCGTTTCGCGACGGGCGAGCAGCCGTACTCGCACGCGGTGAACATCGACCGCGTGCGCTCCGGCGCGACCCTGCTGCCCGAGGGCGCCCGGGTGCTCCGGGTCGCCCGGGACGACGACCGCAGCGCCACCCTCGCCGAGGGCGACGGCTGGACCCTGCTGGTCTCCCGCTGGAGCCGGGGCGCGGATGTCACCGTGACCGCGACCAGCGCCGAACTGGCCCAGGAGATCCTCGACAAGGCGACGGACGGCGCGGCCGACGAGCCCGAACCCCAGCCGGAGAACGTGACGATGGGGTTCTGGTACGTGTCCCCGCGCCGCGGCCCGCACCGCACCACCCGGCAGATCTCGGCCGGCACCTGGTCGGAGGTCCGCGCCAACTACACCGCGCCGGTCGCCGAGGCGATGGACCGGCTGATGAAGACCACCCCGGAGGACATCGCGGGCCGCCTCCTGCTGCTGCACGGCCCGCCGGGCACCGGCAAGACCTCGGCGCTGCGCACCCTGGCCCGTTCCTGGCGGGACTGGTGCCAGGTGGACTGCGTCCTCGATCCCGAGCGGCTCTTCTCCGACGTCGGCTATCTGATGGACATCGCGATCGGCGAGGAGGACGGCGCGGGCAAGGGCCGCTGGCGGCTGCTGCTCCTGGAGGACTGCGACGAGCTGATCCGCGGCGAGGCCCGGCACACCGCGGGCCAGGCGCTGTCCCGGCTGCTGAACCTCACCGACGGGCTGCTCGGCCAGGGCCGCAATGTCCTGGTGGGCGTCACCACGAACGAGGACCTGGAGCGTCTGCACCCCGCCGTGGTCCGCCCCGGCCGCTGCCTGGCCCGTATCGAGGTGGGCCCGCTCACCCACGAGGAGTCGGTGCACTGGCTCGGCACGGAGGAGGGCGTCGGCCGCGAGGGCGCCACCCTGGCCGAGCTGTACGCGCTGCGCCGGGGCACCACGCCGACCTCGGTACCGGGGGCGCGCAACGGCGCGGACGCGGGGCTGTACCTGTAGTGCTTTCATGAAGACATGACCTTGTCGGTCGGCACCTCCGGGTGGCAGTACAAGGACTGGCGGGACCGCGTCTATCCGGCCGGGGTCCCGGCGCGGCTGTGGCTGGAGGAGTACACCCGGCTGTTCGCCACGGTGGAGATCAACAACGCGTTCTACCGGCTGCCGTCGTACGACAATTTCGCCGCCTGGCGCTCCCGGGTGCCGCCGGATTTCGTGGTCGCGGTCAAGGCCAGCCGCTATCTGACCCACATCAGGCGGCTGAAGGACCCCGCCGAGCCGGTGCACCGGCTGCTGACCCATGCGGCGGGCCTGCGCGACCGGCTCGGACCGGTGCTGCTCCAGCTCCCGCCCACGCTGCGCGCCGACCCGGCCCTGCTGGACGCCTGTCTGGCCTGCTTCCCACGCGGTACGAGGGTCGCGGTGGAGCCCCGGCACGACTCCTGGTGGACGCCCGAGGTGCGCGAGGTCCTCGTCTCCCGCGGCGCGGCCCTGTGCTGGGCCGACGTCCTGTCCCGCCCGGTCACCCCGCTGTGGCGCACCACCGACTGGGGCTATGTCCGCTTCCACCAGGGCCGCGCCCATCCCTGGCCGCACTACGGCCACCGCGCCCTGGAGACCTGGGTGGACCGCATCGCCACGGCCTTCCCCGACGGCGAGACCGTCCACGCCTATTTCAACAACGACCCGGGCGGTGCGGCGGTGACGGACGCGGTGGCCTTCGGGAAGGCGGCGAGGAGGGCGGGCCTTGCGGTGACGAGGTTCCCGGAACCGGCGGGACGGCACTGACGCGCCCCAGCCCCCGTGCACCCACTCCCTGCGGCTACTCCCCGTAAGCCGCCCGCAGGGCGTCCCGCACCGCGGCCAGCGCCTCCTCCTCCCCCAGCCCCAGCCGCCGCGCCCGGTCGGCGTACGCCTGCGCGGCCATGGACGCCTCGCGCTGCGCGGCCGAGCCGGCGGCGGCCACATACGTGCCGAGGCGCCCGCGGGTCTCGATCACCCCGTCGCCCTCCAGCGCCCGGTACGCCTTGGCCACCGTGTTCACCGCGAGCCCCAGGGACTCGGCCAGCCCCCGCACGGTCGGCAGCCGGTACCCCACGGGCAGCACCCCGGACCGTGCCTGCTCGGAAATCTGCGCCCGCACCTGCTCGTAGGGGGGCGCGCTGTCATCGATGCGGATCTTCAGGCTCACAGCCCGATTCTGACGCACCCGGGGGAAAATGAGAGGCACCCCCCGGACAACTCCCCGTACGGTCCCTCCACATGACATTGATCGTCCGTGAGGTGCGCCCCGGCGTGCCGGCCGACACCGAGGGCTTCGCCCGGGTGCGCCGACTCGCCCTGCCGTACATCCTGTTCACCTCGGAATCGGTCCGGCACAACACGCTGCACACGCATCCCGACGCCCGCTACCGCCCGCTCGTCGCGGAGGAGGACGGCGAGATCGTCGGCACCGCCCAGGTCCTGCTGGCGTACGACAGCACCGAGCCGGGCCAGGGCCTGCTGAACATCTACGTCCGGCCGGACCGGACGGGCCGCGGCGCGGGCACGCTGCTGCTGCGCACGGCCGAGGAGTACCTGGCCGCGCTGGACGCCACCAAGGTGTTCAGCTGGATCCTGGACGCACCGGCCAACCGCGCCTTCGCCGAGCGGCACGGCTACCGGGCCGGCCGGTCCGCGCACTTCCTCCGGCTGGACCTGGCCGGCGGCGCACTGCCGCCGCTCCCGCCCACCCCGGCGGGTGTCGAGCTGCGCACGGCAGCCGAGTTCGCCGACGACCCGCGCTCGCTGTTCGAGCTGGACGCGGAGACCCTCCAGGACGAGCCGGGCGACCTCGACCTGGAGTCCCGGGGCTACGACGACTGGCTGACCAGCACCTGGAACCACCCCCTGCTGAACCGCGAGCTGACCATGGCCGCGTGCGTCGACGGCCGCCCGGTCGCCTTCACCGTCGCCTACACCGACGCCGACGGCCGGTACTCCACCGCGATGACCGGCACCGCCCGCGCCCACCGCGGCCGCGGTCTGGCCAAGCTCGCCAAGCTGCACTCCCTGCACCGGGCCCGCGCCGCCGGTGTCACCGACGCGTTCACGGGCAATGACGCAGGCAATGATCCGATGATCGCGATCAACAAGTGGCTCGGCTACGAGATCTGCGCGACGGAGGTCCGCCATGTCCGCGAACTCGGCTGAACCGACGGCCGGCCTGACCGTCAGCCTGGTCAAGGGCGGCCGTACGAAGATCCGTTACCCGGCCGGGCTGCTCGGGGACGACGGCACCCGGATCGTGGTCCGCGCTCCCTGGGCGGGCGAGGGCAGCCGTGACTTCGGGTTCGTGCGCTTCGAGCCGGGCGATGTGTTCACCGAGTACTACTGGCGCGACCGGTGGTACGCGGTGAAGGAGGTCCGTACCGCGGACGGCCGGGTCAAGGGCTGGTACTGCGACATCACCCGGCCCGCGGTCCGCACCGGCGCGGAACTGGTGGTCGAGGATCTCGACCTGGACCTGTGGCGCCCGGCCGACGGCGGGGACGTACGCCGGCTGGACGAGGACGAGTTCGCCGCGAGCGGACTGGCCGAGCGGGATCCGGAGGCGGCCGCGGCCGCCGTGGCCGCCCTCGACGAGCTGGAGCGGGTCGCCCGCGCGGGCGGTTTCGACGAACTGCTGGCCTGAGCCGCCCGCCGGGGCCGCGCTCAGACGCCCGCCAGCACCGCGTACCGCTCGTCCGTCACCTCCTTCCCCCACCGCACGGCGTCACCGGACAGCCGCTCGGCCGAGAAGGGGCATCGGGTGAGGGCCTTGATCTGTCCTCGGCCATGACCGAGCGGGCCCTCGCCGAACTCGCCGGGCACCCGGTCGAGGCGCGGTGTGGACCGGCCGGTCCCCCGGTGGGGGAACGCCGCTTCGACGTGGTCCTCGTCCGCCATGTGCGGTGGACACCACCCGACCAGGCCCGGCTGCTGCGGAACTGGCGGGAGCGGCTGCGCGGCGAGCAGCGACAGGCTGCCGGTGCCGCAGCCGAGGTCGAGCACATCGGCGGGGCGCCTGGGCAGCCAGGAGCGGAGTCTGGCCGCCCAGGCGGCCCGCACGGCGGGGTCGCGCAGGCCGTGGTCCGGCTCCTCGTCGAAGCCGGCGGCCCGCGCGTCCCAGTCCGGCGGCCGGGCGGTCGTCTCGCTGTGCGCGCACTCATCGGTCATGACCGGAGAGTGACACACACCACTGACAGCCCCGAACAAATGGGGAACTCTCCCCTCAAGCGTCTACCGCCGCCCCGCGCGGAATCCGGTAGGCACCGAAGGAGGCAGCCATGCGCCGTACGACCGTGCGGAAGCCGCTGAAGAGGACGGACGGCCACCGGATCCGCGAGGAGGCGGAGGAGCGTCCGGCGGGACGCCCCGAGGTGCGCAAGGACATCGCGCGCACCTGGTGGCCCGACGGCTGACCCCGGCGCCCGGCCGTCAGCTGAGGACGGAGGCGCAGGTGGTGGTGCCGGCGTGCGCCGGGTCGAGGGAGTTGGCGACCTCGTGGAAGACGATGCGGTCGCTCAGGCCGGCCAGCACATGCTCGGAGAGGTCCAGCGGGCACAGGTCCTGGAGCAGGACGTTGCGCACGTCGGAGCCGCTGAGGTACTGGCTGCGCCAGGGGGTGGCCACCTCGTCGTACCGGGTCGCGATGACCGTGTAGTGCACCCCGGGCACGGTGTCGCCGCCCGCGTTGAGCTTGGTGAGGAAGGCGGAGCCGGGTATCTGGTCGGCGAGGCCGGGGGTGGTGGCCTTGACCAGGTCGGTGGCGCCGGGGAAGTACGGCAGCAGGTTGGTCAGGCCGCTGATGGTGGCGCCGTGGTTGTCGGGGGCGATGCCGACGAGCGCGTTGACCTTGGCCGCGCCGCCGAGGAACTTCAGGTAGTAGCGGGGCATCATGCCGCCCTGGGAGTGCCCGACCAGGTCGACCTTGGCGGCGCCGGTGGCGGAGCGCACCTGGTCCACGAAGGAGGCGAGCTGCGCGGCCGACTGATCGATGGGGCCGAGCCCGTAGAAGACGGGGACGCCGGGGAGCTGGCCGTAGTCCAGGGAGAAGACGCAGTATCCGCGGGCCTCCAGGTAGGGGGCGAGGCCGAGCCAGTTGTCGACCGAGTTGCCGAGGGTGCCGTGGACCAGCACGACGGGGCGGGGGTGCGCGGCGGACGGCTTGCAGGAGTAGTCGTTCCAGCCGCTGTGGGTGGCGGTGTCGGCGTGCGCGGCCGTGGCGGGCAGGGCGATCGCGGCGGCGGAGAGCAGCAGCGCGGTGAGGGGTCTGAGGACTCGCTTCCAGGGCAGCATCGGGTGATCTCCTTGCGGCTCAAGGGGGATACGGCGGACTGGCCCTGTGATCCGGATCACGAGGATGCTGTTCATTCGTCAAGTTACGGGCGGGTAGCCTCCGGGGGAAGTTACGCGCAAGTAAAACTTCCCGCCTCAACCATCCGTCTGACGTACCGTCACCACACGGGCCGCACCGGCCCATAGGGTGCGATCTTCGCCAAACTCCCCCACAGCGCCCGCACTTCCGCCTCGCCCAGCAGCTCGCGCCAGCCGCCGACCACCTCGGCCGCCGCCGCCTCCGCGGCCCGGGTACAGGCCCATCCGCGCTCGGTCAGCACGATCAACCGCGCCCGCGCGTCCCCCGGGTGCGGCCGTCGCTCGGCGTATCCCCTGCGCACCACCTCGTCCACCAGCTGGCTCGCCGCCTGCTTGGTCACTCCGAGGTGCGCGGCGAGTTCGGTGACGGTGGCGCCGTCCGGCGCGAGCCGCGCGAAGGCGAATCCGTGCGCGGGCCGCAGATCGACGAAGCCGCGCGCCACGACCCCCTCATGGATGCGCTGGGTGAGATCGCCCGCCGCGGCGAGCAGGGTGGCGGACAGGGCCATGGCTTCGGAGTTCTGCACGGAGGCATTGAAACACCCTTGACGCATTGGTCAAGTAGCCTGACCATATAGTCAATCTACTTGACCACTTGTCCTGAACGGAGAACCCAGCCATGCCCGTCGTCCGCTCGTCCGAGGCCGTGACCCATGAGATCCACGGCGCCCGTTTCATCTCGTACGCCGCCCCGCTCACCGGCAGCGAGGAGCTGTGCGCCTGGCGCGGGGAGATCCCGGCCGGCACCCGGGCCCCGGCGCACACCGTCAGCCGCGAGGAGATCTTCCATCTGCTCGTCGGCGAACTGCTGATCACCCTCGACGGCCGCACCGAGCGGGTGCGCGCGGGCGACACGGTGATCGTCAACGCCGGGTCCACTCTGGGCGTGGAGAACCCGACCGAGCACACGGCGATCTCCTGGGTCACCACCTCCGTCGGGCTCACGGCCGAGCTGGCGGACGGCAGCCTGCTCACCCCGCCATGGGCCAACTAACCCTGCCGCCACGGGAGTTACAACCATTATGTGCCGTCGCCGCGGGCCGTACCGCGTCTGGTCCGAAGCGCCGTCGGGCGCGGTCGGCGGCGGCCTCGGCGGCGCGGGCGCGGGTGTCGGCGGGGTCCAGGGAGAGCTGGTGGAAGGCGTCGGCGGCCGGGCGGAGACGGTCGGCGCGGAGCGTGAAGGCACGCACCCGGGCCCGTTGCAGACCGAGGGCGGACAGCAGGCCGAGGGCCGCCGCGGCGAGGGCGGGCGAGTGGTCGGTGGCCTCCGGCAGGGTGCGCGCCCGGGTGCTGGAGCTGCCGTCGGCGTAGCGCACGGTGAGGGTGACCCGGCCCGCCACCCGCCGCTCCGCGCGCAGGAGTTGGCCGATCCGGTCGGCGAGCCCGAGGACGGAGCGGTGCCGCTCCGCCGGGTCGAGGCAGTCCCGGTCCAGCACGAGGTCGGCGGTCAGCCGGTCCGCCGCCTCCCGGGGCAGGACCGGGCGCGGGTCGTGGCCGCGGGCACGTTCGGCCAGCAGCCGGGCGGTGCCCGCGCCGAGCAGGCGTTGCAGGGTGGCCGGGGAGAGGTCGGCGAGCTGGCCGATGTGGTGCAGTCCGTACCGGCCGAGCGTCGCCGCCGTACCGCGGCCGATCCCCGGCAGCGCGGTGACCGGCCGGGGGCGCAGCCATGCGGCGGCCCGTTCGGCGGGCACCCAGGTGGTCTCCCCCGGCGCGGACACCTCGGCCGCCATCGCCGCGAGCATCTGGTTGCCCGCGAGCCCCGCGCTGCTGTCGATGCCGTAGAGGGCCTTCAGGCGCATCATCGTCATCTGGACCACGTCATAGGGGGACAGGCCGAAGTACCGCAGCGCCGAGGTCAGGTCCAACTGCACGGCGTCGGGCGGCATCTCCCGCACATGGGGCGTGACACCATACACCAGTTCGATTACATGGCCGTACTGCTCCTCGTTCAGCGAGCCGTACAGATACAGCTGGGCGATGTGCCGCTGACGGATGCTCATCCCGCGCTCCCCGGACTGGTGTAACCGAACTTCTTCAGGTCGGCCGAGCGGCTGCCCGCGGGCAGCAGATCGGCGTACGGGTGCAGCCGGGCGCCGGTGGTGCCGTTGGCCAGGGTGCGCCGCGGCTGGGCGGGCGTCGGATGCGGGCGGCTCCGGCCGAGCAGGGCGAGCGCGGCCTCGGGACCGTTGTCCCGGCGGGCCGCGGCGATCTCGTCCAGGTCCCAGGCCATCGAGCCGACGACGGTACGACGGGTGCCGCGCACCTGCACCGTGCCGCGCACCAGCAGCAGCCCGCTGTGGAAGACGGTGTAGGCGCAGGCCGGGTGGGAGTCCTCGAAGAACGCCAGGTCGACCAGGCCGGAGCCGTCCTCCAGGGTGACGAAGATGATCCGCTTGCCGCTCGCGATCGGCGGGGTCTGCGTCGAGGCCCGGACACCCGCGACCAGGACCTGCTGCCCGGCGCGCAGCCCGGACAGCCGGACCGCGTCGGTCGCGCCGATCTCGCGCAGCAGCCGGTGGTGGTGCTCCATCAGATGCTTGGAGACATCGATGCCGAGGGTGTTCAACTCCGCGCCGAGCGCCTCGCGTCCGGTCATCTCCGGCAGCCCGCTGGGCTCGGACCCGCCGACGGCCCCCGCGATCAGGGGCAGTTGGCCGGTGCCCGCGGACCGGTTGCGGGCGGCCCGGTGCAGTTCGGCGAGCTGGAGCAGCAGATCGCGCCGGGTGAGCCGGCCGTCGTGCAGGGCGCCCAACGCCCCGATCTCCGCGAGGCGTTCGGCGACCGGGCGGCTGGGCCGGGCCCGCTGCCAGAAGTCGGACAGCGATCCGTACGGCTGTCCCGCCTCGATCCGCGCGCACTCCTGCTCGCCGATGCCGTGCACGGCGGACAGCGCGAGGCGCACCCCCCATCGGTCCCCGTCGGCCTTCTCCACGGTGTGCCGGGTCGCGGACCGGTTGACGTCGACGGGCAGCACCGGCACCCCGCGCCGGCGCGCGTCGGCGACCAGCACCCGCTTGGGCCACATCCCGGGGTCGTGTTCGAGCAGCCCGGCCAGCAGGAAGGCCGGATGGTGCGCCTTGAGCCAGGCGCTCTGCAGGGCCGGTACGGCGAAGGCGACCGCGTGCGCCCGGCAGAAGCCGTACGCCCCGAAGGCCTCGATCGTCCGCCAGACCTCCTCCCGTACCGCCGTGCCGTAGCCGCGCGCACGGGCCCGCCGCTGGAACCAGTCCCTGATCTCGGGCAGCCGCTCCTTGTCGCCGAGCGCCCGCCGGGTGATCTCCGCGAAGGCCGGGTCGCAGCCGGTCAGCACCACCAGCGTCTCGATGATCTGCTCGTGCCAGATGGTCACGCCGTAGGTGTCGGCGAGCACCGGCTCCAGGTCCGGGTGGGCGTACCGCGGTGTGCCGCCGTGGCGGGCGGCGATGTACCGCTCGGGCATGCCGCCCGCGACCGGTCCGGGGCGGAAGAGGCTGATGTCGGCGATGACGTCCTGCTGGTTGCGCGGCTGGAGCCGGGACAGCAGATCCTGCTGGCCGGGCGACTCCAGCTGGAACAGGCCGAGGGTCTGGCTCTCCTGGAGGAGTTTGAACGCGAACACGTCGTCCAGCGGCACCTGTTCGGGGTCGTCCAGGTCGACACGGTCGCCGGTGGTCCGTTCGAGCTCCGCGACGGCGTGGGCCATCGCGGACTGCATCCGCACGCCCAGGACGTCGAGTTTGATGTTGCCGAGCGCCTCGATCTCCTCCTTCGCGGCCATGGCCATCGGGTAGTCGCCCTGCGGGGTGGGCTGCACCGGCAGCCGGTCCAGCAGGGTCGCGTCGCTGATGACCACGCCGCAGGGGTGCATGGCCATGCCGTGGACCAGCGAGTCGAGCCCCTCGGCCAGCTCCCACAACGGCCCGAACCGGCCCGCCTCGGCGGCCAGTTGCCGCAGTTCGGGCAGTTCGGCGAGGGCGCCGGTGATGTCGCAGGCGCGCAAGTGCGGAAAGCTCTTGGCGATCCGGTCGACCTCCGCGGGCGCGATGCCGAGGGCGAGGCCGGTGTCGCGCAGGGCCCGGCGCGCCCGGTAGGTCTCGGGCATCGCGGTGACCGCGACCCGCTCCTTGCCGAACCGCTCGAAGATCGTGTCGTAGCACTCCAGGCGCCGCGCGGACTCCACGTCGATGTCGATGTCGGGCAGCGAGGCCCGGCGGTCACTGAGGAACCGTTCGAACAGCAGCCGGTGTTCGAGCGGGTTGGCGGTGGCGATGCCCAGCGCGTGGCAGACCAGCGAGCCGGCGCCCGAGCCGCGGGCCGCGACCCGGATGCCCTTGGCCCGGATGTCGGCGACGACCTGGCCGACGGCGAGGAAGTACGAGTCGTAGCGCAGCCGGGAGATCACGGCGAGTTCCGCGTCGAGGCGGGCGAGGGCCACCGGGTCGCGGTCGAGGCCCCGGTGGGCCAGGCCCTCCGCGCAGCGCCGGCGCAGCAGCCGGGCGGCGCCGTCCGCCCCGGGGTCGGCGCCGAAGAGCGCGGGCTCGGGGAAGTGGTGGGTGCCCAGGCCCAGGTCGGCGCGGGGGTCGAGGGCGCATTCGGCGGCCGTGGCGGCGGTGTCCGCGAGCAGTCGGCGGGCCCGGCGCTCATCGGCTCCGGCGCACTCGGCGATCATGCGCGCGAGAACCGTCATCGCCCGCTCGTCCTTGAGCCAGCGCTGCCCGCTGTCCAGACGGCGCCGGTCGATCGGCCGCAGCAGCCGGGCGGCGTCCAGGACATCGGCGAGCCGGTGCTGGGCGGGGTCGGCGTAGCGGACGGCGTTGGTGAGGACGGCGGTCGTACCGGTGCGGTCGGCCAGTGCCAGGGTGCGGGCGGCGAGGCGAAGGGAGCCGGGACCTGTGCCGGAACGTTTCTGCGCGACGGCCTCCAGCCGGACCTCCGACCCGAAGACCTCCCGCCACGGCGCCAGCAGCCGAACCGCGACATCCTCCCGGCCCACCGACAGCGCCCGCGCCGGCTCCGAGAGCGGGCCGAGCAGGGCCAGCAGACCGGGGCCGCCGTGCTCCCGCAGCGCCGACCACGGCACCACCGGCGCCCGATTGCCGAGCGCGTCCGCGTGGGCGGCCGAGGTGATCCGGCACAGCCGCGCCCAGCCCTCCCGGTTCCGGGCGAGCAGCACGACCCGCAGCGGCGGCTCGACCACATGGGCGCCGCCGCGCGCCGGGGTGCGGCGGCGCAGGGCGGGTGGCGGTGGGGCGAGGGCCTGCACCGCGAGATCGACGCCGAAGACCGGCCGCACCCCCTCCCGCGCACACGCCTGGGCGAATCGAACAGCGCCGGTGACCGTGTCCCGGTCGGTCAGCGCGAGCGCCGTCATGCCCCGCTCGGCCGCGCGGCGCGCCAGCTGTTCCGGGTGCGCGGCGCCGTAGCGGGCGGAGTAGCCGGACGCGACATGCAGATGGGCGAAGCCCGCCATGCCGCACCTCCCTCACTCCACCCCTTTTCAGCCATACGCCCGATACGTTCATCGTACGCTCGTTCGAATACTTCGAATACTCTAGCTTCGCCGGCGCTGGTCGGCGAGCCTGTTCGAACAGATGAGTGATTCTTCACCCGAGGGTGGGGAGAGCGAGCGGTGGCCAAAAACACGACGTCCCGCCCCGAGGATCCGGGACGGGACGTCGTGCGGCGTTTCGGTCAGCCGATGGTGGTGCCCGTGGCGGAGAGGGCGGCGGTGACCGGCTGGAAGAAGGTCTCGCCGCCGGAGGTGCAGTCGCCGCTGCCGCCGGAGGTCAGACCGATCGCCTTGTCACCGGAGAACAGCGAGCCGCCGCTGTCGCCGGGCTCGGCGCAGACATCGGTCTGGATCAGTCCGCTGACCGAGCCCTCCTGGTAGTTCACGGTGGCGTTCAGACCGGTGACCGTGCCGTCGTGCACATGGGTGGTGGACCCGCTGCGCGTGACCTTCATGCCCACCGTGGCCTCGGCGGCGCCGGTGATCTTCTGGGTCGAACCGTCGTAGAGGTCGACCTCGCTCGGGTGGGCGGCGTCCGAGGTGTACTTGACCAGGCCGAAGTCGGTGCCCGGGAAGTGGGACTCCGCGTTCTGCCCGATCTCCTGGCCGTCCGCGTCCGACCAGCTGGAGATGTCCGCGGTGCAGTGCCCTGCGGTCAGGAAGTACGGCTGCCCGTCCTTGACCACGTTGAAGCCGAGCGAGCAGCGGCCGCCGGAGCCGTTGATGGCGTCGCCGCCGGCGATGAAGGGCTTGTACTCGCCCTGGAACCGCTTGAGTTCGGCCGTTCCGCCGAGCCCGTCGACCACCTTGCTCAGCTTGTCCCACCGGGCCCCGGTGACGGACTTGTCGGCCGTGACGACGACCTTGTTCGACACCGGGTCGATGGACCAGGACGTGCCCGGGATGGTCGCGTCCTTCTTCAGCGTCGTACGGGCGCCGTCGAGTTGGGCGAGGGTGTGGGTGACGATCCTGGCCTTGGCGCCCTTGGCCTCGACCGCCTTCGCGGCGGTCTTGTCGAGCACGTTCACGACGAGGCTCCTGGCCTTGGCGTCGTAGTAGCTGCCCGCCGCGCTCGAACCGAGGTGCGCGGTCAGGTCGGAGGCCAGCGTCGCGGCCGCCGGAGCGGACAGCGGCCGGGCCTGGACAGCGGGCTTCGCGGGCTCGCTGGCGTTCGCATTCTGCAAGGTGACACCCGCTGCGGCCAGCGCGGCGACACCCGCGCCGGCCATCACGAGCCGGCGCCTGGGTATGCGTCGGTGCTTCAACTCATGTCCTCCTGTGGGGGGACGACCGCCGGGTTGTGGGGACCCGACGACCGGAAGGCTGGTTGACGGGCGCCCACTCTTCCGAAACCCACAGGGAACCCACAAGGCCGAGTTCCGGACGCACCGAGAAACGGACCTCGCACGTCCGTTCACTGGTGACCCGCCGTCACCACCGAGGAAATTTCGGGGCGCAAATACGACGGGCGAGTGGCCCTCATCGGAACGTGACGACGACACATGGCTTGTTTCCTTCGCCGCCGTCGCCCTTCCTTCACAAGCCGGACATGAAGAAGCCCCCGCACAGGCGCATATGTGCGGGGGCTCACATCGGCCGGGCCGAAGCCCGGGCCGGTCAGGGGAGCGTGACGCCGTAGTAGCTCAGCGCCTCGGTCACCGGCTGGAAGAAGGTCGTACCGCCCGAGGAACAGTCGCCGCTGCCGCCGGAGGTCAGACCGTAGGCGACGGACCCGTTGTACAGCGGGCCGCCGCTGTCGCCGCCCTCGGCGCAGACCGTGGTCTGGATCAGGCCGGAGACGATGCCGTCGCTGCCGTAGTTGACGGTGGCGTTGAGCGCGGTGACCTTGCCGCTGTGCGTACCGGTGGTGGAGCCGCGCCGGTAGACGGTCGCGCCCACACTCGGGGTGGCCGCGCTGGAGATGGTCTGGCTGCCGACCGCGCTCGGGTGCGCGATCGAGGAGTTGGTGTACTTGACCAGGGCGAAGTCATTGCCCGGGAAGCTGTAGCCCACATTGGTGCCCAGCGTGGTGGTGTGCCCGGAGTTGCTGTACCAGGTGGAGGCGACCTGGCCGCAGTGCCCGGCGGTCAGGAAGTAGTACGTGCTGCCGCTGTGCACGTTGAAGCCGAGCGAACACCGGTACTGGCCGCCGTAGATGGCGTCGCCGCCACTGATCAGCTTGTTGAACGTGCCGGCCGTGTGCTTGATGGTGAGCGCGCCCGCGTCGGCGCCGGCCTGCTTCTTGATCTTGGCGATCTCGGCCTGGGAGACCGTGTCGTCGACGGTGACGACGACATGGTGGCTCTTGGCGTCGACGGCCCAGGCGGTGCCGGGGATGTCCGCCTTCATCACCGAGTCGCTCGCCTGGGTGAGCTGCGCGGCGCTGAAGGTGTGGGCGTCGCTGGCGTTCGCCGTGGGGGCGGCGAACGCCGCGGCGGCCAGGAAGCCCGCGGCCACGGCGATCAGCCGGGTGCGTCTCGCCGAGCCGGTCGGGGCAGTGGTGCGCTTGATCCTCACTTTTCGTTCCCTCCAAGGGGAGTCGGGGGCCCGCGTGGGGTCGGGGCCCGGTGAGGCGCAGTCAGGGTCAGGACCGGGTTGCGGTTATGCATGTCCCTGACAAGCGCTGAGGGGAGTATTCGGCCGACCGCCCGGTACGCACAAGGGTGCCTTTCGGCCGTCGGACTTTAGCCCTCCTTTGCCCAACGGCCGTCGCTTTAACTCCCGTTGGTGTCAGCTCAGCGTCCGCTCCCCCGCCTCCACCGCCGTGTCCAGCGTGTTCCCGGGCGGCGGGAGGGGGCAGAGGAAGTGATCGGCGAAGGCGCAGGGCGGCAGCTGGGCGCGGTTGAAGTCGACGGTCGTACGGCCCTGCGCGTCCGGCGCCTGTGGATAGAGGAAGCGGAACCGGAAACTGGTGTCGCCGCTGGTGGCGTCGGCGAACACCGCCCACAGCGGGCCCTCGCCCTGCCGCGCCACGGCCAGCGTCCGCTCCCGGCCGGCCAGGGTGAAGGAGAGTTCACCGGCGAGGGCGAACCCGCGGGTCCTGCCGTCCGCGTTGCCGAGCCGCAGGACGCGCTGCGCCTCGTACGGCGTGAAGCGGCCCGGCACCGACCAGCCGGGGTCGTACTCGGTGGCCGCGATGCCCCGGAAGGCCCGGCGGGCCTCGGCGCCGGGGTCGTAGACCCGCACCCCCCAGCTGCCCTCACGCACCAGGACGACCAGCCGTTTCTCGCCGAGTGAGACGCGGGCGGCGGCCTCCGGACCGGTGTCGGCGGTCAGCCGGATCTCCCCGGCGAAGGGGCGGCGGTCCACGTGGAGTCCCTCGCCCTCGGCGGCCGTCAGCACAATGCCTTCGCCATCCGCCAGCCAAATCCCTGGAATGTCCGGAAGTCGCCCCTCCGGCTGGTCCTCGATCCAGTGGGTGCCGGTCAGCGCGAGCGGTCCATAGGGTGCGGTGACCGACTCCTCCCGCTTCTCCCGCCACTGCTTCCATGCGTCGAACGCGTCGATTGCCATGCCGTTCCATCTCTTTGTGTGCGGTGTCTTCTTCGGCCCCGGTGCGTGCGGAGCGGGGCGGGCCAGGCCCAGGTGCTCGC
>NZ_MUNF01000244.1 GCF_002154555.1 Streptomyces murinus
GCCGAGGCGCCGTCGGTCCAGGCGGCCTCCTCCAGCTCCTTCGGGACGCCGTCCATGAAGTTCTTCATCAGCCATATGGCGAACGGGAGTTGGGTCGCCGCGAAGAACAGGATCGTGCCCTGGAGGGTGTCGATCAGGTTCACCCGGACGAACAGGGCGTACACCGGCACCATGATCGCGGTGATGGGCAGGCTGGTGGCGAAGAGGATCGTCAGCAGGAACGGCCGGTTGAGCCGGGACCGGAACCGGGAGAGCGGGTACGCGGCGAGCGCGGCGCACCCGACGGTGAGCGCGGTGCCGCAGCCGCACAGGATCAGGCTGTTGAGCAGCGGGGTGTAGGTGATCTCCGGGGTCAGGACCGTCCGGAAGTTGCCGAGGGTGAGGCTGTCCGGGACCCGGACGCGCAGATCGGCGCCCGGGTCCACACTGGCCAGCAGCACCCAGGCCAGCGGCAGCGCGAACGCCGCGGCCACCAGCATCAGACAGGCGTCGGCGGTGTGCCGCCGTACGGCGCGTACGCGGGCGCGGGGCCGAGTGCGGGCCCCGGTGCGGGCGGGGGCCATCACACCTCCGTCCGCAGCAGCCGCAGATACCCGACCGAGAACAGCGCCCCCACCAGCAGCAGAAGCAGCGCGACGGCGGTGCCGTACCCGATCATGCTGTTCTGGAAGGCCTGTTCGTACATCAGCAGCGGCAGCGTCTGGCTCCGGTCGCCCGGCCCGCCCCGTGTCATCACCCAGATCAGCCCGAACACCGAGAGCGTCTGGAGGGTGTTGAGCATCAGATTGGTGCCGATGGACCGGCGGATCATCGGCAGCGTGATGTGCCACAGCCGCCGCCAGCCGCCCGCCCCGTCCACCTCGGCCGCCTCGCCGATCTCGGCCGGGATCTCGTCCAGCGCGGCGGAGTACACCAGCATCGAGAAGGCCGTACCGCGCCACACATTGGCGAACGACACCGCGAGGATCGGCAGGGTGTACAGCCAGTTCTGGCGCGGCAGTTGGAGCCAGCCGAGGATCGCGTCCAGGGTTCCCTCCCGCCGGAAGAACGCGTACAGCAGGAACCCGGCCACCACCTCCGGCAGCACCCACGCCGTGACCACCACCGCGCCGGCCACCGCCCGCACCGGCCGGGAGGCCCGCTTCATCAGCGCGGCGAGCGCAAGGCCCAGGCTGTTCTGCCCGACGATCGAGGACAGCACGGTGAACACCAGGGTCAGCCATACGGCGTTGAGGAACGCCGGATCCCCGAACGCCCGGCGGAAGTTGGCGAATCCCACGAAGGAGGAGTGCGCCTGACCGGTCAGCTGGAGGTCGGTGAAGGCGATGAGGACGCAGTAGGCGATGGGCCCGGCGAGGAAGAGCAGCAGCAGGACGACGGCGGGGGCGAGGGGCAGCGCCCGGGTGATCCCGGGCGGCGCGCCCCGTCTCCTCACCCGCCCACCACCCGGCCGCCGGTGACGTCCTTGAGCGCGGCGTCGTAGTCACCCGCCGCCTGCGCCACCGACCGGTCCCCGGTGGTCACGCTCTCCATGGCCTCCTGGATCGCGGTCGACACCTTCGGGTACGCGGGGAACGCGGGCCGGTAGTGCGTCGTCGCCACCAGGTCGGTGAAGAACTTGATCCCGGGCTGCGCGTCCACGTACGCGGGGTCCGCCGCCACGTCCTCGCGCACCGCGATACCGGAGTTGGCGATGTACCACTTCCGCGCGTTGTCCTTGGTCTGGAGCGTCTTGACGAAGTCGAAGGCGAGATCCGGATGGGCGGCCCGTGCCGGGATCGACCAGGTCCAGCCGCCCGACATGCTCACCTTGCCCGGCGCCTGCCCGTGCTGGGTGGGCATGGCGGCGAGCCCGATCTCCTTGGACCAGTCCCGCCACTCGTGCCCGCTGCCCGGCAGCCAGTCCTGCGGCAGCCAGGAGCCGTCCAGATCGATGCCCAGCTTGCCCTGGGGGAGCAGCTCACCGCGCACGGTGGTGGAGTAGTTGGGGTCGAGCGCGTCGGACACGTCCGGGCCCAGCTTCTCCTGGAACACGCTGTGCACGAACTCCAGCGAGTCCTTGAAGCCCTGGCCGGCCGCCCTCCACTTCTTGCTCGTGGCGTCGTACAGCGGATCGCTCCGGCCGTCGTTCGTGCCGTACAGCAGCTCCTCGAAGCCCTGCATCGTGGCCTCTTCGCCCGCGGGCTTGCCGGTGTAGATGTTCAGCGGGGTGACGCCGGGGACCGTCCGTTTGATGGTGCGGGCGGCGGTGAGGATGTCGTCCCAGGTCCGCGGCTGCCAGTCGGTGGGCAGCCCGGCCTTGCGGAACACCCGCTTGTCGAACCAGAGTCCGCGGGTGTCGGTGCCGTCCGGGACGCCGTACGTCTTCCCGTCCTGCCCCCGCGCCGCGGCCTTCGCGGTGCCGATGAACCGCCCCCAGTCCGGCCACTTCGCGAGATACGGGTCGAGGGGCTTCAAGTACCCGCTGGTGATGTCGGAGTTGATGAGGAAGGTGTCCTCGTAGACCAGGTCGGGCGCGGTGCGCGGGGAGCGCAGCATCTGCTGGAGCTTGGTGTAGTACTCCGAGTCCGGCGCCTTGATCGGCACGAACTCGACCTTCTTCCCCGGGTGTTCGCGCTCGAACTGCTTCTTGATACCGGCGAGGTAGGTGTCCATCACCTTGATGGAGTTGTCCGTCGACTGCTTGTACGACACCTTCAGGGTGTCGGGCCCCTCGTCGGAGCCGGTGCCGCACGCGGTGAGGGCGGTGGCGGCGAGGACGGTGGTGAGCAGGGCGGTGAGGGCGGCGGTGGGGCGCACGGGCATGACCTCCTGCGGGCACACGTGGGGGTGGCCTCGGTGGTGTCCGTGAAGGTAAGAGCGGCGGTCCTGTCAGGTCAATGCGTGTGCGGTGAAAGGGAGTTGGCGATCACCGCTGGCTCACGGTGTTTGCGACACCCAGCGGTAGACCAGTTCCGGCCGCCCCACCTGGCCGTACAGCGGGCTGCGCGCGGCCCGGCCGGTGTCCACCAGATGCTCCAGATAGCGGCGCCCGGTGATCCTCGATATGCCCACGGCCTCGGCGACCCCCGCCGCGGTGAGCCCGTCGGGCGCCTCGCGCAGCGCGCCGGTCACCCGCTGGAGCGTCGGACCGCTGAGCCCCTTGGGCAGCGCGGCCGGGGCGGGCGCCCGCAGCGCCGCGAGCGCCCGGTCCACCTCGTCCTGCCCGCTCGCCTCGCCCGCGGCTCCCCGGAACTCGGCGTAGCGCACCAGCCGGTCGCGCAGGGTGGCGAAGGTGAACGGCTTGAGCACGTACTGCACGACCCCCAGCGAGACCCCCTCGCGCACCATCGCCAGATCCCGCGCCGAGGTCACCGCGATCACATCCGCGTGATGGCCGGCGGCGCGCAGCGAGCGGGCGAACTGGAGCCCGTGCACATCCGGCAGATGCAGATCGAGGAGGAGCAGATCCACCTCCGTACGGTCCAGGACGCGCCGCGCCTGCGCGCCCGTGCGGGCCTTGCCGACCGCGACGAAGCCCGGCACCCGGCCCACGTACAGCTCGTGCGCGTCGGCCGCGACCGGGTCGTCCTCCACCACCAGCACTCTGATCGGGTCCGTCATCCGGCACCGCCCTCGGCCGCCACCGGCGCCGGGCGCAGCGGCAGCCGCACCTCGAACACCGCGCCGCCCTCCGGCGCCGCGTCCGTGACCGTGAGCGTGCCCTCGTGCCGGGTCACCGCCTGCCGTACGAGCGCGAGCCCGAGGCCCCGGCCGCCGGGCCCGGCCGGCTTGGTCGTGAAGCCGCGCTGGAACACCAGGTCGGCGTGGCCGGGCTCGACACCGGGGCCGGTGTCCGCGACCCGCAGCACCAGCTCGGCCGCCGGGGCGTACGCCGTCACGGTCACCCGCGCCCGCGCGCTGCCCTGGGCCGCGTCCACGGCGTTGTCGATCAGATTGCCGAGGATGGTCACCAGGTCCCGCGCGGGCGGACCGCCGGCCAGCAGCCCGTCGTCGAGCCGGCTGTCCGGCGACACCACCAGCTCCACGCCCCGCTCGTTGGCCTGCGCGGTCTTGCCCAGCAGCAGCGCCGCGAGGACCGGTTCGCCGACCGCCGCCACCACCTGGTCGGTCAGCGCCTGCGCCAGCTCCAGCTCGGCCGTGGCGAACTCCACCGCCTCCTCACAGCGGCCCAGTTCGATCAGCGAGACCACGGTGTGCAGCCGGTTCGCCGCCTCGTGCGCCTGTGCGCGCAGCGCCTGGCTGAAGCCCCGCTCGGTGTCCAACTCGCCCATCAGCGACTGGAGTTCGGTGATATCGCGCAGGGTGACGACCGTACCCCTGCGTTCCCCGCCGGAGACCGGGGAGGTGTTCACCACCAGCACCCGGGAGGCGGTCGGATGCACCTCGTCCACCCGGGGCCGGGAGGACAGCAGCGCGCCCGTCAGCGGTGCCGGGAGGCCCAGCCCGGCCACCGACCGTCCCACCACCTGGTCCTCCTCGCCGACCCCGAGCAGCTCCCGGCCGCCGTCGTTGATCAGCGCCACCCTGTACTGCCCGTCCAGCATCAGCAGCCCCTCGCGGACCGCGTGCAGCGCCGCCTGATGGTAGTCGTGCATCCGGCTCAGCTCGGCCGCGTTCATGTTGTGGGTGTGCCGCCGCAGCCGGGCGTTGACGACGTACGTGCCCACCGCGCCCAGCAGCAGCGCCCCGCCGGCCACCCCGAGCAGCGCCGTGACCTGGGCCTGGAGCCGCTCGCTGATCCGGTCCACGGTGATGCCGGCGCTGACCAGGCCGACGATCCGGCCGCCGTCGGTCACCGGGGTCACCGCCCGCACGGAGGGGCCGAGGGTGCCGGTGTAGGTCTCGGTGAAGGTGCGGCCCGCGCGGGCGGGGGCGGTGGTGCCGAGGAAGCGCTTGCCGATCTGCCGGGGGTCCGGATGCGTCCAGCGGATGCCGTCCGGGCTCATGATCGTGACGAAGTCGACGTTGGCGTCCCGGGTGACCTTCAGGGCGTACGGCTGCAGCGGCGCGGTCGGGTCCGGGGTGCGGATCGCGGCGCGGACCGCGGGGGAGTCGGCGATCGAGCGGGCCACCGCGGTGGCCTGCCGGGCGGCCGCGTCCTCGGCCTGCCGCCGGTCGCTGACGTAGGTGAACAGCGCGTATCCGGCCACGACCACGGCTATCAGCACCGCCTGCATGGCGAACAGCTGGCCCGCCAGGCTGCGCGGGCGGGTCAGGGACGGAAGGCGCATGCCAGCCAGTGTGCCCCTGGTTCTGGCGTGAACTAAATGAACGCAAGCGTGACCGCCCTCACAGGACGGGAGATAGTCACCGCGTTCCCCAGCACCATCCGGACGTGAGCCGCACGCCGGTCGTGTACCGACGACGACGTCGACGAAGACGTCAAGGAGGGCAGTCGTGGCCGCCACCACTCCCGATACGGCAGCTGCCGCACCCCGCGACCGGCGGGACCGAACCCATTACCTGTACATCGCCGTCATCGTGGCCGTCGCGCTCGGCATCGCCGTCGGACTCATCTGGCCGGATGCCGCCGTCCAGCTCCAGCCGCTGGGCACCGGGTTCGTCAATCTGATCAAGATGATGATCTCGCCGATCATCTTCTGCACGATCGTGCTCGGCATCGGCTCGGTGCGCAAGGCGGCCAAGGTGGGCGCCGTCGGCGGTATCGCCCTCGGCTACTTCCTCGTGATGTCGCTGGTCGCGCTCGCCATCGGGCTGGTCGTCGGCAATCTGCTGCACCCCGGCGCCGGGCTCCATCTGACCAGCGCCCTCAAGCAGACCGGACACGCGCAGGTCAGCAGCGACGCGTTGCCGTCCGTCGACTTCGTCCTGTCGGTCATCCCCCAGACCTTCGTGTCCGCCTTCACCGAGGGCCAGGTCCTGCAGACCCTGCTGGTCGCCCTGCTCGCCGGGTTCGCCCTCCAGGCCATGGGCACGGCCGGGCAGCCGGTGCTGCGCGGCATCGAGCACCTCCAGCGGCTCGTCTTCCGCATCCTGTCCATGGTCATGTGGGCCGCGCCGATCGGCGCGTTCGGCGCGATCGCCGCGGTCACCGGCTCGGCGGGACTGGACGCGCTGAAGAGCCTCGCCGTGCTGATGCTCGGCTTCTACGTCACCTGTGTGCTGTTCGTCTTCGTGGTGCTCGGCGCGGTGCTGCGGATCTTCGCCGGGGTGAACGTCTTCTCCCTGTGCCGCTACCTCGCCCGCGAGTTCCTGCTGATCCTGTCCACCTCCTCCTCCGAGTCCGCGCTGCCGCGCCTGATCGCGAAGATGGAGCACCTCGGGGTCAGCAAGCCGGTCGTCGGCATCACGGTGCCGACCGGGTACTCCTTCAACCTCGACGGCACGATGATCTACATGACCATGGCGTCGCTGTACATCGCGGACGCGCTGGGCACCCCGATGTCGGTCGGCGAGCAGATCCCGCTGCTGCTCTTCCTGCTGCTGGCGTCGAAGGGCGCGGCGGGTGTCAGCGGCGCGGGCCTCGCCACGCTGGCCGGCGGCCTCCAGTCGCACAAGCCCGCGCTGGTGGACGGCGTCGGACTCATCGTCGGCATCGACCGGTTCATGAGCGAGGCGCGGGCGCTGACCAACTTCGCGGGCAACGCGATCGCCACGGTGCTCGTGGGCACCTGGACCAAGGAGATCGACAAGGTGCGGGTCGCGAAGGTGCTCTCCGGTGAACTGCCGTTCGACGAGACGGTGATGGACGCGACGGCGGGTACCGTGGCGGAGGTCCCCGAGCCCCGGGAGGAACGGCTGGCCAAGGCCTAGCCCCCGGTCGACTTCTGGCCTCCTTCTCCGGATGCCCGGCTCCGCCTGAACCGGGGCCGGGCATCCGGCTGTTCGCGCTACGGGTGCGAACTCACCCTGGTCACCAGGGCGGTGGCCAGCGAGGCGGGTACGCCCGCCGCGGTCAGGACGGTGACCGTGGCGGCGTGGCCCGCCTCTTCTGCCGCCAGGAGCCCGTCGTTGACCGCCTCCATGACCGCGAAGAGCGTCTGCTCATGCACATAGGCGAGCGCCGGTGCGGGCAGCGGTGAGGTGAACACGCCCTCTTCCAGGCCCTGTTGGAGCACCTGGACCTTGGCCGCGCGGATCGGGGCGAGCCGTTCGCGGATGCCCTGGACGGTGACCGTGCGCTGGGCCAGGGCGATCAGCAGCCGGTAGCGGTCGGCGGTCGCCCAGAGCGCCAGCACCGAGCGGGCCAGCGCCTCCGCCGGGTCCGTGACCCCCGTACGACCCGTCGCGTCCGCGTCCGCGAGCGCCTGCACCGCCTCGTCGGTCAGGGTGCTGATCAGCGCCTCCCGGCTGGGGAAGTGGCCGTACACGGTCCGTCGTACGACTCCGGCGGCGCGCGCGATCTGGTCCATCGACGCGTCCGGGTCGCGCAGCAGCTCGGCGAGGGCGACGTCGAGGATGCGGCGGCGGTTGGCGTCGGCGCGGCTGGGGTTACCCGTGGTCATGGTGGCCATTCTGCACTTCCTCACCCAACTTGCACAGCACTGTGTAACGGCGTACATTGCACATCGTTGTGCAATTGCACGATGGTGTGCAAGTCCGTCGCGAACCTGAGGAAGGCAAACCCCTGCCATGCGACTCGTCATGACCGAACCGGTCGAGAAGATGGAGCGCCCCTACGCCCGGCGCTGGTGGGCCCTGCTGGTGCTCTGCCTGAGCCTGCTGATCATCGTGATGGCCAACACCGCCCTCACGGTCGCCGCGCCCGACATGACGAAGGACCTCGGCCTCTCCAGCGCCGACCTCCAGTGGGTGATCGACGGCTACACCGTGCCCTACGCGGCGCTGATGCTGCTGCTCGGCGCGATCGGCGACAAGTACAGCCGGCGCGGGGCGCTCGTGCTCGGCCTGCTGGTCTTCGGCGGCGGCGCGGTCTTCGGCTACCTCGCCGACAGCGCGGCGACCGTGATCGCGGCGCGCGCGGTGATGGGCGTCGGCGCGGCGCTGATCATGCCGGCCACGCTGTCGCTGCTCGCGGCGACCTTCCCGCGGGCCGAGCGGGCCAAGGCGATCGTGCTGTGGACGGCGACGGCTGGCCTCGCCATCGCCGCGGGCCCGGTGGTCGCCGGCGCGCTGCTGCGCGACCACGGCTGGTCCTCGACCTTCCTGATCAACGTGCCGATCGCGCTCGTCGCCCTCGTCGCCGCCTTCGTCCTGGTCCCGCCGTCCAAGGCCGGCCACCACGACCGCATCGACTACGTCGGCGGCCTGCTGTCCGTGATCTGGACCGGCTCGCTGGTCTACATGATCATCCAGGGCCCGCACTTCGGCTGGAGCGGCAAGGCCGTCGCCGCCGCCGTGATCGCGGGCGTGGGCCTGATCGCCTTCGTCCTGTGGGAGCTGCGCCACCCGCGCCCGATCCTGGACGTCCGCCGCTTCGCGCACCGCCGCTTCGCCGGCTCCAACCTGGCCGTCGCCCTGTTCTTCCTGGCCGTGTTCGGCGCGTTCTACTTCCTCACCCAGCACCTCCAGTTCGTCCTCGGCTACGACGCCCTCCAGACCGGTGTGCGGATGCTGCCGCTGGCCGGCGCCGTGTTCGTCGGCTCGGGCCTCACCGGCTGGCTCACCCCGCGCGTCGGCATGAAGTGGACCGTCAGCGCGGGCATGGTGCTGGGCACGGTGGCGCTGGCGCTGCTCACCCAGGTGGACACGGGCTCGACGTACGGCGACTTCGTGGCCCCGCTGATCATCCTCGGCCTCGCCATCGGCCTCGCCCTCTCGCCCTGCACCGACGCGATCATGGGCGCGTTCCCCGAGTCCGAACTGGGCGTCGGCGGCGCGGTCAACGACACCTCGCTGGAGCTGGGCGGCTCGCTCGGCATCGCCATCCTCGGCTCGCTGCTGGCCACGTCGTACGGCAACCACCTCACCGACGCCACCGCCGGCAGCAAGCTCCCGCCGAGCGCCCTGGAGACCGCCCAGGACTCGGTCGGCGCCGGTTACGCCGTCGCCCAGGGCATCGCCGACAAGGCACACCAGGTCGCCGCCCAGGCCGCCCACGCGAGCAGCCCCCAGCAGGCCGCCGCGCTCAAGCAGCAGGCGACCGAACTCGCCGCGGGCGCCCGCCAGATGGCCGACGCCGTCGGCTCCTCCTTCTCCTCCGCCGTCGCCCACACCAGCCTGGTCGGCGCGGTCGTCCTCGGCATCGGCACGGTCCTGGTGGCCTTCCTGCTGCCGCGCCGCGCGACGACCGAAGAGGTGAAGGAAGCGGAGAAGGAACTGGCGGAGACCACCACCGGCTGACGCTTTTCCGCCACCATCCATTAGCGTGCCGTTCCGGACGACCGGAACGGCACGCTTGTGCGTGGCGTCTGTACCTGTATGGAGGCACGGGGGACATGAAGATCGACTGGGACCGGCGGACCTGCGCGCGCAAGGGGCATGTGACCTACGCGCCGGACGATCCGCGACTGCGGGTACGGCTGCACGCGCAGACCGCGCTGGGGGACGCCTGGCGCTGTCTGCGCTGCGGGGACTTCGTGCTCGGGGAGCCGCACGGCTCGGGACCGGCGCAGGACGCGCCGCTGGTGCCGCGGGGCAAGGTGCTGCGGGACCTGTTCATCCTGCGCTTCCTCGCCATCGAGCGGGCCGTGCGCGGGGTGTTCATAGTGCTGGTCGCGGTGGCCGTGTGGAAGTTCAGCAACAGCCAGGACGCGGTACGGCGGCTCTTCAACGAGTACCTGACGGTGCTGCGCCCGGTCTTCCGGCACTTCCACTACGACCTCGACCACTCACCCGTGGTCGGCTCCATCCAGAAGGCGTTCGGCTACCAGCACTCCACGCTTCTCCTGGTCGCCGGGCTGCTCCTCGCCTACGCCCTGATCGAACTGGTCGAGGCGGTCGGCCTGTGGCGCGCCAAGCGCTGGGCGGAGTACCTCACGGTGGTCGCCACCGCCGCGTTCCTCCCGCTGGAGATCTACGAGCTGACCGAGAAGATCAGCTACCTCAAGATCGCCACCCTCGCCCTCAACATCCTCGCCGTCCTCTACATCGCCCTCGCCAAACGCCTCTTCGGCCTCCGCGGCGGCCGCCGCAAATTCGACGAGGAACGCCACAGCGCGTCCCTGCTGGAGGTGGAGGAGTCGGCGGGGGTGCTGGTCTGAGCCACCGTGCGGCGTCGCCCTCTCTCCCACCGGTCGTGGGAGGGAGGGCAACGCCGTGTGCGGGTGTCCCGCGGCGGCGGTCTCAGTCGTTCCTGACCAGCTGTTCGATCCGGAAGAAGTGGGACTCGCCGTACCGGAACCGTTCGCCGATGGCCTCGTACTGGGCGAACTGCTCGCGGGTCAGGGGCACGGCCAGCGCGACCAGGGCCCGCAGGAACAGCCGGAACCCCAGGTCGGGATCCACTCGGGCGACGACTCGCACCAGCGCTGCCGCCACGACGGAGCCGGACAGGGCCTCCTGGCCGTGGCCGACGACCCGGCCCGCCATGTCCTCCTCCCTCTCGCGGAGCCGCCGCAGCACACCCGGTGCCGCCTCGGCGTCGACGGGCCGCAGGACAGGGACGTACGCGGGAGCGACGGCACGCAGCCGTTCCTCGCACACCGCGACGACCTCCTCCAGCCACCGGCGCCCGTCGCCGCCGAACAGATGGATCCCGCGGCCTTGTTCGGAGGCCGCGAGCCACACAGTGGTGAGGGTTTCCGTGGAGAGATCGGACCGGAGCACGCGCAGCACGTCCTCCAGCAGAAGTGCCGCTTCCGTACCGGGAGTTCGCTCGAAGCCGTCCCAGGAGAGATGGTCGATCAAGGTTTCCCGGGCGCTATGAGGGTGCCATGAACCGGCGAACCGCTCGGCGAGTCCGGACAGACCGAAATCCCGTTCCATGTCCCGCCGCCGGGTATCGACGGGCGGCCAGCACACGTCGAGACCGTCATGGACGACCGCGAGAGGGTAACCGAGGGGCTCTGCCAGCGCGAGGAGCCGGTCGTAGCGCTCCTTCTCGATCTGCGGCCGGGACACCTTCAGCACTCTCAGGAAGAGCCGGTACCCGAGGTCGACGTCCGCCCGGACGACGATCTGCTCCAGGCCCGCGGCCAGGCCCGGAACTTCTTGCGCACGGTCCAGGACCGCGCCCAGGTCCCGGATCTCCGCCACGACCAGGCGGCCGAGCCCGGCATCCCGCACCGGCCGGACCTCCGGTGGGACGTAGGACCGCTTGTTCCGCCGTAGACGGCCCGCCGCCACCTCCGACAGTTCCGTCAGCCAGGCACGGGCATCCATCCCGTGCAAGGCCGGATCGAAGCACGCTCCGACGGAAGCCACCCACACGGTGCGCAGGATCTCGTCGGAGACCGGCGAGGACAGCAAACGGCGTGCGTCCTCGCCCAGTTCGACCGCCTCTTCCCCCTCCGACCCGTCCGCCGACTCGGCCGCCAGGGCGAGAGCCGACGCCCGGTCGATACGGCACCCGCAGGAGTGGATCCGCTCCGCCAGCCCGGTCAGCCCGAAGTCATCGCTGTAGCCGAGCGCGACGTACGTGAAGTGCTCGTCCATGATCCGGCCCCTCACCGCGGGTAAGCCGTTTTGACGACGTACCCGCCCCGACCGGCGCCGCTGTGCCCCTTGACCTTCATGAGGATCACCACGACGTCGTTGCCCGCGTCCGTTGTCGTTCGGCCGTCCGGATGATACGCCTTGCGTCCTCGGCGCCCGCGTTCGTGCCGGGGAGGCCGTGCATCCACGGAAACGCATCGCGCTCGGCACACGCTCGTCCACTCCTGCGGGGTCGTTGCGGCCGGGTCCGGGGCCTTGCCGTAGAGGGCACTGGTCCTGCCGCAACTGCTCGGCAGTCGAGTCCTGGTACCGGGGATCGGAATCGGCGGCGGCTTGCCCTGACGTCCGCGTCAAGGCCTACCGTCGTGTTCATGCGAATCGGCGAGTTGGCCGCTCGGGCCGGGACCACGGCGCGGGCCCTGCGGTATTACGAGGCGCGGGGGCTGCTTTCGGCGCGGCGGGACGAGAAGGGGTATCGGGAGTACGGCGAGGGGGACCTCAGGTTGCTGGAGCAGATCAGGACGCTCCAGGACTTCGGGTTCGAGCTGGAGGAGACGCGGCCGTTCGTGGAATGTCTGCGGGCGGGGCATCCCGAGGGGGACTCCTGTCCGGCGTCGCTCGCGGTGTACCGGCGCAAGCTGGCCGAGCTGGACGCGCTCGTCGGGCAGCTGACGGCGGTGCGCGAGACCGTCGCGGAGCAGTTGCGGCGGGCCGAGCGGGCCATGGGCGAGCTGGCCGCCGAGGCATCGGTTCCGGGAGGTCCGGAGCCCGGATGTGAACTGGGAGGGCAGCTGTCGTGAGCGTGCTGAGCGGACTTGCCGAGGTGACGGACGCGGACTTCGCTGCGGAGGTGATCGATGCCGGCCCGCCGGTCCTGGTGCAGTTCACGGCCGAGTGGTGCGGGCCGTGCCGGCAGCTGGCGCCGGTGCTCCGGGACATCGCCCGGGAGGAGGGGGCCCGGCTGAAGGTCGTCCAGCTCGATGTCGACCGCAATCCGGCTACGACCATCGCCTACGGGGTGCTGGCCACGCCGACCCTGATGGTCTTCCGGGGCGGGGAGCCGGTGCGGTCCATGGTGGGGGCCCGGGCCAAGCGGCGGCTCCTGGAGGAACTCGCGGACCTGCTGTAAGCCCACGCCCGCACACAAGAAATCCCCCGGACAATTGCGTCCGGGGGATTTCTGCACGTATATTCAATGGTTCGTGACTTCACACGACTGCGGTCACGGAAAAGCTTTGTGGGCACAGTATATCCGGGCGGGAGCGGAATTGTCAAACACCGAATTTCCAGACGATGAATTGCGTCGCGAGCAGGAATTCATTGACGGACTGTACGCGCGCGTCGACGTTCTGCGCGGTGACGCCGAGAACGCGGTCGGGGACGCGCTCGCGCAGGGGGACAAGCCCATGCAGGCCCGGCTGGAGCGGGACATCCTGGTCGCGGAGCGCTCGGGGCTGCTCGCCGCGCTGAACGCCGTCGACGGCTCGCTCTGCTTCGGCCGGATCGATCTCGCGAGCGGTACGACGCACCACATCGGCCGGATCGGGCTGCGCGCGGACGACGCCGCGCACACGCCCGTGCTGATCGACTGGCGCGCCGAGGTCGCCCGGCCCTTCTACCTGGCCACCGGGCACACCCCGATGGGGCTGCGGCGGCGCCGGCACATCGCCACCGAGGGCCGTACCGTCACCCATCTGCACGACGAGATCCTGGACCTCGGCGACGCCACCCGCACCGGGCACGAGGACCACAACGGCGACGCCGTGCTGCTCGCCGCGCTGAACTCGGCCCGCACCGGCCGGATGGGCGACATCGTGCGCACCATCCAGGCCGACCAGGACCGGATCATCCGGGCACCGCACCGGGGCGTGCTGGTCGTGGAGGGCGGGCCCGGCACCGGCAAGACCGCCGTGGCCCTGCACCGGGCGGCGTACCTCCTCTACGAGCACCGGGAGCTGCTGGCCCGCCGCGCCGTGCTGATCGTCGGGCCCAACCCGGCCTTCCTCGGCTACATCGGCGAGGTGCTGCCCTCCCTCGGCGAGACCGGCGTCCTGCTGGCCACGGTCGGCGAGCTGTTCCCCGGCGTGAAGGCCACCGCCGCCGACACCCCCGAGGCGGCCGCGGTCAAGGGGCGCGCGGACATGGCGGACGTGCTCGCCGAGGTGGTCCGCGACCGGCAGGCGCTGCCCGACCCGGTCCTCGCGATCGCGCACGACCGCGAGGTGCTGATGCTGGACGACGGCCTGGTGAGCGTCGCCCGTGAACGCACCCGCGCCGCGAAGCTGCCGCACAACGCGTCCCGCGAGTACTTCGAGGGCCACATCCTCAACACGCTCACCGAGCTGTACGCCGAGCGGGTCGGCACCGACCCCTACGACGGGAGCAGCCTGCTCGACGCCTCCGACATCACCCAGATCCGCGACGAACTCGCCGAGAACCCCGAAGTCTGGTCCGCGATCGACCGGTTGTGGCCCCGGATCACCCCGAAGCGTCTGATCGCCGACTTCCTCGCCGAGCCCGAGGGGTATCTGAGCGACGCGGACGCCGCCGCGATCCGCCGCCCGGTGACCCGCGCCTGGACCGTCGCCGACGTACCGCTCCTGGACGAGGCCGCCGAACTCCTCGGCGAGGACGACCGGCTCGCCCGCTTCCGTGCCGATCGTGAGCGCGAGACGCAGATCGCGTACGCGCAGGGCGTGCTGGACGTGTCCTACGCGTCCCGGACGTACGAGTTCGAGGACAAGGAGGACGGCGACCCGGACGGCTCGGAGGTGCTGTCCGCGCACGACATCATCGACGCGGAGCGGTTCGCCGAGCGGCAGGAGGAGGCGGACCACCGCAGCGCGGCGGAGCGGGCGGCGGCCGACCGGACCTGGGCGTTCGGGCACATCATCGTGGACGAGGCGCAGGAGTTGTCGCCGATGGCCTGGCGGCTGCTGATGCGGCGCTGCCCGACCCGCTCGATGACCCTGGTCGGCGACCCCGCGCAGACCGCCGAGGCGGCCGGGGTCGGCTCCTGGTCGAAGATCCTCGCGCCCTATGTCGAGGACCGGTACGAGCACACCCGCCTCGGCGTCAACTACCGCACCCCGTCCGAGATCATGGACCTCGCCGCGGCCGTGGTCCGCGCCGAGCAGCCGGACTTCCGGCCGCCCAGCTCGGTGCGCTCCACCGGGGTACGGCCCTGGGTGCGGCGGGAGGACGCCGACCTGCCCGGCGCGGTGGCCAAGGCGGCCGCCGAACTGGCGCCGGTGGAGGGCAGGTTGGCGATCATCGCGCCACACCGGCTGCACCGCGCGATCGCCGCCCGCCTGGACGGTGTCACCGCCGGCGCCGAACCCGACCTCACCCAGGCGGTCGTCCTCCTCGACCCCCGGCAGTCCAAGGGCCTGGAGTTCGACTCGGTCCTGGTGGTCGAACCGGCCGAGTACGGCACCAGCGACCTCTATGTCGCCCTGACCCGCGCCACCCAGCGCCTGGGCGTCCTGCACACCGGCGAGCTGCCGGCGGCGCTGGCCCAGCGGGACGAGTAGAGCGGCCGTCCGACGGGCCCCGGAGGACTTCTTCTCCGGGGCCCGTCCGGCCGGGGCCCGTCCGGTCACCGGGAGCTCCCTAGGCCGGTCGTAGCCACACCGTGGCCAAGGGCGGCAGGGTCAGGCGGACGGCGGCCGGGCGGCCGTGCGTGCCGTGGGGTTCCGGTTTCAGGGGGTCCGGGTTGGCCACTCCGCTGCCGCCGTAGCGTTCCGCGTCCGTGTTCAGGGTCTCGGTCCAGGCCGGGACGTCCTCGGGGACGCCGATGAGGTAGTCGGGGCGGACCACGGGGGAGAAGTGGCAGACGGCGAGCAGGGGCGAGCCGTCGGCGTCGCGGCGCAGGAAGGCGAGCACGTTGTCGGACGCCGAGTCACCGGTGATCCACTCGAAGCCCGAGGGGTCGGTGTCACGCTGCCACAGGGCCGGGGTGGCCCGGTAGCAGGCGTTCAGATCGCGGACCAGGTCGCGGACGCCCCGGTGGTCGGGGGCTGCGGGGTACGCCGGATCGAGCAGCCACCAGTCGGGCCCGGCCGCCTCGGACCACTCCGCGCCCTGCGCGAACTCCTGCCCCATGAAGAGGAGTTGCTTGCCCGGGTGGGCCCACATGAAGGCCAGATAGGCGCGCAGGTCGGCGCGCCGGCGCCACCAGTCGCCCGGCATCTTGGAGACCAGGGACCCCTTGCCGTGCACCACCTCGTCGTGGGATATCGGCAGGACGTAGTTCTCGCTGTACGCGTACACCATGGAGAAGGTCAGCTCGCCGTGGTGGTAGGCGCGGTGCACGGGGTCGTGGGCCATGTACTGGAGCGAGTCGTGCATCCAGCCCATGTTCCACTTCAGGCCGAAGCCAAGGCCGCCGAACCCGCTCGGACCCTGTACATGGGTCGGCCGGGTCACCCCGTCCCAGGCGGTGGACTCCTCGGCGACGGTCACGACACCCGGGCAGCGCCGGTAGACCGTGGCGTTCATCTCCTGGAGGAAGGCCACCGCGTCCAGGTTCTCCCGGCCGCCGCGCTCGTTCGGCCGCCAACCCCCGGGATCGCGCGAGTAGTCGAGGTAGAGCATGGAGGCCACGGCGTCCACCCGCAGCCCGTCCACATGGAACTCCTCGCACCAGTACACGGCGTTCGCCACGAGGAAGTTGCGCACCTCGCGCCGGCCGAGGTCGAACTCCAGCGTGCCCCAGTCGGGATGCGCGGCCCGCAGCGGATCGGGGTGCTCGTACAGCGGCCGCCCGTCGAACTCGGCCAACGCCCAGTCGTCGCGCGGGAAATGGGCCGGCACCCAGTCCATCAGCACCCCGATACCGGCCTGGTGCAGCCGGTCCACCAGGTACTTGAAGTCGTCCGGGGTGCCCAGCCGGGCCGTCGGCGCGTAGAACCCGGTGACCTGGTAGCCCCAGGAGCCGCCGAAGGGATGCTCCGCGACCGGCATCAGCTCCACATGGGTGAAGCCCATCTCCGCAACGTAGGAGGTGAGTTGGTCGGCCAGTTCGCGATAGGTCGCACCGGGGCGCCAGGACGGCAGATGGACCTCGTACACCGAGAACGGCGCCTCGTGCACCGGGATGTCCCCGCGGTGCGCCATCCACTGCTCGTCCTGCCACACATGGTGCGAGACATGCACGATCGAGGAGGTCGCGGGCGGCGCCTCGGTACGGCGGGCCAGCGGGTCGGCGCGCTGGGTGTGCGAGCCGTCCGGGCGGGTGATCTCGAACTTGTACAGCTCGCCCTCGCCGACCCCCGGCACGAACAGCTCCCAGACCCCGGAGGAGCCCAGGGAGCGCATCGGGGTCCCGGTGCCGTCCCAGCAGCAGAAGCTCCCCGTGACCCGGACGCCCCGCGCGTTCGGCGCCCACACCGCGAACCGGGTTCCGCGCACGCCCTGGTGCACGAGGACGTGCGCGCCGAGCGCCCGCCACAGCTCCTCGTGCCGGCCCTCGCCGATCAGATGCAGATCCAGTTCGCCGAGCGTGGGCAGGAAGCGGTAGGCGTCCGCCGTCTCATGGACCGTGTCGCCGTACGCCACCCGCAGCCGGCTCGGCTCCGGTACGGCGCCCGGGGGGAGCAGTCCGGAGAAGAAACCGTCGCCGTCGTCGCGCAGTTCGGTGCGCAGCGGGCCGGAGGCGACGGTGACCGAGCTGGCGCCCGGGCGCAGGGCGCGGTAGGCGACCCCGCCCGGCACCGGGTGGGCGCCCAGCACGGAGTGCGGGTCGTGGTGGGTGCCGGCCAGCAGCCGGGCGCGGTCCTCGGCTCCCACGGCGGGATCGGTCTGGTGCTTCTTCGACGTCACGAGCGAGTCTCCCGGGGCGAGAGTCGGGTCAGTGAGGGTCGGACACGGCGAGGCGACGGATCGCCGACAGCGGCACGGGCAGCCAGTCGGGACGGTGGCGTGCCTCGTACACCACCTCGTAGACGGCCTTGTCGGTCTCGAAGGCGCGCAGCAGCACCGGATCGGTGCGCGGATCGCGGCCGGACACCTCCGCGTACCCGGAGCAGTAGGCCGCCCGGCAGTCGTGCGCCCACCGCGCCGGGGCCGAACTCGCCGAGCAGGCCGCGTAGTCGAAGGACCGGAGCATCCCCGCGATGTCCCGCACCGTCGGCTGCGGCAGCCGCCGCTCGGCAGGGGGCCGGGCCGGCTCCCCCTCGAAGTCGATCAGCGACCAGTCACCGGACGGCGCGCGCAGGCACTGCCCGAGATGGAGGTCGCCGTGGATGCGCTGGGCGGTCCACGTGCGGCCCCCTGCGGCCAGTTCGGCGAGCGCGGTGTACGCCGACCGCAGCCCCCGCTCGTACGGCCCCAGCGCCGGCACGGCCTGGACCGCCGCCGCCAGCCGCTCCGTCATCCCGCCGACCATCGGCCCGAGCTGGGCGCGGCCGAGGGTGACGGTCGGCAGGGCGCGGGCCAGCGCGGTGTGCACCTCGGCCGTGGCCCGGCCCAGCGCCCGTGCCTCGGCGGTGAAGTCCTCGCCCTTGGCCAGCTCGCGCAGCGCCAGCTCCCAGCCGTCGGCGGCGCCGCTCACGAAGGGCTGCAACACCGCCAGTACGTACGGCTGCTGGTCCAGCTCGGCGCGCAGCCACGCGGTCGGCGCGGGCACCCGGGGGCAGCCCTCGCGGGCCAGCGCCTGCGGCAGCTCCAGATCGGGGTTGACGCCGGGGACGACCCGGCGGAACAGCTTGAGAATAAACGTATCTCCATAGACCACCGAGGAGTTGGACTGCTCGGCGGCCAGCATCCGGGCCACCAGATGGGGCCGGATCTCCTGGCGCGGATCCCGCTCGAAGCGCAGCCCGCCGACGCGGGCCCCGGTGCGCAGGGCCTCCAGGAGCACCTCGGCAGGCCGGCGGTCGTACAGGGCGTCGTACACCGTGCGTCCGGCGAGCGGGCCCCGGGTCACATGGCCGATCAGCGCGGGCGCCAGCCGGGGCGGCAGCGCCTCGCGCGCGCCTATGAGGAGCTGGTAGCAGTCGCCGGGGTGCGCGGACTCCGGTGGCTGATGGACGCGCAGCAGGACGTGGAACAGGTCCAGCCTGCCGCCTCGTGGCAGGAGTTGGGTCACGGCCACGGGGGTGAACCCGGTGACCGGGCGGCCCTTGCCCGCGAACCAGCGCTGCCGGGGCAGCCAGGCGCGCAGCAGGGGGGCCAGTGAATCGAGGGTGGTGCTCGCCGAAGGGGTGACCGCTTCCGTCACGGGCGTCACGTCCTTTCCCCGGATCTGGTCGGGGTGTCACTGTCAGGTGCCCGGGGCGGGGCGGCGAAAACGCTCCGCCGCCCCGCGTGGCGGTATTACGCCGGGTCGCGGCGCAGCCGGAACCAGTAGAAGCCGTGTCCCGCCAGGGTCAGCAGATACGGCAGCTCGCCCACCGCGGGGAAGCGCACCCCGCCGAACAGCTCGACCGGGTGCCGGCCGCCGAAGCGGCTCAGGTCCAGCTCGGTGGGCTGGGCGAAGCGGGAGAAGTTGTGCACGCACAGCACCAGGTCGTCCTCGTACTCGCGCAGGAAGGCGAGCACCGCCGGGTTGGAGGACGGGAGTTCGTTGTACGAGCCGAGTCCGAAGGCGGGGTTCTGCTTGCGGATCTCGATCATGCGCCGGGTCCAGTGCAGCAGCGAGGACGGCGAGGACATCGACGCCTCGACATTGGTGACCTGGTAGCCGTACACCGGGTCCATGATCGTGGGCAGGAAGAGCCGCCCCGGATCGCTGGAGGAGAAGCCGGCGTTGCGGTCGGGGGTCCACTGCATGGGGGTGCGGACGGCGTCGCGGTCGCCGAGCCAGATGTTGTCGCCCATGCCGATCTCGTCGCCGTAGTAGAGGATCGGCGAGCCGGGCAGGGACAGCAGCAGGGCGGTGAACAGCTCGATCTGGTTGCGGTCGTTGTCGAGCAGCGGCGCGAGACGGCGGCGGATGCCGATGTTGGCGCGCATGCGGGGGTCCTTGGCGTACTCCGCCCACATGTAGTCGCGTTCCTCGTCGGTGACCATCTCCAGGGTCAGCTCGTCGTGGTTGCGCAGGAAGATCCCCCACTGGCAACGCGAGGGAATCGCGGGCGTCTTGGCGAGGATCTCCGAGACCGGGTGGCGCGACTCCCGCCGTACCGCCATGAAGATGCGCGGCATGACCGGGAAGTGGAACGCCATGTGGCACTCGTCGCCGCCGCTCGGGAAGTCCCCGAAGTAGTCGACCACGTCCTCCGGCCACTGGTTGGCCTCGGCCAGCAGCACCGTGTCCGGGTACTGGGTGTCGATCTCCTTGCGGACCCGCTTGAGGAACTGGTGGGTCGCGGGCAGGTTCTCGCAGTTGGTGCCCTCGCGCTGGTACAGGTACGGCACCGCGTCCAGCCGGAACCCGTCGATGCCGAGGTCCAGCCAGAACTTCAGCGCGGAGATCATCTCCTCCTGCACCGCCGGGTTCTCGTAGTTGAGGTCCGGCTGGTGCGAGAAGAAGCGGTGCCAGTAGTACTGCTTGCGTACCGGGTCGTACGTCCAGTTCGACGCCTCGGTGTCCACGAAGATGATGCGGGCGCCCTGGTACTGCTTGTCGTCGTCGGCCCAGACGTAGTAGTCCCCGTAGGGGCCGTCGGGGTCCTTGCGCGACTCCTGGAACCACGGGTGCTGGTCGCTGGTGTGGTTCATGACGAAGTCGATGATCACGCGCATGCCGCGCTGGTGGGCGGCATCCACGAACTCCACGAAGTCGGCGAGGTCACCGAACTCGGGGAGCACCGCGGTGTAGTCCGAGACGTCGTAACCACCGTCTCTCAACGGGGACTTGAAGAAGGGCGGCAGCCACAGGCAGTCCACGCCGAGCCACTGGAGATAGTCGAGCTTGGCGGTCAGGCCCTTGAGGTCGCCGATACCGTCGCCGTTGCTGTCCTGGAAGGAGCGGACCAGGACCTCGTAGAAGACGGCACGCTTGAACCAGTCCGGGTCCCGGTCCCGGGCGGGAGTGTCCGCGAAGGTGTCCGGGACGGGCTCATTGACGATCATGTGGTGGGTGACCCTCCGATCTGCGGGTTGGACGGTCGCAGGACGGTGAGGACGTGCGCGGGGCGCCGGCCCGGTTCGAGGCGCACGTAGTTGGCCCTGCCCCAGTGGTAGGTCTCGCCGGTCAGCTCGTCGCGGACCGGCACCGACTCGTGCCAGTCCAGGCCGAGTTGCGGCATGTCCAACGAGACCGTGGCCTCCTGGGTGTGGTGGGGGTCGAGGTTGGCGACGACCAGAACCGTGTTCGATCCCGCACGCTTGGAGTAGGCGATCACCGCGTCCTGGTCGGCGTGGTGGAAGTGCAGGTCGCGCAGCTGCCGCAGGGCGGGACTGCGCCTTCTGGCGGCGTTGAGGCGGGTGATGAGCGGCGCGATCGTACGGCCCTCCCGCGCGGCCGACTCCCAGTCCCGGGGCCTCAGTTGGTACTTCTCCGAGTCGCGGTACTCCTCGCCGCCCTCGCGCAGCGGGGTGTTCTCGCACAGCTCGTAGCCGCTGTAGATGCCCCAGGCGGGGGAGAGGGTCGCCGCGAGCACGGCACGCACCTCGAAGGCGGGACGGCCGCCGTGCTGGAGGTAGGCGTGCAGGATGTCCGGGGTGTTGGGAAACAGGTTGGGGCGCATATAGGCCGCGGTCTCGCCCGACAACTCGGTGAGATAGTCGGTGAGTTCCTGCTTGGTGGTGCGCCAGGTGAAGTAGGTGTACGACTGCTGGAAACCGATCTGCGCCAGGGCGCGCATCATCGCCGGGCGGGTGAACGCCTCCGCCAGAAAGATCACATCGGGGTCCTGGCGGTTGATCTCTGCGATGACCCGCTCCCAGAACACCACCGGCTTGGTGTGCGGATTGTCGACGCGGAAGATCCGCACCCCGTGGTCCATCCAGTGCCGCAGCACCCGGACCGTCTCCGCGATCAGCCCGTCCATGTCGGCGTCGAAGGCGATCGGATAGATGTCCTGGTACTTCTTCGGCGGGTTCTCCGCGTAGGCGATCGTCCCGTCCGGGCGGTGATGGAACCACTCCGGATGCTTCTGCACCCAGGGGTGGTCGGGGGAGCACTGGAGCGCGAAGTCCAGGGCGATCTCCAGGCCCAACTCCCGTGCCTCGCCCACGAAGTGGTCGAAGTCCTCGATGGTGCCGAGGTCGGGGTGGACCGTGTCATGGCCGCCCTCGTGAGAGCCGATCGCCCAGGGCACGCCGACGTCCTCGGGACCGGCGGTGAGGGAGTTGTTGGGGCCCTTGCGGAAGGTGCCGCCGATCGGGTGGATCGGCGGCAGGTAGACGACGTCGAAGCCCATCTCCGCGATCGGCCTCAGCCGCCGCGCCGCCGTACGGAACGTCCCGTGCGGCCTCTCGGCGGTCCCCTCGCTGCGCGGGAAGAACTCGTACCAGGAGCCGTACAGGGCGCGCTCCCGCTCCACGAGCAGCGGCAGCGGATCGGACGCGGTGACCAACTCCCGTAGCGGGTAACGGTCCAGGACCTCCCGCACGGGGGGCCGTAGCGCCTCCGCGAGCCGCCAGGCGGCCGGGCGGTCCTCGTTGCGCAGGGCGGCCGCCGCGTCCAGGACCGTGCGCCGGTGGGTCTTCGGGACCCCGGCGGCGGCGCGTTCGTACAGCCGCGCGCCCTCCTCCAGCACCAGTTCGGTGTCCAGACCGGCCGGGATCTTGATCCCGGCGTGCCGCCGCCAGGTGGTGAGCGGATCGGCCCACGCCTCGACCGTATACGTCCAGCGGCCGGGCGGCCCCGCCGTGACGGTGGCGCCCCAGCGGTCGGTGCCCGGGGCGAGTTCCCGCATCGGCGTCCGGGGGCCCCGCCGGCCCCGGGGGTCGCGCAGCACCACATCGGCCGCCACCGCGTCGTGCCCCTCGCGGAACACGGTGGCCGAGATCTCGAACGACTCCCCGGTCACCGCCTTGGCGGGCCGGCGCCCGTGCTGGACCACGGGGCGTACATCGAGGACCGGGATACGGCCGACGGCGGTGGCCTGCTCCGGCGGTGGCCCGGCGGGGGACTTGGCGCGTTTCCTGGCCGCTGTCTTCTTCGCCGCCGCCGCGGGCGCGCCGCCCGGGGGCGGGGCGTCGCCCGGCGGGGACGACGACCCGGCGCGCGCGGCGGCCGACGGGGTGTGCGGTGCGGCTGACGAGTGGTGCGTGGCGGGCATGACCGCTCCTGTCCGCGTCAACGTGGGATGACCAGGGGAGGTGGGTCCTGCGGGCGGTGCCGGGTACTGCCTGTGGGGTGGGTACCGGTGGAGCCTTCCCACCCTTTTCGGGTGGGCAATCCGGAACTTTGTTAACTACTCGCGCGTATGTCCACCCATCAGACCGGCCCACTTGTACGGGTGCCCCGAGCCCGTCTTCCCACGCCCGACACCCCCGTCGGCACGTCCCCACCGACGCTCCGGTAACCACTACCGTCGACAGGGACGACGAGATGTACACCGCCGTACGTCTCACCCCGTAACGCGTCCGCCGAGGTGGCATGTGAAGGCGATCCGTCGGTTCACCGTCCGTCCCGTTCTCCCCGAACCCCTCCGGCCGCTGAGCGAGCTGGCGCACAATCTGCGCTGGTCATGGCATGCGGAGACGCGCGATCTGTTCCAGTCCGTGGACCCGGAGGCATGGGGCGCCGCCGGGTGCGACCCGGTGCGGCTGCTGGGCCGGGTGCGGCCCGCGCGACTCGCCGAACTCTCCGGGGACCGGCGGTTCCGGCGCCGCCTGAACGCGGTCGCGGACGATCTGGACGACTATCTGACCGGTGACCGCTGGTATCAGGCACAGCCCGAGGGACTGCCCCGCGCCGTGGCTTATTTCTCCCCCGAGTTCGGCATCACGGCCGCCCTGCCGCAGTACTCCGGGGGTCTCGGCATCCTCGCGGGCGACCATCTGAAGGCGGCCAGCGATCTCGGCGTGCCCCTCGTCGGCGTCGGGCTGCTGTACCGGCACGGGTACTTCCGGCAGACCCTCTCCCGCGACGGCTGGCAGCAGGAGCACTACCCGGTGCTCGACCCCAACGAGCTGCCCCTCACCCAGGTGGCGGAGGCCGACGGGACGCCCGCGCGCGTCTCCCTCGCACTGCCCGGCGGGCGCGCCCTGCACGCCCGGATCTGGCTGGCGCAGGTCGGCCGGGTGCCGCTGCTGCTGCTCGACTCGGACGTGGAGGAGAACGACCTGGGCGCCCGTTCCGTCACCGACCGGCTCTACGGCGGCGGCAGCGAGCACCGGCTGCTCCAGGAGATGCTGCTCGGCATAGGAGGTGTCCGGGCGGTGCGCACGTACTGCCGGCTCACCGGGCACCCCGAGCCGGAGGTGTTCCACACCAACGAGGGGCACGCGGGCTTCCTCGGCCTGGAGCGGATCGCCGAACTGTGCGCGCGGGGGCTGGACTTCGACGCCGCGCTCGAATCGGTGCGCGGCGGCACGGTGTTCACCACCCACACCCCGGTCCCGGCCGGTATCGACCGCTTCGAACGGGACCTGATCGCCCGGCACTTCGGCCCGGACGCCGAGCTGCCCGGCATCGAGACGCCCCGGATCCTCGCGCTCGGCACAGAGACGTACCCGGGCGGCGAGCCGAACCTGTTCAACATGGCCGTGATGGGGCTCAGACTGGCCCAGCGCGCCAACGGCGTCTCGCTGCTGCACGGACAGGTCAGCCGGGAGATGTTCGCCGGACTGTGGCCGGGATTCGACACCGAGGAGGTGCCGATCACCTCCGTGACCAACGGGGTGCACGCCCCCACCTGGGTGGCCCCTGAGGTGCTGCGGCTCGGCGCCCGGAAGATCGGCACCCAGCGGGCCGAGGACGCGCTCGCCGTCGGCGGCTCCGAGCGCTGGGACTCGGTCGCGGACATCCCGGACCAGGAGATCTGGGAGCTGCGCCGCACCCTGCGCGAACAGCTGGTGCTGGAGGTGCGCGAGCGGCTCGGCGCCTCCTGGCGGCAACGCGGGGCGGGGAACGCCGAGTTGGGCTGGATCGACGGGGTGCTCGACCCGGACGTCCTCACCATCGGGTTCGCCCGGCGGGTGCCGTCGTACAAGCGGCTGACGCTGATGCTCCGCGACCAGGGCCGGCTGCGGGAGCTGCTGCTGCATCCCGAGCGGCCGGTGCAGATCGTGGTGGCGGGCAAGGCGCATCCGGCCGACGACAGCGGCAAGCGGCTGGTGCAGGAGCTGGTCCGGTTCGCGGACGACGCCCGGGTGCGGCACCGGATCGTCTTCCTGCCCGACTACGGCATGGCGATGGCGCAGCGGCTCTACCCCGGCTGCGACATCTGGCTGAACAATCCGCTGCGCCCGCTGGAGGCGTGCGGCACCTCCGGGATGAAGGCGGCGCTCAACGGCTGCCTCAACCTCTCGGTGCTGGACGGCTGGTGGGACGAGTGGTTCCGGCCGGACTTCGGCTGGGCCATCCCGACCGCGGACGGCACCGGCCTTGACGTGGAGCGGCGCGACGACATCGAGGCGGCCGCCCTGTACGACCTGCTGGAGCAGCGGATCGCCCCGCGCTTCTACGAGCGCGGCCGGGGCGGGCTGCCGGACCGCTGGATCCAGATGGTCCGCCAGACGCTCACCCTGCTCGGCCCCAAGGTGCTGGCGGGGCGCATGGTCCGCGAGTACGTCGAGCGGCTCTACGCCCCGGCCGCCCGCTCCCATCGCGCGCTGACCCCGGACACCGCGGGAGAGCTGGCCGGATGGAAGGCGCGGGTGCGGGGCGCCTGGCACGCGGTGAGCGTCGACCATGTGGAGACCACCGAGACGACGGCCACGGCGGAGCTGGGCACGACGGTCGGGCTGCGGGTGCGGGTCGGGCTCGGCGCGCTGACCCCCGACGACGTCGAGGTCCAGGCGGTCTCCGGGCGGGTGGACGCGCAGGACCGCATCACCGACGCCACGATCGTCCCGCTGAAACCGGCCGGCACACCCGATCTGGAGGGCCACCGACTCTACGAGGGCCAGCTCTCCCTGGACCGCACCGGCCCCTACGGCTGCACGGTCCGCATCCTCCCCGCCCACCGCCTGCTCGCCTCGGCGGCGGAGGTGGGCGGGGAGGATGCGGA
>NZ_MUNF01000245.1 GCF_002154555.1 Streptomyces murinus
CCCGTGGCGCACCTGGTGGGGTTCGGGGCGGGGTTCGTCTACGCGTGGGTGCGCCACGGGCGTGGGGATAGAGTGAAATGCGCACCTGAACCGGCCCCTGAGGGAGAGAACCAGCCGTGATCACCGCGATCGTCCTCATCAAGACCAGCGTGGACCGGATTCCCGAGATCGCCGAGCAGATCGCCTCACTGGAGTCGGTGAGCGAGGTCTTCTCCGTCACCGGTACGTACGACCTGATCGCCATGGTGCGGGTGCGGGAGCACGAGGACCTGGCCGATGTGATCCCCGGCCGGATCAGCAAGATCCCCGGCGTCGAGGCGACGGACACGCATGTGGCGTTCCGGACGTACTCGCAGCACGACCTGGAGGCGGCCTTCGCGATCGGCCTGGACTCCTGACCGCTCGCTGAAAGCCGCCTCACCGGCCCGTTCGGACCGCTACGCCACCGGCACGCAGCGCCCCTCCTCCGTGCGGTACGTCCACTTCGCGCCCTCCGTCACCAGCTGCCGTACGGCCGTGACGAAGCGGTCCACATGCTCGTCCGGGGTGCCCGCGCCGAAGCTCGCGCGGATGGCGTTCAGGGACGGGGCGCCGCACTCCGCGGGGGCCTGGGGGGCCGTGCCCAGCAGGGTGCGCAGCAGCGGGTGGGCGCAGAAGAGGCCGTCGCGGACGCCGATGCCGTACTCGGCGGAGAGCGCGGCCGCGAAGTGGGAGCTGTTCCAGCCGTCCACCACGAAGGAGAGCACCCCGACCCGCGGCGCGTCGTCCCCGAACAGGGACAACACCCTGACCTGCGGGATCTCGGCAAGGCCCGCGCGCACCCGGTCGATCAGATACTGCTCACGGGCGACCAGCGCGTCCCAGCCGGCCTCGGTGAGGGCCTGGCAGGCGGAGGCGACGGCGTAGGCGCCGATGACGTTCGGGGAGCCCGCCTCGTGCCGGGCGGCGCTCTCGTGCCACTCCACCTCCACGCCCCCGTCCGCGCGCCGGGCGACGCTGCGGCTGGCGCCACCGCCCGCGAGGTACGGCTCGGCGTCCCGCAGCCAGTCGGCACGCCCGGCGAGCACGCCCGCGCCGAACGGGGCGTACAGCTTGTGGCCGGAGAATGCGACCCAGTCGACGTCCAGGTCGGCGAGGGAGACCGGGTGGTGCGGGGCCAGCTGGGCGGCGTCCAGGACGATCCGGGCGCCGTGGGCGTGCGCGGCGGCGGCCAGCTCGCGCACCGGCCACAGCTCGCCGGTGACGTTGGAGGCACCGGTGACGCAGACCAGGGCCGGGCCGTACGGGTCCCGGTCGGCGAGGGCCCGCTCCAGCGTCTCGACGGCCTCCCGGGGGCTGCGCGGCGCGTCCAGATAGGTGACCCGGTCGTCGCGCCAGGGCAGCAGCGAGGCGTGGTGCTCGGTCTCGAAGACGAAGACCCGGCAGTCGGCCGGGACCACCCGGGCCAGCAGGTTCAGCGAGTCCGTGGTCGAGCGGGTGAAGACCACCTGGTCGTCGGCGCGGCAGCCGAGGAACTCCGCGACCGTGCGGCGGGCCTTCTCGAACAGGTCGGTGGAGAACTGGGAGAGGTACCCGGCACCCCGGTGGACGCTGCCGTAGTACGGCGCGTAGGCGGCGACGTCGTCCCAGACGCGCTGGAGGGCGGGGGCGCTGGCCGCGTAGTCGAGGGCCGCGTAGGTGATGGTGCCGCCGGTGACGAGCGGCACGGTGACATCTCGCCCCAGAACGGGCAGCGGGGTGCAAATCGACGGGTCGACGGCGACGGTGGAGACAGACATGGGGAACTCCCGTGAGAACGCACGCCGAAGACGGCGTACGGAAGAAAGGTGAAAGGGGTACGCGGAGGCGGGGCTCAGCGGCCCTAGCGCATTCGCTTGCTCACGGGAGGCTCCCTCGACCGACCAGGACCCCTGGCCCGGCGCTACCGAGAGCGCCCGAGGGGTCCGCGCTTGCCGTAGACCTCGCTGCCTACGACCTGGTCCTCACCCGGGGCACCCCGCCACGGACGGAGGGTTGCCGGACAGTCGGCCGGGGCCTCATGACTGTCACTCATGACCTGACAGGGAACGTACGCGAAAAGATCGATGTCCCGCAACCCGTGTCCGGATCGCGGGACGATCAGTCGTATCAGCCTGTGGCCGTCAGGCGTTGCTGGCGGCCACCCAGCGCTCCAGCGTGCGCTTGGCCGCGCCCGAGTCGATGGACTCGGCGGCCTTGGCCATCTGGACGCGCAGCTGCTCGGTGAGCGGAGCGTCGGCCGACTCCAGGGCCACGAGGGCCGCCGCGGAGTTCAGCAGCACCGCGTCCCGTACGGCCCCCCGCTCGCCGTCCAGCACCCGGCGGGCGACCTCCGCGTTATAGGCCGCGTCCGCGCCGCGCAGGGCCTCCACGGGGACCAGCTCGATGCCGACGTCCCGCGGGTCGAAGACCTCCTCGGAGACCTTGCCGTCGCGCACCACCCACACCCGGGAGGTGGCGGTGACGGTCAGCTCGTCCAGGCCGTCGTCGCCGCGGAAGACCAGCGCGGAGTTGCCGCGCTCGGCGAAGACCCCGGCCACCACGGGCGCCATGCGCGGGTCGGCGACGCCCACCGCCTGGGCGCGCACCTTCGCCGGGTTGGTCAGCGGACCGAGCACATTGAAGGTCGTACGAATGCCCAACTGGCCGCGGGCGGCGGCGACATGACGCAGCGAGGGGTGGAACTTCACCGCGAAGCAGATGGTGATGCCGGCCTCCTCGGCGACCTCGGCGACCCGCTTCGGGGTCAGCTGGAGGTTGATGCCCAGCTTCTCCAGGACGTCGGAGGAGCCGGAGGCGGAGGAGGCGGCGCGGTTGCCGTGCTTGACGACCTTGGCACCGGTGCCCGCGACCACGATCGAGGACATGGTGGAGATGTTCACCGTCTTGGCGCCGTCGCCGCCGGTGCCGACGATGTCCACGGCCGGCCCGGGCACCTCGATCACGTTCGCGTGCTCGTACATGGTGCGCACCAGACCGGAGATCTCCTCGACGGTCTCGCCCTTGGCGCGCAGCGCCACCATGAACCCGGCGATCTGGGCGTCGGTCGCCTCGCCCCGCATGATCAGGTCCATCGCCCAGGCGGTGTCGTCCGCGGACAGGTTCTGGCCGTTCAGCAGGCCGTTCAGCAGGGCGGGCCAGGAGCGGCCCGCCGCGGTGTCGCCTCCAGCGGGGGTCACAGCGCTCATCGGCCGCTCCTTGTCGTACACAGGGGTGGAAACTCGTACACCACCTTATCGAGCCCCCGGCACGGGGAAGGGCCCCGTCCGGCTCGCGGACGGGGCCCCTCTGTGGCGTGGCGACGCGGGGATCAGTGGTGGCCGTGGCCGCTCGTGATCTCCTTGTACTCCTCGGAGGTCGGCTTCGGGATCTGGTTGTCCTCGCCGTAGTAGGCGTTGGACAGCTTCGCCCGGAGCTTCTCGGACGCCGTCACCTTGCGCTCGACACCGTTCTCGTCGACCGCGGGGCCGATCTCGGCCGGCGCGTACTGCGTGTGCGTGGTGAGCGTGTGCAGCTGCTCCTGGCTGAGCGGCTCGTGCACCTCGATGAACTCACCGTGCGGCAGCCGCTTGATGATGCCGGTCTCGCGGCCGTGCAGCACCTTGTCGCGGTCGCGGCGCTGGAGGCCGAGGCAGATCCGCTTGGTGGCGATGAACGCGATGACCGGACCGACGAAGAAGAAGATCCGCACGAACCAGGTCACGGCGTTGATCGACAGGTGGAAGTGGGTGGCCCACAGGTCGTTGCCACCACCGACCAGCGTGATCATGTACATCGTCACCCAGGCGACACCGAGACCCGTACGGGTCGGGGCGTTGCGCGGGCGGTCCAGGATGTGGTGCTCGCTCTTGTCGCCGGTGATCCAGGACTCGATGAACGGGTAGGCCGCCATCGCGCCCAGCACCACACCGAAGAGGACCAGCGGGATGAACACGCCCAGGACCAGGGTGTGGCCCCAGAAGTTGATCTCCCAGCCCGGCATGAAGCGGATCAGACCCTCGGCGAAGCCCATGTACCAGTCGGGCTGGGCGCCGGTGGACACCTGGTCGACCCGGTAGGGGCCGATGGCCCAGATCGGGTTGATCTGCGCGACCGCGGCGATGGCCGCGATGACACCGAAGACCAGGAAGAAGAAGCCTCCGGCCTTGGCCATGTAGACCGGCAGCAGCGGCATGCCGACGACGTTGTTGTTGGTCTTGCCCGGACCCGCGAACTGCGTGTGCTTGTGGTAGAAGACCAGGATCAGGTGCGCCACCATCAGGCCGAGCATGATGCCCGGCAGCAGCAGGATGTGGATCGAGTAGAACCGGGCGACGAAGTCGTGGCCGGGGAACTGACCGCCGAAGAGGAAGTACGAGATGTACGTGCCGACGATCGGCATGGACAGGATCGCACCCTCGGTGAAGCGCACACCGGTGCCGGAGAGCAGGTCGTCCGGGAGCGAGTAACCGGTGAAACCGGTGAACATGCCGAGGACGAACAGCAGGAAGCCGAACAGCCAGTTGATCTCACGCGGCTTGCGGAACGCGCCGGTGAAGAACACGCGCATCATGTGCACGAACATGCCGGCGAGGAAGATCAGCGCGGCCCAGTGGTGGATCTGCCGGACGAGCAGACCACCGCGCACATCGAAGGAGATGTGCAGGGTCGAGTTGAACGCCTCCGACATCATCTGCCCCTGGAGCGGGACATAGCTGCCGTGGTACACGACCTCGTTCATCGACGGGTGGAAGAACAGTGTCAGATAGACACCCGTCAGGATGATGATGATGAAGCTGTACATGCACACTTCGCCCAACATGAACGACCAGTGGTCGGGGAAGATCTTGCGCATGTTGGCCTTGGCCAGGGAGTAGATCCCGAGCCGGCCGTCGGCCCAGTCGGCGATGCGCTCGCCGGCCGGGGCCTTCCCGCGTGCGCGGGAGGTGTCGTTCGCTGCAGTACTCATCCGCGCTCCCAGAATGCAGGACCGACGGGCTCCTCGAAGTCGCCGAGCGCCTGGAGGTAACCCTCGCTGTCCACACCGATGCGCAGCTGCGGCAGGGCGTGGCCGGCGGGGCCGAAGATCACTCGGGCGCCGTCGGAGAGGTCGAAGGTGGACTGGTGGCACGGGCACAGCACGTGGTGCGTCTGCTGCTCGTACAGCGAGATCGGGCACCCGACGTGGGTGCAGATCTTGGAGAACGCGACGACGCCCTCGTGCGACCAGTCGAGCTCGCGCTTGTCCTTGATGTTGTCCGGCTGGAGCCGGACGATCATCAGCGCGGCCTTGGCCAGCTCGTTCTGGAACTCCTCGTCCGTCTCCTCCAGGCCGTCCGGCTTGGCGAAGGTGAGGGAGCCGACGGCGATGTCCTCGGGACGCAGCGGCTGGTTGGTGTTCATGTTCACCAGGCGCTTGCCCTTGGCCCACAGGGTGTGCCGCAGCGAGGTGCCGGGCAGCGGGCCGAGGTCACGCAGCAGCATGACGCCGGAGAGCGGCACCAGGGCCAGCGCGCCGAACATCGTGTTGCGGATCAGCTTGCGGCGGCCGAGCGCCGACTCCTTGGCGCCCTGGCGGAAGTCCGCGTGGACCTTCGCCCGGACCTCGGGAGAGGCCGCGATCGCGTGCCGGTCGTCGGCGACCTCGACGTCGGACATCAGGGTGCGGGCCCAGTGGACCGCGCCCGCGCCGATGCAGAACAGCGCCACGCCCAGGGTCAGGCCCAGCGCGAAGTTCAGCGCGCTGATGTGCCCGATCGGGAAGACGAAGATGTTCTTGTCGTGCGGGATGGTCACGTACGACACGATGAAGCCGACGGTGGCCAGCATCGAGATCGTGAACAGCAGGGCGACCATACGCTCGGACCGCCGGGCGGCCCGCTCGTCGATGTCCTGGATGCGGTGCTCGTGGGGCGGCAGCCCCGGGTCGGCGAACGGGTTCTCCTCGTCCGCGACCGCTACCGCGCCGTGCGCGTGGTCCTGCTCAGCGGGCAGGTTCTCTTCTGGAATGTCTTGGCTACTCATGACTTCTTGGCCTTTGCGGTCCGAGCGGCGACCCAGACGGCGACGGCGATCAGCGCGCCGAGACCGAAGATCCAGGCGAACAGGCCCTCACTGACCGGCCCGAGGCCGCCCAGCTCCAGACCGCCCGGGTTCGTCGTCTCGCTGCTGTCGACCGCGTGCAGGTACGCGATGATGTCCTTCTTGTTCTGCGAGGACAGCGTGGTGTCCGGGAAGGACGGCATGTTCTGCGGGCCCGTCTGCATGGCCTCGTAGATGTGCTTCGGGTCGACACCCTCCAGCGTGGGGGCGAACTTGCCCTTGGTGAGGGCACCACCCTTGCCGGTGAAGTTGTGGCACTGCGCGCAGTTGGTGCGGAACAGCTCGCCACCCTTGGCGATGTCCGCGCCGGCCGGACCGTACTGCTGCTTGGTCGGCACCACCGGACCGGCGCCCAGCGACGCGATGTACGCGGCGAGCTGGTCGATCTGGGTCTGGGTGTACACGGTCTTCTTGCGCGGGACCTGGGCGCCCTGCGAGGTCGCGGCCGGCATACGGCCGGTGCCGACCTGGAAGTCGACGGCCGCGGCGCCCACGCCGACCAGGCTCGGCCCGTCGGAGGATCCCTGTCCACCGGTGCCGTGGCAGCTGGCGCAGCCGACCTCGAAGAGCTTCTTACCCTCCTTGATGGTCAAGGACTGGGAGCCTGCGTCGGCCTGCGCCTTGCCCGCGGGCGCGAACGCGGCGTACAGCCCCCCAGTGGCCGCCAGCGCGAGGAGTAGGACGACGACCGCCGCCAGCGGATGGCGTCGTCGTACGGAGAGCTTTTTCACGGATTACCCCGGTGTCAGGATCTTCTGCGTCGGTGCTTCTGGACTTAGCGGGAGCGGTCCCGGCTACTTGATCAAATAGATCGTGGCGAAGAGGCCGATCCAGACGACATCGACGAAGTGCCAGTAGTAGGACACGACGATGGCGGCCGTCGCCTGCTCGTGGGTGAACCTCTTGGCCATGTAGGTGCGGCCGAGGACCAGCAGGAAGGCGATGAGACCGCCCGTCACATGCAGGCCGTGGAAGCCGGTGGTCAGGTAGAACACCGAGCCGTACGGATCGGAGGAGAGCGAGAGGCCGTCCTCCCTCACCAGGCTCGTGTACTCGTAGATCTGACCGCCGATGAAGATCGCACCCATGATGAAGGTGAGGATGAACCAGCCACGGAGCTTCTTCACATCGCCCCGCTCGGCCGCGAACACGCCGAGCTGACAGGTGAGCGACGAGAGCACCAGGATCGTGGTGTTCGTCGCGGAGAAAGGCACATTGAGGCTTGAAGCCATGTGCTTCCAGTGAGCCGGTCCGGTCACCGACCGGAGGGTGAAGTACATCGCGAAGAGGGCCGCGAAGAACATCAGCTCGGAACTCAGCCAGATGATGGTTCCGACGCTGGTGAGGTTCGGCCGGTTGACCGACGGGTGCGCGTGCCCGGTTTCTACTGTCGTTGCTGTCGCCACGACCGACATTATGTCGGTCGCTTATCTCGCCCTCACTCCGGGGGGTGCCGTTCGGAGTGTTGCTGCCCTCCGAACCGGTGTTGACGTGGTGTTCATGGGAGTAACATCCGCCCAAACGGCCCCGTCCGTCCTGTCCGTACGACGCCGACGTCGACCCGGAGGAACAATGCAGCCGACCGCCACCGTGCTGGTCTACAGCGACGACTCCAACACCCGCGAGCAAGTACGGCTGGCCACCGGGCGGCGTCCCGCCCCGGATGTGCCCCAAGTGGAGTTCGTGGAGTGCGCCACGCCCGCGGCGGTGCTGCGCGAGCTGGACCGTGGGGGCATCGATGTGTGCGTGCTCGACGGCGAGGCCGTCCCGATGGGCGGCATGGGGGTGTGCCGGCAGATCAAGGACGAGGTGTTCCGGTGCCCGCCCGTGCTGCTGCTCATCGGCCGGCCCCAGGACGCCTGGCTGGCCACGTGGAGCCGTGCGGACGCCGCGGTGACCCTGCCGGTGGACCCGGTGGAGTTCGCCGCCTCGCTGGCCGCCCTGCTGCGGCAGCAGAGGCTCGTGAGCGCCTAGCCCGACGACGGGGCGCGGGCCGTGTGCCGACACGGTCCCGCGCCCCGTCGAGGTGCTGCTCACACGGCCGCTGGCTGGAGGCGGACCGTGTCCGAGGAGGACTGGCCGTTGGTCTGGGTGCCCGTCAGGGCGGAGCCCGTACGCCACTTCTTCCAGGTGACGTTCCAGTCGCCGAAGCCGTTGCCGAACGGTTCCATCGGCTGGCCGTTGGAGTTGACGACCCGGACGATGTCGCCCTCGTGGACGGTGTCGAAGAACCACCGCGCGTTGGCCGTACTCATGCCGGTGCAGCCGTGGCTGACGTTGGCGTAGCCCTGTGAGCCGACCGACCAGGGCGCCGCGTGCACGTATTCACCGGACCAGGTGACGCGGGTGGCGTAGTACACCGGCAGGTCGTAGTTGTCCCGGCTGCCCTCGGCGATGCCGACGGTGGTGCCGCGCATCCGTACGAAGTACTGCTTCTCCAGGACCACCTTGACGCCGTTGCGGGTCTCGAAGCCGGGCTTGCCCGTGGTGACCGGGATGGCATTGATCACGGCGCCGTTCTTGAACACCGTCAGCTCGTGCGCGGCCGCGTCCGTGACGGCCTCGATCCGGTCGCCCGTGGTGAGCTTCACCGGCTTCGACTTGCCGCCCCACAGCCGGTCGCCGATCTTCACGCCGTCCAGGTTGCTGTGCACCAGGATCGTGGCGTGGGCGGGCCAGTAGTCCTTGGGCCGGTAGTGGAGTTCCTTGCCGCTCACCCAGTACCAGGAGCCGGGCACGGCGGGTACGGAGTCCACCCGCAGGGCGCGCTCCACCACGGCCCGCTGCGCCGGGTCCTTGACCTCCTCGCTGAGTTGGGCGGTGATGATCTGCCCGACGCCGTACTCCCCCGCGTCCGGCCCGAAGGTGACGCCCAGCTGCTTCTTGGCGGTCGGCTGGGTGGTGTCGAAGCTGAGGACCTTGCGGCCGGGCGCCCCGTCGTCGTCCTCGGTGCTCACCGTGACCGTGTAGTGGGCGCTCGCGGCCAGCGGGGAGGTGCTGTGCCAGCGACTGCCGTCGGCGGTGAGTTCGCCCGCCACAAAGCGTCCTGTGGAGTCCTGGGCGGTCACGTCGGTGATGCGCCCCTCGTCCTTGACGCTGATCTCCAGGGGCTTGTCCGGGTCGGCCCGCTTGCCCACCTGGGTGGGGGCGTTGAAGGAGATCAGGCCCGCTGCGTCATACGGCGTAGCGGACAGGGGGTCGCCGTCCGAACCGCAGGCGGTGATGCCCGCGCCCAGGGCGGTCACCAGCACGACACAGCTGACGACGGTACGGGTCCGCGGAATGTGGTTCATACGATCACGCTATGAGATGGAGACCCTACTGGCGCGGTACGTAACCCATACGAGGGAACGACACTCCCGCATCCGAGGGACACCCGCTCGGCACGCGAAAAAGCCGGAAGCCCGGACCCTCTTGACGGAGGGTCCGGGCTTCCGGATGGTGCTCGGGGTCTTACTGGGTGCGGTTCTCACCGTGGTAGTACTCGAACACCCAGCCGAACAGACCGATCACGATGAACGGCGCGGAGAAGTAGATCAGCCACCAGCCGACCGCGATGCTGAGGAAGGCGATCGCACCGCCGAAGCCCAGCATGAGCGGCTGCCAGCTGTGCGGGCTGAAGAAGCCCAGCTCGCCCGCGTCGTCCGCGACATCGGCCTCCGTGTCGTCCTGCGCACCGGCGTCCACCCGGCGGGCGGTGAAGCCCAGGTAGAAGCCGATCATGATCGACAGGCCGAAGGCCAGGAAGAGCGCCGTGGTGCCGGCCGGCTCCTTCGACCACACGCCATACACGATGGCCATGATCAGGATGAAGAAGCTCAGCCAGATGAACATCCGGCCCTGGATCTTCACTTGCCGGCCTCCTTGCTGTCCGCGACGGCAGGCGCGTGACCGGCGTACTCGAGCTGTTCGAGCGCGGCGATCTCGGGGTGGTGCAGGTCGAACGCCGGGGATTCACTGCGGATCCGCGGCAGGGTGGTGAAGTTGTGCCGCGGCGGCGGGCAGGAGGTCGCCCACTCCAGCGAGCGGCCGTAGCCCCACGGGTCGTCCACGCCGACCGGCTTGCCGTACTTGGCCGTCTTCCAGATGTTGTAGAGGAACGGCAGGATCGACAGGCCGAGGAGGAACGAACCGATGGTGGACACCGTGTTCAGCGCGGTGAAGCCGTCGGCCGCCAGGTAGTCGGCGTAACGCCGCGGCATGCCCTCGGCGCCCAGCCAGTGCTGGACGAGGAAGGTGGTGTGGAAGCCGATGAACAGCGTCCAGAAGGTGATCTTGCCGAGGCGCTCGTCCAGCATCTTGCCGGTGAACTTCGGCCACCAGAAGTGGAAGCCGGAGAACATCGCGAAGACGACCGTACCGAAGACCACGTAGTGGAAGTGGGCCACCACGAAGTACGAGTCCGAGACGTGGAAGTCCATCGGCGGCGCGGCCAGGATGACACCGGTCAGACCACCGAAGGTGAAGGTGATCAGGAAGCCGGTCGCCCAGAGCATCGGTGTCTCGAAGGACAGCGAGCCCTTCCACATGGTGCCGATCCAGTTGAAGAACTTCACGCCCGTCGGCACAGCGATCAGGAAGGTCATGAAGGAGAAGAACGGCAGCAGCACACCGCCGGTGACGTACATGTGGTGCGCCCACACCGTCACGGACAGACCCGCGATGGAGATCGTCGCGGCGATCAGGCCCATGTAGCCGAACATCGGCTTACGGGAGAAGACCGGGATGACCTCGGAGATGATGCCGAAGAACGGCAGGGCGATGATGTACACCTCTGGATGGCCGAAGAACCAGAAG
>NZ_MUNF01000246.1 GCF_002154555.1 Streptomyces murinus
ATGCACCACCGCGTCCACCCCCGCGAGCCGCGGCCCGTCCCCGGCCGGATCCCAGCTCACCGCCTCGCCGCCGTCCCCCGGACCGCGGTCCGCGCCCGCCCGGACGAGTCTGACGACCTGATGGCCGTCCCCCGAGAGGGAGCGGACGAGGGCGGAACCGATGAGCCCATGGGACCCGGTGATCGCGACGCGCATGGCGTCCTCCTGGGGGGGCGAGATGGTGCGGTGTCTCCCTGGATTCAAACCCGGACCGACCCGGTTCGCGGCGCACGCCATGGGTTTTCCCGCGCGCGTTCTCGAACCCCGTGTCCCCCTCGCGCCCCCGGAGTCCCGGATTCCCCAACGGCCCGCGTGGACCCGGTGGTAGAGAGGCCGTGGGGTAGGCTACGGATTGGTTTAACGTTCAGCTTGAGGAGGGTCCATGGCTCAGCAGGAGCGAGCTGTGCGGACCCGACGGGCTGTACTGGAGGCCGCCGCCGGGGTGTTCGCCGAGCGCGGTTATGCCGCGGCGACCATCGCCGAGATACTGAACCGGGCCGGTGTCACCAAAGGCGCGCTCTATTTCCATTTCGACTCCAAGGCCGCCCTCGCCCGGGGTGTGCTGGAGGAACGGATCTCGGCCGAGTACCACGTGCCCCGGGAGCTGAAGCTCCAGGAGTGGGTGGACGCGGGGATGACCCTGGCCGACCGGCTGCCGCGGGAGCCCCTGCTGCTCGCCGCGGTCCGGCTCTCGGCCGACCTCCAGGGGCGGGACGTCTTCGGCAGCGCCTGGCCGGCCTGGGCCGAACTCACCGCGTCCCTGCTTGCGGAGGCCAGGGCCAGGGACGAGGTGCTGCCGCATGTGGTGCCGGAGGAGACCGCGCAGGTCTTCCTCGGGGCCTGGATAGGGGTGCAGTTCGTCTCGCAGGCCGTCGCCGACTGGGCCGATCTGGACCAGCGGATGTCGGCGCTCTTCGACCATCTGCTCCCCGCCATCGCCGTCCCGTCCGTCCTCGTCCGCCTCGACACCGCCCCGGATCGCGGCGCGCGGGTGATCGAGGAGGCCCGGCGCCGGTCACGGGCCGCGCTCGCCGGCGCCTCCAGCTGAAACGTCACGGCCCCGGGTCGCCCCCGGCCGATCGGCTTCTCTCCGCACTGCCTCCGGCCCGAGCCGCCTCACCTGACCGCCTTCACCTCAACCGCCCCCGCAGGAAAGGCCGTCACGTGACCTGGGAGTGGGACGACACCCTGTTCGCCGGGGCGGCCGAGCACTATGAGCGCGGCAGGCTGCCGTACGCCCCCGGCCTGGTTCCCCTGCTCGCCCGCGAGTTGTCCGCCGACGGCCGGGGCCGGCTGCTCGACGTGGGCTGCGGTCCGGGCACCGTCACCGTCCCGCTGGCCGCCCTGTTCCGGGAGACCGTCGGCGTCGATCCCGACCCGGGGATGATCCGCGCGGCCGATCGCCGGGCCACCGCCGCGGGGGTGGCCCCGCGGATCCGCTGGGCACGGCTGCGCGCCGAGGAACTCCCGGCCGGGCTCGGCCGGTTCGACGCCGTGGTCTTCGCGCAGTCCTTCCACTGGACCGACCGCGTCCGGGTGGCCCGCACCGTCCGCGCGATGCTCAGGACCGGCGGCGCGCTGGTGCACCTCGCCGACCTCAAGGGCGAGCGCCGGACAGCCGGAGGATCGCCGTACCCCGCCGTGCCCCACGAGAGCATCGCCGCGCTGGTCAAGGCGTACCTCGGGCCCGTCCGTCGCGCCGGCCGCGGGCTGCTGCCCCAGGGCACTCCCGGGGGCGAGGCCCGGATCCTGGCGGAGGCGGGATTCCGCGGCCCCGAGCGCCATGTCGTACCCGGCGGCGCGGTGTTGGAGCGCAGCACCGACGTCGTCGTCGCCTGGACCTTCTCGCACTCCTTCGCCGCCCCGCACCTCTTCGGGCCCCGCCTGGACTCCTTCGAGACGGACCTGCGCGGGCTGCTCGCGGCGGCCTCCCCGGCAGGGCGTTTCGCCGAGCGGGCCCCCAGCACCGAGGTGTTCATCTGGCGGAATTCCGGACCGGTTTGATCCGCTTGCGACGCGGTACAAGCCACGGGATATCCGGTGCGAAAAACGTATCGTCGGTCACTACGATGTGATCCCTCAGACAACCATTCGACCGGCTCGTCGGACTGGGCCGGTCGGGGTCGCCGATGCCAGGGACCGCTCCCCGGGCTGCGGTGATCTTCCTGTACAGGAGGACCCTCCCGCATGTTCCGACGTATTGGCGCTGCCGTCGTCCGGCATCCGGTCTGGACGATCGTGGCATGGCTGATCGCCGCGGTGGCGATCGTCGCCACCGCCCCAGGCCTGCCCTCCAACAGCGACGAGAGCAGTTTTCTGCCCAAGAGTTATGAGTCGATCCAAGCCGCGGAACTCCAGCAGAAGGCGTTCCCCAGCGCCTTCACCCCCTCCGCGATCGCGCTCTACCAGCGCACCGACGGCGGCCGGCTGACCGCCGCCGACCAGAAGGACATCGCCCGGATCACCACCGAACTGGGCGAGAAGAAGATCGATCAGGTACAGAAGGTGGTCCCCGGCCCGCCGTCGAAGGACGGCAGGTACTCCCTGACCCTGGTCCAGATGGACAGCAAGAACGCCGGCCAGCCCAAACAGGCCGACGCCGCCAAGACCTTGCGCGCCGACGTCAAGCAACTGGCCAGGGGAACCCATCTCGACGTCCGGCTGGGCGGCTCCGCCGCACAGGCCCTCGACCAGCAGGACTCCTCCAAGCGCGGCCAGGCGCTGATCGGCATCGGCACCTTCGTCATCATCCTGGTGACCCTGCTGATCATCTTCCGGGCACCGATCCTGGCCGTCCTGCCGCTGGTCCTCATCGGCCTGGTCTCGGCCGTCGCCAACGGGCTGATCGCCTACGCCACCAAGCTGTTCGGGCTCCAGGCCAACAGCTCGATCTCGTCCATCCTGATCGTGGTGCTCTTCGGTGTGGGCACGGACTACTTCCTGTTCCTGATGTTCCGCTACCGCGAACGCCTCAGGGCCGGTGACGAGTCCAAGGAGGCCATGATCAACGCGGTCGGCCGGGTCGGCGAGGCCATCGCCTCGGCGGCCGGCGCGGTCATCATCGCCTTCCTCGCGCTGGTCCTGTCCACCCTCGGCTTCCTCAAGCAGATGGGCCCCGCGCTCGCCATCGCGGTCGCCGCCACCCTGGTCGCGGGCCTCACCCTGATCCCGGCCGTGGTCTCCCTGATCGGGCCCAAGGTCTTCTGGCCCTCCAAGTCCTGGCAGAAGGAGCCGGAGAACGCCCGGTTCGCCGCGCTCGGCCGTGCGGTGCGCCGCCGCCCGGCGCTGGCCGCCGTCGCCTCCGGCCTGGTCCTGCTCGCGCTGTCGGCGGGCACGCTCGGCTACAAGGCCACCTTCGACCTGGCGTCGGGCTCCATGCCCAAGACCAAGGAGTCCATGGTCGTCCAGGACCAGATGCAGAAGGCGTACTCCGCAGGCGCCGCCGCGCCCACCGACGTCTACCTCTCCAGCACCGACGGCAAGCCGCTCGACAAGAGCGGATTCACCGGGTACGCGCACAAGCTCGGCACGGTCGACGGGGTCGCGAGCGTCCGGATGAGCCAGCTCGACAAGGACGGCACCACCGCGGACTTCACCGTCACCCTCACGTACGAGGCGTCCACGGACCAGGCCATCGACGCCGTGCAGCGGGTGCGCGACACCGCCCACGCCAACGCGCCCGCCGGCACGGAGGCGCTGGTCGGCGGCATGTCCTCGATCTACAAGGACATTGACACGGCGGTCAACCACGACTACCGCACGGTGTTCCCGGTCGCCGCCCTCCTCATCATGGTCATCCTCGGCCTGCTGCTGCGCAGCGTCGTGGCCCCTTGGTACCTGATGGCCTCGGTGGGCCTCGGCTTCGGCGCCACCCTCGGCGCCACGGTGTGGATCTTCCAGAAGGGGGAGGGGCACTCCGGCCTGATGTTCATGCTCCCGGTGATCATGTATCTCTTCGTGGTCGCCATCGGCACGGACTACAACATCCTCATGATCGCCCGGCTGCGGGAGGAGGCCCGCGAGGGCCGCGATCCGCGCGAGGCGGCGGGCCAGGCCCTGCGGCACGCCGGGCCGACCGTGGCCGCGGCCGGCTTCATCCTGGCGGCGACCTTCGCCACGATGATGCTGGCGGGCAACGCGCTGCTCACCGAGATGGGCTTCGCGGTCTCCTTCGGCATCGCGATCGCCGCGTTCGTCATGGCGATGTTCTTCACGCCGAGCCTCACCGCGCTCATCGGCCACGCGGCCTGGTGGCCGGGCCACGGCGACCGGGCGGCACAGACCCCCGGCACCGTCCCCGCGCGGCCCGCGGACGACCGTGACCCGGCGGGCCACGGCCGCTGACACCGGGCACCGCTCCACGGGGGCACACCAGGGCAGCGGCCCCGGTGTGCCCCCGCTGCTCTCGGCGGCCCGCCCGTGGTGCATGATCAAGGGCGCACGCGGGGAGCGTGCGGATCAACTCGACATATCACAGGGGGAATTGGGATGAGACGAAGATGGGTGAAGGTGCTGGCGATCACGGTCGTGGTGCTGGCCGTCCTGTTCACCGTCGCCGACCGGGTCGCCGTGCACTACGCGGACAAGGAGGCCGCCCGGCTCGCCGAGCAGAAGTACGGCTACGGCAACTCCACCGACAGCAGCATCGATGTGTCGATCAAGGGCTTCCCCTTCCTGACCCAGGCGTTCGCCCAGGACTTCGACCATGTCGCCCTGACGGCCGAGAACTTCACCGTCGACACCACGAACAACGCGCAGGGCGGCTATCTCGGCGTCGAGCGGCTCCGACTCGACCTGCACGGCGTGACGGTGACCTCGCTGACCGCGCGCAGCGCCGAGGCGAACCTCGTCAACGGCACACTGACCCTGTCGTACGACCAACTGTCCGGCGTACTCACGCGGTTGGCCGGCACCGGCGGTCCCGTCAAGGTGTCGCAGGCGCCGGGCTCGGACGGCCAGGCGGCACGGGTCGGGATCAGCGGCACCGTGGGCGGCCGGCAGGCCGACGGCACCGGTACGCTGCTCGCCCAGGGCGACGAGATCTCCCTCAGCACGCCCGGCGCCGAACGGCCCGCGGCCACCTGGCGCGTCGAACTCCCGGAGAACGTCGGCTTCAGCGCCGCCCGCGCCACCCCGGACGGCGTGCAGATCGACATGGTCGGCCATCTGGTGAACCTGGGCACCTCGCGCTTCTCCCGCTGACCGGCCCCCGGGCCCCGGCGGCTGCGTGGCCGGCCCTCCAGCAGCGCACCCGAAGACGTGGTGGAGAAGATCACCGAGAAGGCCGGGCACCCGGTCCCGGAGTCGGACGGCCGGGACAACCGGCTGTCCGGCCTCGGCGCGCTGACGGGCATCGCCGTCGGGGTCGGCACCGGCGCCGCCGTCGCCCTGCTCCACCGGGCCGGTGTCCGCCCGCCCGGCCGGCTGGGCGGCCCCGTCACCGGCGCCCTGGCCATGGTCCTGACCGACATCCCGATCGCCGGGCTCGGCATCAGCGACCCCCGCGCCTGGTCCCCGGCCGACTGGACCGCGGACGCCCTCCCGCACCTCGGCTACGGCCTGGTCACCTACGGGCTGATCAGCGCGGCCCACCGGCACCGTTGACCGCCGGCGTTCGACGGCAGCCGCCCCCTCGGGGGAGCGGCTGCCTTCGAACGAAACGCGAAGAACCTCAGAGAAGCAGCAGCAGCGTCACCGCAGCCGCCAGCCCCGCGCACACGCCCAGCGTCCAGCCCACGCACCGTCGCCGCAGCTCCCGGTACCTGTTCTCGTACTCGGCGCGCAGCGAGGTGCAGCGGGCGGCGATGCGCTCCAGGTCCTTCCTGGCGCGGCGCAGGGCGTCCTCGGCGTAACTCTGCTCGATCTCCGTGCGCTGGGCGGTCGTCAGCCAGTCCATGGGACGGACGAACTCCTGGGCCCGCTGCTCGGCCTCCGCGACACGGGCCTGCCAGAGCAGGTAGCCCTCCACCTCGTTGCTCAGTTCCCCCTCGGCGGCCCCCTGCCGCAGACTCGGGTCGCTCATACCGCGCCCTGCGCCTCGGCCTCCGCCAGCGCGATGTCCGGGTGGTGCAGGTCGAAGGCCGGGGCCTCACTGCGGACCCGGGGCAGGGTCAGGAAGTTGTGGCGCGGCGGCGGGCAGGAGGTCGCCCACTCCAGCGAGCGGCCGTAGCCCCAGGGGTCGTCCACGCCGACCGGCACCCCGAACCGCGCCGTCTTCCAGACGTTGTAGAGGAACGGCAGCATCGACAGGCCCAGCAGGAACGAGCCGATCGAGGAGACCGTGTTCAGGGCGGTGAACCCGTCGGCGGCCAGATAGTCGGCGTAACGGCGGGGCATGCCCTCGGCGCCCAGCCAGTGCTGCACCAGGAACGTGGTGTGGAAGCCGACGAACAGCGTCCAGAAGGTGATCTTGCCGAGGCGTTCGTCCAGCATCTTGCCGGTGAACTTGGGCCACCAGAAGTGGAATCCGGCGAACATGGCGAACACGACCGTACCGAAGACCACGTAGTGGAAGTGGGCCACCACGAAGTACGAGTCGGACACATGGAAGTCCATCGGCGGCGAGGCCAGGATGACACCGGTCAGACCGCCGAAGAGGAACGTGACGAGGAAGCCCGCCGACCAGAGCATCGGTGTCTCGAAGGACAGCGAGCCCTTCCACATGGTGCCGATCCAGTTGAAGAACTTCACGCCCGTCGGCACCGCGATCAGGAAGGTCATGAAGGAGAAGAAGGGGAGCAGCACACCGCCGGTGACGTACATGTGGTGCGCCCACACGGTGATGGACAGTCCCGCGATGGAGATCGTCGCGGCGATCAGGCCCATGTAGCCGAACATGGGCTTGCGGGCGAAGACCGGGATGATCTCGGAGACGATGCCGAAGAACGGCAGCGCGATGATGTACACCTCGGGATGGCCGAAGAACCAGAAG
>NZ_MUNF01000247.1 GCF_002154555.1 Streptomyces murinus
CTACGACCCCTGGAATTCGCCGAGGCGGGGGCCCTTCGTGTTCGCGCTGCCGGGGTTACGCCGGGACGCTCGCCACGCCCGGGGACAGGAACGGCTTGCCGTTCACGCGCTCCGAGACGCCCTCGCGGTCCAGGTACGGCGTGATGCCGCCCAGGTGGAAGGGCCAGCCGGCGCCCGTGATCAGGCACAGGTCGATGTCCTGGGCCTCGGCGACGACGCCCTCGTCCAGCATCAGCCCGATCTCCTGCGCCACCGCGTCCAGGACGCGGTCACGCACCTGCTCCTCGGTCAGGACGACATCGCCCTGCTTGAGGAGCGCCGCGACCTCGGGGTCCAGCTCCGGCTTGCCGCTGTCGTAGACGTAGAAGCCGCGCTTGCCGGCCTCGACCACGGCCTTCAGGTTCGGGGAGACCGTGAAGCGGTCCGGGAAGGCCCGGTTGAGGGTCTCCGAGACGTGCAGGCCGATCGCCGGGCCCACCAGTTCGAGCAGGACCAGCGGGGACATCGGCAGGCCCAGCGGCTCGACCGCCTTCTCGGCGACCTCGACCGGGGTGCCCTCGTCGATGACGTTCTGGATCTCGCCCATGAAGCGGGTCAGGATGCGGTTCACGACGAACGCCGGGGCGTCCTTGACCAGCACCGCGGTCTTCTTCAGCTTCTTGGCGACCGCGAAGGCGGTGGCCAGGGAGGCGTCGTCGGTCTGCTCGCCGCGCACGATCTCCAGCAGCGGCAGGATCGCGACCGGGTTGAAGAAGTGGAAGCCCACGACCCGCTCGGGGTGCTGGAGCTTGGACGCCATCTCCGACACCGACAGCGAGGAGGTGTTGGTCGCGAGGACCGCGTGCGCCGGGGCGACCGCCTCGACCTCCGCGAACACCTTCTGCTTGACGCTCATCTCCTCGAACACGGCTTCGATGATGAAGTCCGCGTCCGCGAAGCCCTCGGCCTTGTCCAGGACACCGGTGACCAGCGCCTTGAGACGGTTGGCCTTGTCCTGGTGGATACGGCCCTTGCCGAGCAGCTTGTCGATCTCGCCGTGGACGTAGCCCACACCCTTGTCGACGCGCTCCTGGTCGATGTCGGTCAGCACGACCGGCACCTCCAGACGGCGCAGGAAGAGCAGCGCGAGCTGGCTGGCCATCAGACCGGCGCCGACGACGCCGACCTTGGTGACCGGGCGGGCCAGGCTCTTGTCCGGGGCGCCGACGGGGCGCTTGCCGCGCTTCTGCACCAGGTTGAACGAGTAGATGCCGGCGCGCAGTTCGCCGCCCATGATCAGGTCGGCGAGCGCCTGGTCCTCGGCGTCGTAACCCTGCTGGAGGTCGCCGTTCCTGGCGGCCTCGATGATCTCCAGGGCGCGGTAGGCGGCCGGGGCCGCGCCGTGCACCTTGGAGTCGGCGATGAAGCGGCCCTTGGCGACGGCCTGGTCCCAGGCCTCGCCGCGGTCGATCTCCGGGCGCTCGACGGTGACGTCGCCCTTGAGGACCTGGGCGGTCCACAGCAGCGACTGCTCCAGGAAGTCGGCACCCTCGAACAGGGCGTCGGCGATGCCCAGTTCGAAGACCTGCTTGCCCTTGAGCTGCTTGTTCTGGTTCAGCGAGTTCTCGATGATGACCGAGACGGCCTTGTCGGCGCCGATCAGGTTCGGCAGCAGGGTGCAGCCGCCCCAGCCGGGGACCAGACCGAGGAAGACCTCGGGCAGCGAGAACGCCGGGATCGCCTTGGAGACGGTGCGGTAGGTGCAGTGCAGACCGACCTCGACACCGCCGCCCATGGCCGCGCCGTTGTAGTAGGCGAAGGTCGGCACGGCGAGGCCCGAGAGGCGCTTGAAGACCTCGTGGCCGCCCTTGCCGATGGCGAGCGCGTGCTCGTGCTCCTTCAGCAGCTCGACGCCCTTGAGGTCGGCGCCGACGGCGAAGATGAACGGCTTGCCGGTGATGCCGATACCGGCGAGCGCGCCCTCGGCCGCCTCCTGCTCGACCTGGTCGATCGCCGCGTTCAGATTGGCGAGCGAGGCCGGTCCGAAGGTGGTCGGCTTGGTGTGGTCCAGGCCGTTGTCCAGCGTGATCAGCGCGAAGCGGCCGGCGCCGAAGGGGAGGTCGAAGTGGCGTACGTGCGCACTGGTGACGACCTCGTCGGGGAACAGGCCCGAAGCCTGCTTCAGAAGCTCGGTGGTGCTCACTTGTCCCCCTCGAAGTGCGGGTTCTCCCAGATGACCGTCGCGCCCATGCCGAAGCCGACACACATGGTGGTCAGGCCGTAGCGGACGTGCGGCTGCTCCTCGAACTGGCGGGCCAGCTGGGTCATCAGACGGATGCCGGAGGAGGCGAGCGGGTGGCCGAAGGCGATGGCGCCGCCGTACTGGTTGACGCGCGCGTCGTCGTCCGCGATGCCGTAGTGCTCGAGGAAGGCCAGGACCTGGACGGCGAAGGCCTCGTTGATCTCGAACAGGCCGATGTCCGAGATGGACAGGCCCGCCTTGGCGAGCGCCTTCTCGGTGGCCGGGATCGGGCCGTAGCCCATGACCTCGGGCTCCACGCCGGCGAAGGCGTAGGAGACCAGGCGCATCTTGACCGGGAGGCCGTGCTCGCGGGCGAAGTCCTCGCTGGCGACGATCGACGCGGTGGCACCGTCGTTCAGACCGGCCGAGTTACCGGCGGTGACGCGACCGTGGACGCGGAACGACGTCTTCAGGTTGGCGAGGCCCTCCAGGGTGGTCCCCGGGCGCATCGGCTCGTCGGCGGTGACCAGGCCCCAGCCGGTCTCGCCGCCGACGGGGGTGGTGCGGCGCACCGAGATCGGCACCAGGTCCTGCTGGATCTTGCCGTCGGCGTACGCCTTGGCGGCCTTCTCCTGCGAGCGCACCGCGTACTGGTCGGCACGCAGCTTGGTGAGGCTCGGGTAGCGGTCGTGCAGGTTCTCCGCGGTCATGCCCATGAACAGGGCCGACTCGTCCACCAGCTTCTCGCTGACGAAGCGCGGGTTGGGGTCGACGGCCTCGCCCATCGGGTGGCGGCCCATGTGCTCGACACCACCGGCGATGACGGCGTCGTACGCGCCGAAGGCGATGGAGCCGGCGACGGACGTGACGGCGGTCAGACCACCGGCGCACATGCGGTCGATGGAGTAACCCGGCACCGACTGCGGCAGGCCGGCGAGGATGCCGGCCGTGCGGCCGAGGGTCAGACCCTGGTCACCGATCTGCGTGGTCGCGGCGATGGCGACCTCGTCGATCTTCTTCGGGTCGAGGCCGGGGTTGCGGCGCAGCAGCTCCCGGATCGCCTTGACGACGAGGTCGTCGGCGCGAGTCTCGTGGTAGATGCCCTTCGGGCCCGCTTTGCCGAACGGGGTGCGGACGCCGTCGACGAAGACGACGTCCCTGACGGTACGAGGCACGATGGCTCTCCTCCATGGTGCGGGACGCTGAGCGCTTGCTTAAGCCCATGCTACTTGCGAGTAATGTAGTTGCCCAGCGTCAGGGGTGCCAGCGGCGAAGGTCACACCGGCGGGAGAGGGGGAGCCGTCCGGAGGTTGGCGCGATCTGTACGGCCCCGCAGCCCCCCGTCAGGGGGCGGGAAGCGGCGCGAGCGGCCACGGTGGACCCGCGGCCGCTCGATCTCGATCTGTTCTACGGCGCTCAGGCGCCCTTTCCCGACAGCGCGGTCACCAGGACCGGCGTCACCAGTTCCACCTGCCAGGGACGCGCGCCGTATCCCGCGAGCGCCGTCGAGACGGATCCCGCGTCGACCGCGGCGGGCGGCTGCCAGCAGAGCCGGCGGACCGTGTCCGGGGAGATCAGGTTCTCCTGCGGCATGGCCAGCTGCTCGGCCAGCGTCGTCACCGCGGCCCGCGCGGCGGAGAGCCGCGCCGCCGCCGAGGGGTCCTTGTCGGCCCACGCCCGGGGCGGGGGCGGACCCGTCACCGGCTGTCCCGGCTGCGGCAGTTCGGACTCCGGCAGCGCCTTCGCCCGGTCCACCGCCGCCTGCCACTGCTCCAGCTGCCGGCGCCCGGTGCGGTGCCCGAACCCGGTCAGCGCCGCCAGCGCGTGCACATTGCCCGGCACGGCCAGCGCCGCCTCCACGATCGCCGCGTCCGGCAGTACCTTGCCCGGCGACACATCGCGCCGCTGCGCGATGCGGTCCCGCGTCTCCCACAGTTCCCGTACGACGGCCAGCTGACGGCGGCGCCGTACCTTGTGCATCCCGGACGTACGGCGCCAGGGCTCCTTGCGGGGCTCGGCCGGCGGGGCGCTCGCGATCGCGTCGAACTCCTGGAGGGCCCACTCCAGCTTGCCCTGGCGGTCCAGCTCCTTCTCCAGGGCGTCGCGCAGGTCCACGAGGAGTTCGACGTCCAGCGCGGCATAGCGCAGCCACGGCTCGGGCAGCGGGCGGGTGGACCAGTCGACGGCGGAGTGGCCCTTCTCCAGGACGAAGCCGAGGACGTTCTCCACCATGGCGCCGAGGCCCACCCGGGGGAACCCGGCGAGCCGGCCGGCCAGCTCGGTGTCGAACAGCCGGGTGGGGAGCATGCCTATCTCGCGCAGACACGGCAGGTCCTGGGTGGCCGCGTGCAGCACCCACTCCACGCCGGACAGCGCCTCGCCGAGCGCGGACAGGTCGGGGCAGCCGACGGGGTCGATCAGCGCGGTGCCGGCGCCCTCGCGGCGCAGCTGCACCAGATACGCGCGCTGGCCGTAGCGATACCCGGAGGCGCGCTCGGCGTCCACGGCGACCGGCCCGGAGCCGGCGGCGAAGGCGGCGACCACCTCGGCGAGCGCCGCCTCCGGGTATCG
>NZ_MUNF01000248.1 GCF_002154555.1 Streptomyces murinus
GGTGGAGCGGGTCGACGGCCGGGATCGCGTGCTGGGGGTGGTCGGCCGTCGGGAGGCCGTCCGGGAGGGGTGGCTGCATCGGGTCGCCGTGACGGTGTGCCGTGACGAGCGTGGCCGGGTCCTCGTCCACCGGCGGTCGGAGCGGCTGTCGCGCTTCCCCGGGCTCCATGAGGTCGTGGTCGGTGGCGCGGTGAAGGCCGGCGAGTCCTACGAACAGGCCGCCGCGCGGGAGCTGGCCGAAGAGCTGGGCATTCGTGCACTGCCGCGCCCGCTGTTCACGTTCGTCAACCGCAGCGGCCTGAGCCCGCACTGGCTCGGCGTGCACGAGGCCGTGGTGCCGGACGCCGTGGTCCCCGACCCCGCCGAGGTCGCCTGGCATGACTGGCTGACCGAGCCGGAACTGCGATCGGCCCTGCTGGAGTGGCACTTCACCCCCGACAGCCACGAAGTCTTCGGCCGCTACCTCGCGCTCCGGACCGCGCGACTCTCGCCGCCGAACAGCGAGACGGGTCAGTGATGCCGGACGGAACCAGGGGAGGGCGGATGGCGGGGCGGCTTTCGGGCGGGGAGCGGGAGCGGTTGCGGGAGGTGTACGACCTGCCGGCGCACCCCCGCCGCCGCTGGTGCTCCCCCGCCCGCTGCGGCAACCGGGCCCGGGTCGCCCGTTACTACCAGCGGCACAGCGTGGCGCGGGAGCCCCGGTGCTGAGGTGGGTCAACTTCCCTGTGGGCTCCGCATGTTCCGTACCTGTGGGGAGAGCAGCGCCGCCGCCGTCGCCAGGGTGATCAGCGCCGCGCAGCCCGCCAGCGCCCGTCCCGTGCCCACCGCCGTCGCCGTGGGGCCCGCCACCAGGAGGCCCAGCGGGGCGAAGGAGAGGGAGCCGAACCAGTCGTAGGAGCTGACCCGGGACAGGGCGTGCTCGGGGACCTCGCGGTGGATGGTCGTGGCCCACAGGACGCCGAAGACATCGCTCGCGAGACCCGAGGCGAACATCGCGAGGACGATCGCCCAGAGCGGGGCCGCGAGCGCCAGCAGGGTGATCGGAACGGCGGCCGGGAAGGTGCACAGGACGGCCACGAGGAGGGGGCGGGAGACCCGTACCCGGGCGGCCAGGCCCGCGCCCGCGACGGTGCCGATCGCCTGGGCGGCCACGATCACCGACCACGACCGCGCGCCGCCCAGGTGCTGCGTGGCCATCAGCGGCCCCAGGACCCCCGCGTTGGCGTTGAGCGCGGCGACCACGAGGGCGTACTGCGCGACCACCACCCACAGCCACTGCCGGGAGGCGAACTCCCGCCAGCCCTCCTTCAGTTCGGTCCAGCCGGAGGAGCTGCCGCGCGGGCGCCGGGGCACCCGCAGCCGGGCCGTCAAAGCTGCGCTGACCACGAAGGAGACGGCGTTCAGCGCGAGCGCCCAGCCCGCGCCCACCGCCGCCACGGTCACGCCGGACAGGGACAGGCCCAGCAGCAGGGAGGTGTTGGTGCCCATCCGCAACAGGCCGTTGGCGCGCTGGAGGCGGTCCTTGGGGACGAGGAGCGGGACGAGTCCCTCGGAGGCGGGCGCGAACAGGGCCGTCGCGGTGCCCGCCAGGACGGCGAGGGCGCACAGCGCGGGCAGCGGGGCCACGCCCGTCAGCACCATCGCGGCCAGCGCGCCGTACGCCCCCGCCCCGAGCACATCGGCCAGGGCCATCAGCGCCGAGCGGGACATCCGGTCCGCGATCACCCCGCCCACCAGCACGAACAGCAGCTGCGGCAGTGCCTGGCAGGCCAGGACCAGCGACAGCCGGCCGGGGCTCGCGCCGGGCAGCGCGAGCACGGCGAAGGCGAGGGCCACCCGGGCGAAGCCGTTGCCCAGCACGGAGACGACCCGTGCGCCGAGGAGGAGGGTGAAGCGGGTGTCCCGCCACAGCGGAAGGGCGGTTTCGTCCGGGAGGGGTTTGCTCGAAGACAGCGTCACGGGCGCGCAGCCTAGGGGCGGCCGGGAGGGCACGCGCCGGAACCGGTCAGAATCGAAGAAGCGGTTCTTCCGCGCCCCCGGCTACCGTGGCCCGCATGGACGCCGCCAACGCCGCCCCCGCCGCCGACCGACATGACCTGATCCGGGTGCTCGGAGCCCGCGAGAACAACCTCAAGGACGTCAGCGTCGAGATCCCCAAGCGCCGGCTGACGGTGTTCACCGGGGTGTCCGGCTCCGGCAAGAGCTCGCTGGCGTTCGACACCATCGCCGCCGAGTCGCAGCGGCTGATCAACGAGACGTACAGCGCGTTCGTGCAGGGCTTCATGCCCTCGCTCGCGCGGCCCGAGGTGGACGTCCTGGACGGGCTGACCACCGCGATCATCGTGGACCAGCAGCGGATGGGCGCCGACCCGCGCTCCACCGTCGGCACCGCCACCGACGCGGGCGCCATGCTGCGCATCCTCTTCAGCCGGCTCGGCACCCCGCACCTCGGCTCGCCCAAGGCGTTCTCCTTCAACGTGGCCTCGATCAGCGGCGCCGGCGCGGTCACCGTGGAGCGGGCCGGCCGGCAGGTCAAGGAGCGGCGCAGCTTCAGCATCACGGGCGGCATGTGCCCGCGCTGCGAGGGCCGGGGCACCGTCACCGACCTCGACCTCACCCAGCTGTACGACGAGGGCAAGTCGCTGAACGAGGGCGCGCTGACCGTGCCCGGCTACAAGGCCGGCGGCTGGAACTACCGCCTGTACGCCGAGTCCGGCCTGATGGACCCGGACAAGCCGATCCGCGCGTACACCAAGCGGGAGCTGGCCGACTTCCTGCACCGCGAGCCGACCCGGATGAAGATCGCCGGAATCAACATGACCTACGAGGGTCTGATCCCGCGCATCCAGCGGTCGATGCTGGCCAAGGACCGGGAGGGGATGCAGCCGCACATCCGGGAGTTCGTGGACCGGGCGGTCACCTTCACGGTGTGCCCGGACTGCGACGGCACCCGGCTGACCGAGGCGGCCCGCTCCTCGAAGATCGCGGGGATCGGCATCGCGGACGCGTGTGCGATGCAGATCAGCGATCTGGCCGATTGGGTACGGGAGTTGACCGAGCCGTCCGTCGCGCCGCTGCTGGACTCGCTGCGGGACACCCTCGACTCGTTCGTGGAGATCGGCCTCGGCTATCTCTCGCTGGACCGGCCCTCGGGCACGCTGTCGGGCGGCGAGGCGCAGCGCGTGAAGATGATCCGGCACCTCGGCTCCTCGCTCACCGATGTGACGTACGTCTTCGACGAGCCCTCCGTCGGACTGCACCCGCACGATGTGCGGCGGATGAACGGGCTGCTGCTGCGGCTGCGCGACAAGGGCAACACGGTGCTCGTGGTGGAGCACAAGCCCGAGGTGATCGCGATCGCCGACCATGTGGTGGACCTCGGGCCAGGGGCGGGCACCGCGGGTGGCACGGTCTGCTACGAGGGCGACCTCGCGGGGCTGCGGGCCGCGGGCACCCTCACCGGACGCCATCTGGACGACCGGGCCGCGCTGAAGAAGACGGTGCGCGAGCCCACCGGCGCGCTGGAGGTCCGCGGCGCCACGACGCACAATCTGCGCGGTGTCGACGTGGACATCCCGCTCGGGGTGCTGACCGTGATCACCGGGGTGGCCGGGTCGGGGAAGAGTTCGCTGGTGCACGGGTCGATCCCGGCCGGGGAGCAAGTCGTATCGGTCGACCAGGCGCCGATCCGCGGTTCGCGGCGCAGCAACCCGGCGACGTACACCGGGCTGCTGGACCCGATCCGCAAGGCGTTCGCGAAGGCAAACGGGGTCAAGCCCGCGTTGTTCAGCGCCAATTCGGAGGGTGCCTGCCCGAACTGCAACGGCGCGGGCGTCGTCTACACCGACCTGGGGATGATGGCCGGGGTGGCCACGACGTGCGAGGAGTGCGAGGGCAGGCGGTTCGAGGCGTCGGTGCTGCGGTACCGGCTCGGCGGGCGGGACATCAGCGAGGTGCTGGCGATGCCGGTGGCCGAGGCGGCGGAGTTCTTCGGCGCGGGCGAGGCGCACACCCCGGCGGCGCACCGGATCCTCGGCCGCCTCGCCGACGTCGGCCTCGGCTACCTCACCCTCGGGCAGCCGCTCACCACGCTGTCCGGCGGTGAACGGCAGCGGCTGAAGCTGGCCACGCACATGGCCGACAAGGGCGGCATCTACGTCCTGGACGAGCCGACCACCGGCCTCCATCTGGCCGATGTCGACCAACTCCTCGCGCTGCTCGACCGGTTGGTGGACTCCGGCAAGTCGGTCATCGTGGTGGAGCACCACCAGGCGGTCATGGCCCACGCCGACTGGATCATCGACCTCGGCCCGGGCGCCGGACACGACGGCGGCCGAATCGTCTTCGAGGGCACCCCGGCCGACCTGGTCGCGGCCCGCTCGACGCTCACCGGGGAACATCTGGCGGAGTACGTGGGGGCGTGAGCCTCAGCGCGCCGCGAGCCACTCTTCGAGGACCCGGAAGTCGGCCTCCGTCAGGCCGTACCGGTGGTCCACCCGGTGCAGGAGCGCGGGCCCGGGGTGATGTACGGCGACCCAGGCGCGGTCGGCCTCACCGATCTCGTCGTCCACCCAGACGAAGGCCCGTCCCGCGGCCCAGGTGACCAGCGGGCGGGTCTTCCAGTGCGGCGGACCGGGCGGTCCGTCCTCGTCCGGCCACCGCACGACGGGCAGCGCGGGCAGGCCCAGCCAGGGCGCGAGCACGGCATTGGCCTCGTCCATCCAGGTGGTGGCCCACACCAGCTCGCAGCCCAGGGCGGCGAGACGGTGGCCGAGCGCCGGGTCGACGCGGGTGAGCAGGGGGTGTCCGACGACGGGCACGGGCGGGCCGTCGTGGACCGGGTACGCGTGGTCCGCCGCCCCGAACGGGATGAGCGGGCCGTCGACATCGAGGAAGAGCAGCATCACCGTCCAGGATCGCCCCCCGGGCGGCCCAGGGGCGCCCCCTCACCTCACCCCTCGAACCCCCGCGCCTTCAGGATCTCCTCGATCCGCGTCCGGTGAGCCCGCTCCCAGTCGTCCAGGGTCTCGGCCGCCTCCTTGGCGAGCTTGGCGCGGGCGGCGGTGAGGATGGTGGGGGCGCGGGTGGCAGGGACGGTGACCACGCCCTCCTCGTCGGCCACGATCACGTCGCCGGCCTCGATCCGTACGCCCCCGCAGCGCACGGGGAGGCCGAAGGGGCTCGCGACCTCCTTGGCGCCCGGGATGGGCACGATGCCCCGGGCGAAGACCGGGAAGCCCAGGTCACGCACCTCGGCGAGATCGCGGATCACTCCGTCGGCGACGAAGGCGGCGATGCCGTGCCGCTGGGCCACGGCGCAGACGTTGCCGCCGGCCAGGGCGTACCGCAGGTCCCCGGACTCGACCACGATCACCGAGCCGGGGGCGGCGCGGTGGACGGCGGCGTGCAGCATGAGGTTGTCGCCGGGCGGGCAGCTCACGGTGAACGCCGGTCCGGCCACCCGGGGCACCGGCCCCCACAGCGGCCGTATCCCGATGTCCATGACCTGCTCCACCCCGAGCAGATCGGCGAGGGTGGTGGTGGGAATGTCCCGGAAGGCTGCGAAGTCCGGTACGTCATCAGTGTGTTCAGCGAGTTCGGTCATGTACGGCACGCTACCCACCGGGCGCGCTCAGAACGGCAGCGGCCGCCCGTGCACCACGTCCAGGCGGGACACCGCCCGGGTCAGCACCACGTACAGCCGGTGCGCGCCCCGCTCCTCCGCCTCGGCCACGGCGGCCGGTTCCACCGCGATGACATGGTCGTACTCCAGGCCCTTGGCCACGCTCGCGGGGACGAGGGTCAGCCGGGCGCCGAGGGCGTCGGGGGCGGCCGGATCGAGGCCCGCGTCGGTGAGGGCGCGGGCCACCGCGGGCACATCCGTGTCGGCCGCGATCACCCCGACCGAGCCCGCCCGGGTGAGGGCGCGGCGGGCGGCGGCGACCGTGGTGGCGAGGACGTCCTCGGCCCGGTGCAGGGTCAACTCCCCGTCGGCGCGCAGGGACCGGGCGGGCGGCACCGCCACCTCCAGACGGGCCAGCAGCCGGTTGGCCAGGGCGACGACCGCCGCCGGCACCCGGAACCCGGTGGTCAGCGACACCACCGCCGCGTCCGGCCGGCCGAGGTGGCGCAGCTGCGCGGACCAGTCGCGGGCGGCCCATGGCGCGGTGCCCTGGGCGAGGTCGCCGAGGACGGTCAGCGAGCCGAAGACGGCCCGGCGGGCGATCGCCCGGCACTCCATCGGCGAGAGGTCCTGCGCCTCGTCCACCACGATGTGCCCATAGCTCTCGGGGTGTTCGATCAGCCCGGACAGCTCGTCCAGCAGGACCAGATCGGCGGCCGGCCAACGGGCCGACTTGAACGAACGCGGCGGACGCGCCCACAACAGCGCCTCCTGCTCACCGGGTTCCAGGAGCCCGCGCGCCGACCGAGCCAACACCTCTTTGTCGGTGAGGAGTTGGGCCAGCACCTCCTCCGGGCGGACCTTGGGCCACACCAGGTCGAGCTGGGCGGTGAGCGGCCGGGCGTGCTCCATGCGCCGTACCCAGGCGGCCGGCAGCACCCCGGAGCGCCGTTCGGCGAGCGCGCGCAGCCGTCGTACCACCCGGGTGCGCACCCGCTCGCGGCCGACGGCGTACGGCGGCTCCTCCGCGCGCACCTCCCGTACGATCGCGGCGAGTTCGGCGGCGCGCACCCGCCAGCGGTAGGAGCCGTCGGGCACCGCGAGGTCGCTCACGCCGTCCGTGGTGACATGCGCGTACAGCGCCCGGCGCAGCACCTCGGCCATGCGGGGGTCGTGCTTGAGGGCGGCCGTGGGCACCGGGTCGGTGCCGGTGACCGGGTGGCGGGCGATCTCGTCCAGCAGGGTGGACTGGCGCACGCCGCTCTCGCCGAGCGCGGGCAGCACCTCGGAGATGTAGGCGAGGAAGGTGCGGTTGGGGCCGAGGATCAGCAGTCCGGCGCGCTGGAGCCGCTTGGGGTGGGTGTAGAGCAGATAGGCGGCGCGATGCAGTCCGACGGCGGTCTTTCCGGTGCCGGGG
>NZ_MUNF01000249.1 GCF_002154555.1 Streptomyces murinus
GGGCGAGCGGGAGCCCCGACACCCGGGCCGTGGGTCCGGGCACCCGGCCCGCGCCGCCCCCCGTGTCCGGGTCCGGCGCGGGGGCCGGCGCCCGGGTGGTGCCCGGCAGCTGCGGCTCCGGGACGGTCGTGGGGGCGCAGCTCGCGAATCCCGCGCCGGGGGCGGCCGCCGCGGCGAGGGCGACGGGGCCGGTCAGGGCGAGCGCGGCGCCGGCGGCGAGGGCGACGGGCAGGGCGCGGACGGTGCGGCGCATGGAAGGGCTCCTCGGGAGCTACGGCGGACTGCGGATGACGGTCGGCGGATGAGTCGGCGGATGACGGGTGCGGACGGCTGAGGGCGGGCGGGCAGTGGTCGGCGAACGGCGGGCTGACGGTCGTACGGGCGCGGTCGTTACGGGCGGCGGTACGACTCCCACGCCCTGCGGCGCCCGGGGGCGTACCCCTGCCTCCCCAGCCATCACAGCCCGCCCCACGCCCCGGCGCGCGCCGCCGGACCCCATTCGCGGGACGCGGACGCCCACCCGGGTGACGGCGCGGCCCGGCGCGAGGCCCCCGGACGCCGCAGCGCGCGGGACTCGCGAACCCCCGGGAGGTTTTCCGGACTGCCCGCCGGAGACTCGGTCGACGCTGACCGGATCGTCCGCTTCGCAACCCCACCGGGGAGGTCCTTCCATGAGTACGAAGGTGTCCGACCATGTCCTGGAGCGTCTGCGCGCCTGGGATGTCGAGCAGGTGTTCGCCTATCCGGGCGACGGCATCAACGGACTGCTCGCCGCCTGGGGTCGCGCCGGGGACAAGCCGCGGTTCATCCAGTCCCGGCACGAGGAGATGTCCGCGTTCGAGGCGGTCGGGTACGCGAAGTTCAGCGGGCGCATCGGGGTGTGCGCGGCGACCTCGGGACCGGGCGCGATCCACCTCCTGAACGGCCTGTACGACGCCAAGCTCGACCATGTGCCGGTGCTGGCGGTCGTCGGCCAGACCGACCGCAGCGCGATGGGCGGCTCCTACCAGCAGGAGGTCGACCTGCACACGCTGTACAAGGACGTCGCCTCGGAGTTCGTGGAGACGGTGACGGTGCCCGAGCAGCTGCCGAACGTGCTGGACCGGGCGATCCGTACGGCGTACGCGCGGCGCTGCCCGACCGCGCTGATCATCCCCGGCGATGTGCAGGAGCTGGACTACTCGCCGCCGACGCACGCGTTCAAGATGGTGCCCTCCAGCCTGGGGGTCAGCGAATGGACGGCGACCCCGACGGACGAGGCGCTGCGCCGGGCCGCGGAGGTGCTGAACGCGGGCGACAAGCCGGCGATCCTGGTCGGGCAGGGTGCCGCGGGCGCGGTCGCGGAGGTGCGGGAGATCGCGGAGCTGCTCGGCGCGGGCGTCGCCAAGGCGCTGCTCGGCAAGGACGTGCTCAGCGATGAGCTGCCGTACGTCACCGGGCCGATCGGGCTGCTGGGCAGCCGGCCGTCGTACGAGCTGATGCGGGACTGCGACACGCTGCTGACCATCGGGTCCTCGTTCCCGTACGCCCAGTTCCTGCCGGACTTCGGCAAGGCGCGCGCCGTGCAGATCGATCTCGACCCGCACATGATCGGGATGCGGTACCCGTACGAGGTGAATCTCGTCGGCGACGCGCGGGCGACGCTCCAGCGGCTGATCCCGCTGCTGGAGACCGACCGGGGCGGCCGGGAGTGGTACGACACGGTGGCCGCGAACGTGCGGCGCTGGCACGAGACGATGGACCGGCGGGCCGGGCTCGCGGCGGATCCGATCAACCCGGAGTACGTGGCGCGGGCCCTCGACCCGCTGCTCCCCGACGATGTGATCCTCACCGCCGACTCGGGCTCGGTGGCGAACTGGTACGCGCGGCACATCACCATGCGGCCCGGTATGCGCGGCTCGCTGTCCGGGACGCTCGCGACGATGGGGCCCGGGGTGCCGTACGCGATCGGCGCGAAGTTCGCGCACCCGGACCGGCCGGTGGTGGCGCTGGTGGGCGACGGCGCGATGCAGATGAACGGTCTTGCGGAGATGATCACCGCGGCCAAGTACCGGGACCGCTGGCCGGATCCCCGGCTGGTGGTCGCGGTGTGGAACAACCAGGACCTGAACCAGGTGACCTGGGAGATGCGGGCGATGGAGGGCGCGCCGTCCTTCCTGCCCTCGCAGGAGATCCCGGACGTGCGGTACGCCGACTTCGCGCGGTCGCTCGGCCTTGAGGGCATCCGGGTGGAGAAGTCCGAGGACGTGGCGGCGGGCTGGCGGGCGGCGCTCGCGGCGGACCGCCCCTGCGTGATCGAGTTCCTGACCGACCCCGCCGTACCGCCGATCCCGCCGCACGCCACCTGGGAGCAGATGGAGGCCACGGCCGCCTCGGTCCTCAAGGGCGACCCGGACCGGGGCTCGGTGGTCAAGCAGGGCCTGAAGGCGAAGGTCCAGGAGTTCCTGCCGGGCCGGACCAGGCGGTAGGCGGCGGTGGCGGTGTTCGGCGGTGCCGTACCGGGTACGCGGGTGCGGACGTTCGACCCCTGGAGGGAGATATGCAGCGAGGCAGTGACCGGCTGAACGTGCACCGGGACGACGAGATGAAGCACGAGCTCAAGGGGCTGCTGAGGTCCGGGCACCCGACCCGGGCCGAGGAGTGGCACGACCCGGAGCCCGCCGCCGACGACGACCCGGAGGTGACCGGCGGCCCGGTCGGCGGGATCGGCTCCCCGGCGTCCCTGGAACGGGTGCGGCTGGAGCTGGCCCGCAGCCTGAGCCGCAGCGCCTTCCCGGCCCGCCCGGGCGAGCTGGTCTCGGCCCTGCGCCGGGACAACGCGCCGGATCCGCTGGTGGACGCGGTGGCGGAGCTGCCGCGCGGCGAGCGGTTCCGCAATGTGCAGCAACTGGCCGAGGCGCTCTCGGGCGGCGGATGAGCGAGAGAAGGGCGAGGGAAGAGCGAGGAAAGGAGGACGGAGATCATGCGCATCGCGTTTCTGGTGGCGCCCGAGGGCGTCGAGCAGGTGGAGCTGACCGAGCCGTGGAAGGCGGTCACGGACGGGGGGCACGAGCCGGTGCTGGTGTCGACCGAGTCCGGGAAGGTTCAGGGGTTCAACCATCTCGACAAGGCGGACACCTTCGAGGTGGACGAGGTGGTCGGCGAGGCGGACGCCGGCTCGTTCGGGGGGCTTGTGCTGCCCGGCGGGGTGGCGAACCCGGACTTCCTGCGGATGGACGAGAAGGCCGTGGGGTTCGTGAAGGACTTCTTCGACCAGGGGCGTCCGGTCGCCGCGATCTGCCATGCGCCCTGGACGCTGGTGGAGGCGGACGTCGTACGGGGCCGGGTGCTGACCTCCTGGCCGAGCCTGAAGACGGATATCCGCAACGCGGGCGGTGCCTGGGTGGACGAGCAGGTCAAGGTCTGCGACCAGGGGCCCAACCAGCTGGTGACCAGCCGTAAGCCGGACGATCTGAAGGCGTTCTGCGAGACGTTCCTCCAGGTGTTCGAGGGTGCGGCCGGCTGAGACTCCACCGGCCCGGTGACATGGTGAGGGGGCCGGCCCAGGACGGGTCGGCCCCCTCACGCACGTCTCACACGCGTCGTGCCGTGCGGTCGGCTCGGCTCAGGTGCCGGGCTGCCCCGGGGTCACCGACTCGCCGCAATGGCGCTCCCGGGCGCCCTCGCGGGTGCGGCCCGCGCTGACCAGGCGGCGCGGGTTGCGGCGCAGATATTCGCCCTCCAGCTGCGCCATGCGCTCGTTGTGGGCCCGCAGCGCGTCGTTGGAGCCGTACAGGAGGGTGTCGTGGCGCGTGCGGTGGATCGTCTCCAGCTCTTTCATGAGCTGCTGGTCGTCCAGTCGGCTGGGGTCGACTCCGGTCATGGTGGTGCCCCGCTCGTCGTGTCCGTTCATTCGGTCCGGGTACCCGCGTTCCTGAATCCACTGTACGAACATCCCGGTCCCCCGGCCTCCGCATGCCGCCGGGGGAGCGCGGGCGGCTACCGGGCCCGCTCCACCCGGCGCTCGTCCCACACCGGCTCCGGGGTCTCACGGACCCGGCCGTCGGTGCCGAAGACCAGGAAGCGGTCGAAGGAACGGGCGAACCAGCGGTCGTGGGTGACCGCGAGGACCGTGCCGTCGAACGCCTCCAGACCCTCCTGGAGGGCCTCGGCGGACTCCAGGTCCAGGTTGTCGGTCGGCTCGTCCAGCAACAGGGCGGTGACGCCCGCGAGTTCGAGCAGCAGGATCTGGAAGCGGGCCTGCTGGCCGCCGGAGAGCCGCTCGAAGCGCTGCTCGGCCTGCTGGGTCAGCTCGTAGCGGCGCAGCCGGGACATGGCCGGGCCGCGGTCCTGGGCGTGCTCCTTCCACAGGATGTCCAGCAGGGTGCGGCCCTGGAGTTCGGGGTGCGCGTGGGTCTGTGCGAAGTGGCCCGGTACGACGCGGGCGCCGAGCTTCCAGAGGCCCGAGTGCGCGACGTCCTCGCCGGCCAGCAGGCGCAGGAAGTGCGACTTGCCGGAGCCGTTCGAGCCGAGGACGGCGACCCGTTCGCCGTAGAACACCTCCAGGTCGAACGGCTTCATCAGGCCGGTCAGCTCAAGTCCCGTGCAGGTGACCGCCCTTACGCCGGTACGGCCGCCCTTCAGACGCATGGTGATGTCCTGCTCGCGCGGCGGCTCCGGGGGCGGTCCGGCCTCCTCGAACTTGCGCAGCCTGGTCTGCGCGGCGGCGTAGCGCGAGGCCATCTCATGGCTGACGGAGGCGGCCTGACGGAGGTTCAGGACGAGCTTCTTCAGCTGGGCGTGCTTCTCGTCCCAGCGGCGGCGCAACTCCTCGAAGCGGGCGAAGCGTTCGCGGCGGGCCTCGTGATAGGTGGCGAAGCCGCCGCCGTGCACCCAGGCGTCCGCGCCGGCCGGTCCCGGCTCGACGGAGACGATCTTCTCGGCGGCGCGGGCGAGGAGTTCACGGTCGTGGGAGACGAACAGCACCGTCTTGCGGGTCTCCTTGAGCTGCTGCTCCAGCCACCGCTTGCCGGGTACGTCCAGGTAGTTGTCCGGTTCGTCCAGCAGCAGGACCTCGTCGGTGCCGCGCAGCAGCGCCTCCAGCACCAGGCGCTTCTGCTCACCGCCGGACAGGGTGCGCACCTGGCGCCACTGCGCCTTGTCGTACGGCATGCCGAGCGCGGCGGTGGTGCACATGTCCCACAGCGTCTCGGCCTCGTAGCCGCGCACCTCGGCCCAGTCGGCGAGGGCCTGCGCGTAGGCCAGCTGGGCGGCCTCGTCGTCCACCGTCATGACGGTGTGCTCGGCCTCGTCCACCGCCTTCGCGGCCTCGCGGATCCGGGGCGGGGCGACGGAGACCAGCAGGTCCCGCACGGTCGTCTCGTCGCGCACGGAGCCGACGAACTGGCGCATCACGCCGAGGCCGCCGCTCACGGTGACCGAGCCGCCGTGCGGCTTCAGCTCGCCGGAGATCAGCCGCAGCAGAGTGGTCTTGCCCGCTCCGTTCGGGCCGACCAGGGCGACGGCCGAGCCCTCGCCGACCCGGAAGGAGACATCGCCGAGCAGCGCCCTGCCGTCCGGTAGGTGGTATTCGAGGTGCGCGGCTTCCAGATGTCCCATGAGGCCGCATTCTCCGGTCCGGGGGCGGACAGGGGCAAACCGTTATCGGACGCCCCCGCCCGAACCCCGTGGCCGCACCGGTTCCCCGGGGTTCCGCCCGTGCTCCCCCGCCCCGGTTTCAGCCCGTGGTGCCCAGCGGCTCCCCCGTCGGGCCGGGGGTGCCCGGCGGCTCGACGGTGTGGGCCTCCCAGGTCAGGGCCCGCCAGCCGGTCCCGGGGTCGCCCTCCAGGGTGATCACTCCGGTGTTGGCCAGCGGGCGCGCGGCGGCGAAGGCGACATCGATGTTGCGGGCGCGGGCGGCGGTCCACATCCGGATCGCGGCGCCATGGCTGACCAGGGCGACCGTGCCCGCGCCGCTGAGGTACGCCTCCTCGATCACGGCGTCGTACCGCCCGAGCGCCTCCTCGCCGCTCTCCCCGCCGGGGACGCGCAGCGCGGTGTGCCCGGCCGCCCAGGCGAAGGCGGTGCGCATATAGGACTCGGCCTCGGGGGCGTCGCCGGGCAGCATCTCCAGACGGCCCGCGGACAGCTCGCGGATGCCGTCGCGGACGGTCACCTCCAGCCCCCGCGCAAGAGCCAGCGGGGCGGCGGTGAGCTGGGTGCGGATCAGCGGGGAGGCGTAGAGGGCGCCGATGTCCTCGGCGGCCAGCGCCCGGGGCAGCGCGGCTGCCTGGGCCTCGCCGAGCGAGGTGAGACCGGGCCCGGGCGCGGCGGTGTCCAGCAGTTGGCGCACGTTGGACGTGGTCTGGCCGTGGCGGATCAGGAGCAGGCGCATCCGGGCGTTCTCCTTGTGGCGTCCGGGCGGCGTCCGCGCGGTGCGGGACGCGGTGGGACAGGAAACGGGCACTTCAGGGTAACCGCACCCCTATGAACGAGACCGAGACCCCGGACGTGGACCTGACTACCCCGACCGCCCTGCCGCATCCCCTGTACGAACGGCTGCTCGCGGCCGACGCCCGCCTCTTCGAGCGGGCCGCCCGCTGGAACTGGCCGGGCGCCGAGCACGTACTGCCCCGGCTGAGCCGCAGCGCCAACCACGGGGTGCTGTGGGCCGCCGTGGCCGCGGGGGTGGCGGCGACCCGTACGCCCAGGGCACGACGGGCCGCCCTGCGGGGCATGGCCTCGCTCGCGGTGGCCTCCGCGACCGTGAACACGCTCGGCAAGCGCTCGGTGCGCCGGGCCCGGCCGCTGCTCGACCCGGTGCCGCGCGGGCGGCGGCTGCGGCGCCAGCCGGTCACCACGTCCTTCCCCTCGGGTCACGCGGCCTCGGCGGCCGCCTTCGCCGTCGGGGTGGCGCTGGAGTCCCCGGCGTGGGGCGCGGCCGTCGCGCCGCTGGCGTTCTCGGTGGCCGCCTCCCGGGTCTACACCGGGGTGCACTTCCCGAGCGACGTACTGGCCGGTGCGGCGCTCGGCGCGGGCGCCGCCTTCCTGGTACGGCGCCTCGTGCCGGCCCGCGCGGCGACGGTGCCGGGCGCCCGGCCGCGCGCCGAGGTGCCCGCGCTGCCGGAGGGCGAGGGTCTGGTGGTGGTCGCCAACCAGGGCTCGGGCACCGCGGACCGGGTGAACGGGCTGCGGGCGGCGCTGCCGCGCGCGGAGATCGTGGAGTGCGAGCCCGGCGAGACGGGCGACGCGCTCGCGAAGGCGGCGGTGCGGGCGCGGGTGCTCGGAGTGTGCGGCGGCGACGGCACCGTGAACACGGCGGCGGCCGTCGCCCTGCGCCACGGGCTGCCGCTGGCCGTGCTGCCGGGCGGCACCCTGAACCACTTCGCGCTGGATCTGGGCGTGGAGGACGAGCGCGATCTGGCCCGCGCGGTGCGCAAGGGCGAGGCGGTACGGGTGGACGCGGGCCGGTTCGTCTCCGAGGGCACCGAACACCTGTTCCTGAACACGCTGAGCCTCGGGGTGTACCCGGAGCTGGTGCGCGCCCGGGACTCCTGGTCGCACCGGATCGGCGGCTGGCCTGCCGGGCTGCTCGGCGCGCTGCGGGTGCTGCGCGAGGGGCAGCACCCGCTGGAGGTGGAGGTGGGCGGTGAACGGCGGCCGCTGTGGATGCTGTTCGCCGGCAACGGCGTCTACCACCGGATGGGGCTCGCGCCGGGCCGCCGTACCGATCTGGCGGACGGGCTGCTGGACGTGCGGGTGGTGCACGGCAGCGGGCGGCCCGCGCTGCGGCTGCTCGCGGCGGCCGCCGCGGGGCCCCTGACCCGCTCGCCCGCGCATGCCGCCGTCCAGGTGAACCGGCTGCGGCTGACCGGCCTCGCGCCCGGCACCCCGCTGGCCTACGACGGGGAGGTCACGACCGTCTCGGGCGAGGTGACGGTGGAGAAGCTGCCGGAGGCACTGACGGTCTACCGCCCGCTGCCCAGCGCCTCCTGACGGTCGACTCCTGAGTTCTGATGACCCGTCAGTCCGTATGGCAAAACAAGGGTCTCATCATTCGGCCCGCGCGCGTACCGTGAAGCATGGCGCGGGCCGGTGGGGCCGGTGCGACGGGACACGCGTCGAGGACGCGACGAGCAGGGGAATCGGCATGCCGAAAGCACGGGAGACGGCCGTCTACACGCACGGGCACCACGAGTCGGTGCTGCGCTCGCACACCTGGCGAACCGCCGCCAACTCCGCGGGCTATCTGCTCGGTTCCCTCAAGCCGCACATGAAGATCCTGGACATCGGCTGCGGGCCCGGGACCATCACCGCCGATCTGGCCGAGCTGGTGCCCGACGGCCGGGTGACCGGCGTCGACCACGCTCCCGGCGTCCTGGAGCAGGCGCGGGAGACGGCCGCCGCGCGCGGGCTGGCCAACGTCGACTTCGCGGTCGCCGATGTACACGCCCTGGACTACCCGGACGACACCTTCTGCGTGGTCCACGCCCACCAGGTGCTCCAGCATGTGGGCGACCCGGTGCAGGCGCTGCGCGAGATGCGCCGGGTGACGAAGCCGGGCGGCTTCATCGCCGTACGGGACGCCGACTACGCGGCGATGACCTGGTACCCGGCGCTGCCCGGTCTGGACGACTGGCTGGACCTGTACGAGCGGGTGGCGCGCGCCAACGGCGGTGAGCCGGACGCCGGGCGCCGGCTGAAGTCCTGGGCGCTGGCCGCCGGGCTGCGGGACATCACCGCGAGCTGCGGCACCTGGACCTTCGCCACCGAGGAGGAGCGCGCCTGGTGGAGCGGTCTGTGGGCGGACCGCACCCTCGCCTCCGCCTACGCCGAACGGGCTACGGCGGGCGGCCATGCCACGCCCGAGCGGCTGCGGGCGGTGTCGGACGCCTGGCGGGAGTGGGGGCGGCGGGAGGACGGCTGGTTCGCGGTGCTGCACGGGGAGATCCTCTGCCGCAAGGAGGCGTGAGCGAGCCGGCGTACGCGGGCGCTCGCGGCTCGGTCCGGCGTACGCGGGTGCTCGCGCGGCTCAGTCGCGGGGCAGCAGGGGGCCGAGCGGTCCGAGGTCCAGGTTGAGGTCCTCGGGCCGCAGCCCGTAGCGATTGCGCAGCTCCGCCATCCGGTCCTCCAGGAGCATCAGGGTGAGCCCGATCCGCTCCTCCTGCTCCTCGGACAGATCACCGGTGTCGAAGCGCCGTACGGCCTGCCGCTCCATCAGCTGGCGCAGCAGTTCCACGACGGTCAGCACCAGTTTCACCAGATCGCGCTCGACCGTGTCGGGTTCAAGGTCGAGCCGGTTGCGGGCGGACATCACAGCTCCTTCGCGGGCGGCTCGGGCAGCATCTCGAACGGCGAGGGCACGGAGGCGTTGACCGAGCTGATCAGGGCGTTCAGGTCGATGCGGACGAGGTCCACGTCGGCGATGCGCAGCGTGACATCGCCCGTGATCACCACGCCGCCCGCCAGCAGCCGGTCCAGCAGGTCGACCAGGGCGATCTCCCGGCGCTCCACGACGGTCACCGGCCCTCCCCCGCCGACGCGCCGTGCCGCGCGTCCTCCTCGGCGAACCCGCTGAACGAGTACGCGGCCCAGGGCCCGGTCAGCTCCACCCGCAGCCCGCCGGCCTCGTCCTTCGTGCGGTCCACCAGCTCCACGAACTCCTCGGAGCGGTTGCGGGGCACCAGATAGGCCGCGTTCAGCACATTGCGGCCCAGGGCGCCGGACAGCGAGGCGTTCTGCGGGGGATGCAGCCGACTGGCCTCGGCGTGCGCGCCCAGTCGCTGGTGCAGGGCGTCCGCGAAGGCCTCGGCGGCCTGGAGGTCGGCCTCGTGGGCCCGGGTGTCCGCGCGGCGGCGGCGCAGATAGTCCCGGCCGCTCATCGGCTTGTCCGACTTCTCCCCCGTCGCTGCCGTCCCGGCGCGCTCGTCCGTGGCGGGCTCCGGGGGCGGCTCCGTGAACACCTTGACGCCCCACTCGACCTGGCCCTCCAGCCGGTCCAGGGCGTGCAGGAAGTCCGTCTCGCGGGCCTCCATCATGCTGCGCACCCCGCTGTCGTCCCGGAAGACGGTCGCCAGGCGCAGCGGCAGCGGAGTGGTGACGGTGGTGAGCGCGTCGATCACACCCTGGTGGGCGCGGGCGGTCGCGGCCAGCCAGTCCAGGTCCTCCAGGTGGGCCTTGAGCCCCTCCTCGCAGAAGTCGGCCTCGGGGACCGTACTGACCACCGCGATCAGCCCGCGGTGGGCCAGCAGGGCCGGCGGAGCGCCCCCGATGCCCGTCAGCTGGGCCTGTAGGGGCGCCCCGAGGGGACGGCAGACGGCATACACATAGCGCAGTCCGGTCATGGCGCCTCCTTCCGCGCGCGGCCCGGCTCCAGCTCCTCCAGCCGGGCCAGCCGTTCTCTCAGCTCCGCGTTCTCCCGGGTCAGCTCGTCCCGGCGGGCCCGGGAGGACAGGGCCGGGTCGGTCTCCCACCAGTCGATCCCCATCTCCTTCGCCTTGTCCACCGAGGCGACGATGAGCCGCAGCTTGATGGTGAGCAGTTCGATGTCGAGCAGGTTGATCCGGATGTCACCGGCGATGACGACACCCTTGTCGAGGACGCGTTCCAGGATGTCGGCGAGGTTCGCGCCCGAGTTGTGGCCGTAGGGGTCGGGGAAACCGCTCGACCGGGGGGCGGGCGTCGTCATCGACGGCTCCCGCGCTCGGCGTACTCGGGTTCTTCCTCCTCGTCACCCTCGTACTCCTCGTCCTCGTCCTCGTACTCCTCCTCGTCGTCCTCCTCCGGCTCCTCGTCGTCGTCCTCTTCGTCCTCTTCGTCCTCGTCCTCGTCCCTGTACGAGCCGTCCTCCTCCTCGTCCTCGTACTCCTCAGGCTCCCCGGACTCCTGGCCCTCGGCCCGGTCCTCCGGCTCCTCGGATGCGTCGGACTCCTCGGACTCCTCCTCCGCGACCGCGTCCTCGTGGCTGCGGACGACCTCGCCGTCGCGGATCTCGCCGCGCCAGCCGTCGTCCGCCTCCGCCTTGAGGCTGATGAAGCGGGCGAAGTGCTTCAGGTCCAGCCTGACCCGGCGCCCCTGGGCGCGCCACAGATTGCCGGTCTTCTCGAAGAAGCCGCTCGGGTAGTACTCGATCACCAGCAGGACCCTGGTCAGGTTGTCCCCGAGCGCGTGGAAGGTGACGACGCCCTTGGTGCTGCCCTTGGCGCCCTCGGAGGTCCACTGGATGCGCTGGTCGGGGATCTGCTCGGTGGTGCGGGCCTTCCAGCTGCGGCTGGACCAGAAGATCTTCGCCTGCCAGTCGGTCTCGGTGTCGCCCGCGCGGGAGACGCTCTTGACGCCGTGCGCGAAGGTGGAGAAGTCCTGGAACTGGGTCCACTGGTCGTAGGCGGTGCGCAGCGGCACCCCGACGTCGATGAACTCCATGATCACGGTCGGCTTGTTGCCGCCGCGGCCCTTGCCGCCCTTCTTGCCGCCCCCGATGTTCTTGACCGCGTCCATGACGTTGTCCTTCACATGGGAGGCGCCGAGTTCCAGCGCGGTGCGCAGCGGGCCCTTGCCCTCGGCGAGCTTGCGGCCGCCGTCCAGCGCGAGGCTCGCGAAGCCGGGGCTCTTGCCCTCGGCGATGTCGTTCAGCTTGCCGGTGGTCTCGCCGAGCTTGCGGCCGAGACCGGTGAGCAGCCGCTGGGCCTGTGCGGACAGATACTCCTGCGCCTCCTCCTTCAGCCGGTCGGCGGCCTCGCTGTGGGCGAGGTCGGTGAGCGGATTGGCGTCGTTGGCGGCGCCCTTGGCCTTCCCCGCGGCCGAGGCCGCGGAACCGACGGTGTCGGTCATCGTTCATCGCCGCCCTTCGCGGAACCGCCGCCGCGGGAGCCGGCCGGCTTCTTCGCGGCCGTCTGACGCTGGGCGCCGGTCTTCTTGCCCGTCGTCCTCTTCTTCGCGGGGCCCGTCCTCTCCGCCGTTCCCGTGCGCCGTGCCGCGGTCTTCCTGACGGCCGGCTTCTGGGCGCGGGGCTTTCCGGTGGACCTGCCGCCGCCGTCCGGCTCGTCGTCGCGGTCGGCCGCGCGGTCCTCGTCGTCACGCCCGGCCTCGTCGTCACGTCCGGCCTCGGCCTCGGGCCCGTCGTCGGATTCGTCGTCGGACTCGTCCGCGGGCGCTCCGGGGAGTTCGCCGCGCACCTGGGCCGTACGGTCGTGGAGGCGGTCGGCGAGGGTGCTCATCTGGCGTTCGACCATGGCCCCGGAGGCCGCCTTGCCGACGCCCCGCAGATCGGTGCGCAGCTGATCGCCGATCTCCTTGAACTGCGGGTTGTCGCGCAGTTGTTGGCGTGCGAGGTCGGCGAGCGCGCCCGGGCCGAGGTTGAGCTTCTTGCCCGCCACGAGCGAGCCGACCGCGATGGCCATCTTCAGTTTCCTGGTGCGTCCCAGGAAGTATCCGGCCCCTATGGCGAGGCCCAGTGCCGTTCGGTTCATCGTCCCGTTCCGTTGCCTGTGGTGTCGCCGGGGCCCTGGGGGGCTTCCAGCCGGTCGAGCAGTTCGTCCTCGCGCCGGTCGAACTCCTCCTCGGTGATCTCGCCCGACATCAACTGCTCTTCGAGGCGGGCGAGTTCGGCCCGTACGGTGGCGGGGTCGTAATAGATACGTTCCGCCTCGCGGAGCACCTGGTTGATCGCCCAGCCGCTGCCGCGCACGGGCGCGAAGGGCAGCAGCAGCACTTCCTTGATCAGTCCCATGGGGTCCTCCTTCCGGTCTCCGTCCGGGCCGCTGGGTCACCCGGTCGCCCCCTAGGGGGCCGGGGCGGTGGTCTCCGCCGGCTGGGCTGGGCCCGGTTCGACGAAGCTGTACGGCGGCAGCGGGCCGTTGACGCGCAGCTCCAGGTGGGGGCGGTCGGCACGGACCCGCTCGACGGCGGCCAGGAAGTCCTCGGCGGTGTCGCGGGCCACCAGGAACGAGTCGTTGAGCAGCCAGCCGGTGGACTGGGGTCCGGCGCTGACCGCGGCGGCGGCCGGCTCCAGCAGGCCCCGCACCTCGGCGGCGTCGGCGGCCTCCCGGGCCTTGACGGCACCGGCGACCAGTTCGCCGAGGCGCAGCTTGTCGTCGTAACTCCCGCCGCCCGCCTTGCGGTTGGCGTCCGCGAGGGCGCGTATGTCCGCCTGCTCGGCCATCACCAGATGCAGTACGGCCTCCTCGATGTGATGGGCCTTGACGTTGTACTCGACCTTGCCGTCCAGGGCGGCGAGCCGCTCCCGGTAGTGCTCGGCGCGTTCTTCGAGGACCTGGGTGACGGTGTCGTCGTCGGGGGCCACGTTGCCGAACCGCATGGGCAGCACACAGCCGCCGGCGCCCGCCTCGGCGAGCACGTTCTGGTGGGCGAGCAGGTCCCGGCGCTTGGGGCGCAGCCCCTCGGGGGCCTCGCTGACCAGCGCGGCCAGCTCACCCTCGGCGAGGACGCGCACGGTCCTGGCCGGTTCGCCCACGCCGGTCATCCCCTCGGGGAGCGCCGGGTGCGAACGGGCGGTGATCCCGTAGACGTACGTGCTCACTCCTGCTCCTCCTTGCGGCGGGCCGCGGCCTTACGGGTACGGGGGCGCTCCTCGCCCTCTTCCCGCGCCTGCTTGAACGCGTCGGATACGGTCTCGGCGGCGCCGGAGAGGGCGCCCTTGGACTTGCCGCGCGCACCGGACTCGGTGACCTGGCCGACCACATCGGGCAGGCCGGGGCGCTTGTTGGGTCCGGATTCCAGATCGAGGCGGTTGCATGCCTCGGCGAAGCGCAGATACGTGTCGACGCTCGCCACGACGACCCTGACGTCGATCTTCAGGATCTCGATGCCGACCAGGGAGACGCGCACGAAGGCGTCGATCACCAGGCCGCGGTCGAGAACCAGTTCCAGTACGTCGTAGAGGCCGCTGCTGCCTCCGCCGCCGGTCTGCTGTGCCGGGACTACGGTCATGCCGGCCGTTCCTCCTCCGGGATAGTCGCTGATGGTCCGATCGGTGCGGCCCGCTAGTGGCCGCCGGGTCGCGGGTCGGCTCTGCCGCGTTCGTAGCGGCGGACCCGCCGGTAGCCGGTGAGCTGTCCGTCCCGGTCGAGTTCGACCTGGTAGCCGCCCATGAGGCTCATGGTGTCCGGCACCCTGGACAGCTCCAGTACCTCGACCTCGAGAGACCAGCCGTCCTCGGTCTGCTCGAAGGAGGACACCGATTCGGCTTCGAGTCCGGTCAGCTCGGCGAGCTGGCCGCGCGCCTGCCGCAGTACCTCCATGAGGGGCGGCCGACGCCCTTCGGGCTCGTGTATCGACTCTTCGCCTATGGACTCTTCGCCGCCGGGGGACGGCCGGGAACCTTTCCGGGTCTTCCGGGGCTCCGCCTCCGGCTCCTGTTCGATTTCTTGCCGAGCTTCGCGCTCTTCTTCGCGCTCGGCTTCCTGGGGGGACTCTTGGGATTCCCGTGAATTCCGTGTCCGTGATGTGCGATGTGTGTTCGACATGGCCACCTCTTGGTGCGGGTGGCCGTTCATCCCGTGGCCAAACCTTCGGGCCGTCCTCAGTCCTCAGTCGCGCAGCTCCGCGAGACGCCGCCGTGCGGGGCCCAGGCCGCGGCCCCTGGCCGGCAGCTCCGCCCACGGGTCGGTGCGGGCCTGCTCCAGGGCGTCGGCGATGGTCCAGCGGCGGGCGTGGAGTCCGGGATCCTCCAGCTGCGGCCAGGCGACGGGCACGGCGACGGGGGCGCCCGGGCGGGCGCGGACCGCGTAGGGGGCCACCGCGGTCTGTGCGTAGCCGTTGCGCTGCACGTCGAGATAGAGGCGGCCGCCGCGGTCCTCCTTACGGACGGCGGTGGTGAGCCGGTCCGGGTGCCGTGCGACGGCGAGTTCGGCGACTTCGTGGGCGAACCGCCGTACCTCGTCGAAGTCTTGACGTCCGTCGAGCGGGACGACGAGGTGCAGTCCCCGCGAGCCGGTGGTCATCGGGGCGGCGGGCAGGGCGAGTTCGTCCAGCAGCGTGCGCAGCACGGCCGCGGCCGCGCGGACCGGGGCGAAGTCGTCGTCCGGCGGGTCGAGGTCGAACACCAGCCGGTCGGGGTGGTCGGGGCCGGCGGCGCGGTCGGTGCGGGACAGCCAGCGGTGCGGGGTGACACAGGCCTGGTCGGCGAGGAAGAGGAGGGTGGCGGTGTCGTCGCACACCACATGGGTGACGGTGCCGCCCTCCTTGGCGACCACGGCGCGGGTGATCCACTCCGGGTAGTGCTCGGGGGTGTTCTTCTGCATGAACCGCGGCCCGTCGATCCCGTCCGGGTGGCGCTCCAGCATCAGCGGGCGGCCCCTGAGGTGCGGCAGCAGATGGGGGGCGATGGAGTGGTAGTAGTCGGCGAGGTCGCCCTTGGTGTACTCCGGGGCGCCCCCGCGGCCGGGGAAGAGGACCTTTCCCGGCCGCTGGATCCCTACGGTGCGACGGCCGGCCCGTATCGGCCGGTCCGCGTCCTCGCTCACCGCACCACCGCCTCCTCCACCAGCAGTTTCGCCGCGGCCACGATGCCGAGGGCGTCGATGCCCGCGGCGTGCAGCTGCTCGTCGGGGGCGGCCGAGCCGGGCATCGTACGGACCCCGAGCCGGACCAGGCGGGGCACCGGACGGCCGTCGGCGAAGGACTCCGCGACCGCGTCCCCGATACCGCCCTCGGGGTGGTGGTCCTCGACGGTGAGCAGGCAGCCGGTGTCCTCGGCGGCCCGGCGCAGCGTCTCGGCGTCGACGGGCTTGACCGAGTACAGGTCGATCACCCGGACCGCGATGCCGTCCTCGGCGAGCCGGTCGGCGGCCGCCAGCGCCTCGGGCACGGTGACCCCGGCGGCGACGATCGTCAGCCGGTCCTCCTCCGAGGAGCGCAGCGTCTTGCTGCCGCCGACCGGGAACTCCTCGTCGGCGTCGTAGAGCACCGGGGTCTTGCCGCGGGAGGTGCGCAGATAGCGGATGCCGTCGAGACCGGCCATGGTGGCGACCAGCCGGGCGGTCTGGTTGGCGTCGCAGGGGTAGAGCACCGTGGAGTCGTGGATGGCGCGGAACATGGCGAGGTCCTCCAGGCCCATCTGCGAGGGCCCGTCCTGCCCGATGGCGACCCCGGCGTGCGAGCCGACGAGGTTGATCCCGGAGCCGCTGATGGACGCCATGCGCACGAAGTCGTGGGCGCGGGTGAGGAACGCGGCGAAGGTCACGGCGTACGGCACCCAGCCGCGCACCGCCATTCCCACGGCGGTGGCGACGAGTTGCTGCTCGGCGATGTAGCACTCGAAGAAGCGCTCGGGGTGCGCCTTGCCGAACTCCTCGGTGCGGGTGGAGTCGCCGACCTCGCCGTCCAGGGCGACGATGTCGCCGCGCGCGTCGCCGAGGGCGGCGAGGGCGGCGCCGAAGGCGTCCCGGGTGGCGGCCTCGTCGCCCTTGTCGTAGCGCGGGAGCCGGATCACCTCGGTGGTGCGGTCGCGCAGCGCGGCGGCGGCCGGCGGCTCGCCCACGCGGATGTGCAGCGCACGGGGGCCGCCGAGCTCGGCGATGGCCTCGTCGGCGTCGGGCAGCGGCTTGCCGTGGTGGCCCTCCTGGTCCTCCACGGCGGCCACGCCCTTGCCCTTGAGGGTGCGGGCGAGGATCACGACGGGCTGCCCGGTGGTGGACAGCGCCTCCCCGTAGGCCCGGTCGATCGCGTCCACGTCATGGCCGTCGATCTCGATGGTGTGCCAGCCGAAGGCCTGGAAACGGCGGGCGTAGGCGTCCAGGTCGTGGCCGTGCCGGGTGGGGCCGCGCTGCCCGAGCCGGTTGACGTCCACGATCACCTTCAGGTTGTCCAGGTTCTCGAACCCGGCGTGCTCGGCGGCCTCCCACACCGAGCCCTCCGCCAGCTCGCTGTCCCCGCACAACACCCACACCCGGTAGCCGGTGCGGTCCAGGCGCAGCCCGGCGAGGGCGATGCCGACCCCTACGGGCAGACCCTGGCCGAGGGAGCCTGTGGCGGTCTCCACCCAGGGCAGCCTGCGGGGTGTCGGATGTCCTTCGAGCCGGCTGCCGAGCTTGCGGAAGGTCATCAGCTCGCCGTCCTCGACGGCGCCGGCCGCCTTGTACGCGGAGTACAGCAGGGGCGAGGCATGGCCCTTGGACAGCACGAAGCGGTCGTTGGCGGGATGCTCGGGGCGCTCGAAGTCGTAGCGCAGATGGTTGGCGAGGAGTACGGCCATCAGGTCGGCGGCGGACATCGAGGACGTGGGATGCCCGGAGCCCGCCGCCGCGGCGGCCCGTACG
>NZ_MUNF01000025.1 GCF_002154555.1 Streptomyces murinus
CTCCCGGAGGACTGGCCCGCCCACCCGGACCCGATTCTGGCGCTCAACCACATGGGCACCTTCGACTGGGACCTGGACAAGGGCCTGTTCCACATGGACGCCGAGGCGCACGAGGTCTTCGACCTGCTGCCCGAGGAGTTCGACGGACGCCCCGGATCCCTGGTCCTGCGGGTGCCGCAGCCCGAGGCGGCCCGGCTCGACGCCCTCATCGCCCAGGTCATCAAGGAGGGCGGCGAGAACTACGGCGCCTACTTCCGCATCCGCTGCCGCGACGGCACCCCGCGCTGGACCCACACCCAGGGCTATATCCGCCGCGACGACTCCGGGCGGCCCCGCCGGGTCGTCGGCATCGTGCGGGACGCCACCGAGGAACTGGCCGACAGCACGTCCCGCAGCATGCGCGCGGCGCAGGAACTCGCCTTCCGCCAGCAGACCAACATCGTCCAGGTCGTCTCCGCGGCCCTCGCGCACGCCCGTACCGTGCAGGACGTCATCGACGTGCTCAAGGACACCCACGGCATCCGCCGCCTGGGCGCGGCCAGCTTTGTGATGGCCCTGGTGGAGGCCGGGCGGATCCGGCTCGTCGCGGAGGCGCCGCCCGGCAGCTTCGTACCCGCCACCCAGGTGAACCGGATCGACGAGCCGTACCCCATGAGCGAGGTCGTGCGCACCCTGAGCCCCCGGTTCGTCGAGACCCCGGAGGAGTTCGCCGAGGAGTACCCGCTCCTGTGGCCGCAGATCACCCATCTGGACATCGCCTCGGCCGCCTATCTGCCATTGATCGCCCAGGGCCGCCCGATCGGCGCGATGGGCCTGCTCTACAGCGACCGGCGCGGCTTCTCCGACGAGGAGCGCGGTGTCCTCGTCGCGCTCGGCAGCAGCATCGCGCAGAGCCTTCAGCGGGCCATGTTCTACGAGCAGCAGAAGGACCTGGCCCAGGGCCTCCAGCAGGCCATGCTGCCGCGCACCATCCCGAACGTGCCGGGCGCCGACATCGCCGTGCGCTACCGTTCGGCCGCGCTCGGCCGGGACATCGGCGGCGACTGGTACGACGTGATCCCGCTGCCCGGCGGCCGGGTCGGCGCGGTCATCGGCGACGTCCAGGGCCATGACACCCACGCGGCGGCCGTCATGGGCCAGCTGCGCATCGTGCTGCGCGCCTACGCCGCCGAGGGGCACACCCCGGCCGCCGTGATGGCCCGCGCCTCCGTCTTCCTGCACGAGCTCGACACCGACCGCTTCGCCACCTGCCTGTACGCGGAGGCCGACCTGTCCACGGGGGTGGTGCAGATGGTGCGCGCCGGGCACATCGACCCGCTGACCCGCGGGCCCGGCGGATGCCGGCGGGTCCAGGTGGAGGGCGGGCTGCCGCTCGGGCTCTCGGCGGAGTTCGGCGGCCTGGAGTATCCCGTCTCCACCCTCGAACTCGACCCGGGAGAGACCCTGTTGCTGTGCACCGACGGGCTGGTCGAACAGCCCGGCGCCGACCTGGACGACGGCATGCGGGGCCTGGCGGAGCAGGTCTGCGCCGGGCCCGAGGACGTGGACGACCTCGCCGACCGGCTGATCCAGCTGGCCGAGGAGCGCGGCGGCGAGGACGACGTGGCCCTGCTTCTGCTGCGCCGCCGGGAGCCGGAGACCGCGCGGGCCTGCGGCCGGCTCCAGCAGCATGTGGCGCCCGGCGACCCGGAGGCCCTCACCCAGGCCCGGCACATGATCAGATCGGCGGTGCGGGCATGGGGCGCGGGTGAGCGGGCGGACGAGATCGAGCTGGCCGCGGACGAGCTGATGACCAATGTCCTGGTGCACACCGAGGGCGCGGCGATTGTCACCCTGCGATCCCTCGTCGGCGCCGGGCACCGGCTGCGGATCGAGGTGGAGGACTCCTCCAGCGCCCTGCCCCGGCGCCGGGACGCGGGCGAGGAGGGCGTGTCCGGGCGTGGGCTGCTGCTGGTGGACATGCTGGCCGACGACTGGGGCGTGGAGGCGCGGGGCAGCGGCAAGGCGGTGTGGTGCGAGTTCCGGCTGGACGACGGCTGAACGGGGGACCGCCGAGAGGGTGCGGGCCGACCGGGTGGGCCGGGGGGCGTTGTCGGTGGTGGGTGGCACTCTGGACGTATGCCGGAACTGCCCGAGGTGGAAGCGCTGACGGATTTCCTCACCGAGCACCTGGTCGGCGCCCGGGTGGCTCGGGTGCTGCCGGTCGCCGTCAGCGTGCTGAAGACGTACGACCCGCCCGTCACCGCCCTGGAGGGCGCCCGGGTGACCGAGGTGCGCCGGCACGGCAAGTTCCTGGACCTCGTGGCGGACAGCGGGCTGCACCTGGTGACGCATCTGGCCCGGGCCGGCTGGCTCCAGTGGCGGGACCGGCTGCCGGACGGACCGCCCAAGCCGGGCAAGGGCCCGCTCGCGCTGCGGGTGGCGCTGGAGACCGGCGAGGGCTTCGACCTCACCGAGGCCGGCACGCAAAAGCGGCTCGCGGTGTACGTGGTCCGCGATCCGGCGCAGGTGCCGGGGATCGCCCGCCTCGGCCCCGACCCATTGGCCGCCGACTTCGACGAGGCCCGCTTCGCGGCCCTCCTCACGGGCGAGAGACGGCAGCTCAAGGGGGCCCTGCGGGACCAGTCCCTGATCGCGGGGGTCGGCAACGCGTACAGCGACGAGATCCTGCACGCCGCGAAGATGTCCCCCTTCAAACTCGCCGCCTCCCTCACCCCGGAGGAGACCCACCACCTCTACGACGCGCTGCGCGGCACGCTGACCCAGGCGGTCGAACGCTCCCGGGGCGTGGCCGCGGGCCGGCTGAAGTCCGAGAAGAAGAGCGGCCTGCGTGTCCACGGCCGCACCGGCGAACCCTGCCCGGTCTGCGGCGACACCATCCGCGAGGTCTCCTTCAGCGACTCCTCCCTCCAGTACTGCCCCACCTGCCAGACGGGCGGCAAACCCCTGGCGGACCGAAGACTGTCCCGCCTGCTGAAGTGAGGGGCCGGGCGGTGGCCCAGGGGCGCGCGGGTGCCCTCGGGCCGAACCGACAGCGCGACAGACGACGACACCGATGGGCCTCGCGACACGGCCCGGCCTCGCCTCCTGTCTCCGCGCCTCCTGTCTCCGCGGCTCCTGTCTCCGCGGCGCTCGCGGCCGCGGCCCGGTGATGCGAACGGCGGTGCCAGGCCCGCGCCCGACGGTCGGCGTGGCCCACCGAGGCAGGCGATCACGGCCGAGGCGCCCGCCTCCGGGGCCCGCAATCGGCTGCCCGCGCACCCGGCGAGGACCGCCCTCGGGCCGGTCGGACCCGGCCCCCCACCGAGCGCCGGTCCGCGTGGCCCTCGGAGTGGTCGCACGGGCCCGCCTCAGAACAGATGGATCGCCAAGTGCCCCAGCGGCAGCCCCAGTTGCCACGCCGGGGTCCACACCTTCGGGCCGTCGTCCTCGTCGGCCGGGGTGCCGGCGCCCGGTACCGCGTCCAGGTCGGTGGCCAGGAGTTCGGTCTCTTCCAGCCAGCGCCAGGCGTCCTGGGCGAGGGCCAGGTCGGGGGAGGGGGAGCCGGCGGCGCGGGCGGTCAGGTCGGCCATCCGGGTGCGGACCCAGTCCTGCCACGGATGGTCGCAGGCGGTCAGCGACAGCCAGTTCTCCAGCTGGGAGACGACCCGGATGCCGGACAGCTCCCCCTCGGTGTCGGACAGGAAGACGGTCAGCGCCAGCGCGTCCCGGCCCGCCCGGAACTCGAAGGACGTCGGGGGCATCAGATCGCCGGTGCGCAGCAGCTCGTCGGCGATGTACTCGGCGTACAACCACGCCATGGGGACGACCAGTTCACCACCGACGCCGTCCGCGCCGTCGGTGTTCTCGTGACCTGTGTGCGGCATTTCCTTCCTGCCCTTCCTCCGGTGCGTACGGGTCGCCCGATCCCCGGGGACCCGCCCTCGCCCGGAACGCGGATGAGGACAGCCCATTGCCCCAACGGGGCCCACAGCAAGGCGCTTTGCCAAGGTTTGACCTGACCCCCGGTTTCATCACGGTACCGGGCGGATCGGTGAGGGTGCGCGCCGCTTGCGTCCCACCGGCCCCGCGGGGGTACACGAGGACAAACGCGTCCCGGTGCCGTGGCGTGAGAGTCTTCACAGCCGCCCGGCGGCCCCTTGTGGGGGCACCGGATGGGTCAATGAGAGGACCCGGCCCGTTTGGACGGAGAGTCGGCTTCATACCCATATGCCCGTCACGGCAAGGTCGGTAAATACGACAGCCGTACTGACGTGCTGACGCAGATCCCGAGGGGTGAGCCGATGATCGGACGCAGACACCAGGTGGCCCTGGCCCTGACCGTTGTCCTCACGGCGGCGGCCGCCTGCTCCCAGCAGGCCCGCCAGGAATCCGGCCAAAGGGGAGCCGCAGGGCCGCCCGGGGGCCGCGGCTTCACCCTCGTCGCCACCGGCGACATCCTCACCCACCCCGCCGTCCTCGAACGCGCCTCCTCCGACGCCTCCGGCGGCGGCTACGACTTCCGGCCCATGCTCCTGGGCGTCGAACCCCTCGTCCACGGCGCCGATCTGGCGCTGTGCCACCTGGAGGACGGCGCCGGGGGCACGGCCCCGCTGTCCCCGCCACAGCTCGCCCAGGACCTCGCCATGACCGGCTACGACGGCTGCGCCACCGCCTCCGAACACGCCCTGGACAACGGCGCCGACGGCATCCGGGGGACCCTCGACACGCTGGACGCGGCGGGCCTCAAGCACGTCGGCACCGCCCGCAGCGCGGACGAGTCCCGGCGCCCGGCCCTCTACCGCGCCGGTTCCGCCACGGTCGCGCAGCTGTCGTACACCTTCGACACCGAGCAGCCGCTGCCCAGCGGGCAGCCCTGGGCGCTCCGCCCGATCGACGCCGACCGGATCACCGCCGACGCCCGCGCCGCCCGCAAGGCCGGCGCCGATGTGGTCGTCCTCTCCCTGCACTGGGGCGCGGGCGCCGACGACGCCCCCACCGAGGACCAGGCCGCCCTGGCCCGCGAACTGACCGCCGCCGCCGACGGACACCGTCCGGACATCGACCTGATCCTCGGCGCCCACACCCATGTCCCGCAGCCGTACGAGAAGGTCAACGGCACCTGGGTGGTCTACGGCCTCGGCGACCAGATCTCCGACGAACTGGACGACGGCAACGGCTCCCGGGACCCGCGAGGCAACGAGTCCACCCTCGCCCGCTTCACCTTCGCCCCGCCCGCGCGGACCGGCGAGCGCTGGCGGGTGACGCGGGCCGAGTTCGTGCCGCAGCTGTACGACCTCGACGCCGGGCGCGTGGTCGACGTGGACCGGGCCGTCGCGGGCGGCGCCGACCTCGCCGGGGTCCGGGACCGGATCCGGGACGTGGTGCTCAGCCGGGGCGCCGCCCAGGACGGCCTGGTCATGGGGGAGTGATCAGTCGGTGGTCCGCCCGGCCAGCGCCGAACGCTTGTAGGAGTAGGTGAAGTAGACGACGCAGCCGATCACGAACCACACCGCGAACCGCACCCAGGTCTGCCACTGGAGGAACGTGATCAGCCAGATCGAGAAGACGACACCCAGCGCGGGCACGAACGGCACCCACGGCGTACGGAAGGCGCGCGGCAGGTCCGGGCGCCGCCGGCGCAGCACGATCACCGCCACGCAGACCACCACGAACGCCAGCAGGATCCCGATGTTGGTCAGCTCGGCCGCCTCCCCGATCGGCAGGAACCCGGCGATCAGCGCGGACGCCGCCCCGACGATCCAGGTCACCCGGGTGGGCACATGCCGCGTCGGATGCGTCTTGGCGAACCAGCGGGGCAGCAGCCCGTCCCGGGACATGGAGAACCAGACCCGGGTGACCCCCAGCATGAACGTGAACATGACCGTGAGGATGCCGATGATGGCGCCCACCGCGATCACGTCCGCGAGCGCGTTGAGCCCGACCGACTTGAAGGCCGTACTGAACCCGCTCTCCTTGTCGATGTACTTGTAGTTCTGCATACCGGTCAGCACCAGACAGGCCGCCACGTACAGCACCATGGCGATCACCAGCGAGTAGATGATCGCCCTCGGCATGTGCCGCTGCGCGTCCTTGGACTCCTCGGCGGCGGTCGACATCGCGTCGTAGCCGAACACCGCGAAGAACACCGTCGCCGCACCCGTGAAGGCGCCGCTGATCCCGTAGGGGAAGAACGGGTGGTAGTTCGCGCTGTCGATATGGAACAGGCCCACCCCGATGACCAGCAGCACCACCAGCACCTTCACCCCGACCACGATCGTCTCGAAGCGGGCCGCGCTGCGGATGCCGAGGGTGAGCAGCCAGGCGATCAGGAAGCAGAGCAGCACCGCGAACAGGTCCACCCGGTGCCCGGCGCCGGTGCCGGGC
>NZ_MUNF01000250.1 GCF_002154555.1 Streptomyces murinus
ACCCTCACCTTCCCCCTCCCCGTCTTCACCCCCTTCATCGAGACCCTGAAGAACACGCGCTCCTGATCAGCCGCGCTCCCCCATGGCCGCGCGCAGCCAGTCGAGCGGGGCCTGAGCCAGCAGCTGGTCGGCGAGCAGCCGGCCGGACTCGGTGACGATCCGGGACCGGCTGTTGTCGACCCATCGCTGGGCCGCCTCGTACCCCTGCCCCTTGTACTCCAGGCCCTGCAACATGCACTCCAGCTTGTCCGCGTCGCGCGCGCAGACGGCCTCCGGTGTCTCGCGCGCCTCGTACTCGGCGACGACGGCACGGATCGCGGAGCGAAGGACCTCGGGCATGCCCGCCGTCTGGTCCGCCGTCACCGCGACCGGGTTCCCCGGGGCCGCGTACTTCTTGCCCAGGTGGTTCACATCACCCGTACGCGTCTCCTGCGAGTCGTGCCACACCGCCAGATGCGCGGCGCGCGCGGCGTCGGCGCCCTCCAGCGTGGCGATGACCGAGGCGATGACGGACGTACGCCACGCGTGCTCGGCGACGCTCTCGGGGTCCCGAACGCCCGCCATCCACCAGCCCGTTCGCCGGGCCGCCTTCAGCGTGCCCGCCTCCCACAGGAAGTGGGCCACGTCCGCCAGGTCCTGGTCATCCACGGGTGTCCCCTTTCACGCCTCGGCGAGGCGGATCGCGTACCGGATGCCCTCCAGCTCCCGCCGCGCCTGCGGCGAAAGCCCGGAGTCATCCAACATCACCGGAAGACGTCCACGCAGCATCTCCCCGGCCTCCGACCGGCCGCGCAGCAAGTCCGGGCGGACGGCGAGCAGCGCCCACAGGGTGTGGACGTTGAGGTCGAAGAAGCCGTGCTGCGGCACGAGGCCGCGGACGAGGTGGGCCAACAGGCGGTCACCGTTCCAGGGCCCTGGTGTCGTCTCGCCGATGAAGGCATCCGACAGCTGGACGTGCGGGGTCTCCCCGACCCAGTACGCCCAGTAGTTCAGGTTCGCCGCCTCGGCCCGGTCACTGTCGCCCAGGGTGCGGCCGATGAAGTGGGCCATGCGGTCCCGGTCGCCCTGACGTGCGGCCACGGCGGCGACGGAGCGGGAGTTGAGCCACCGCGTCAGCCAGTCGTCCGGCCGCTCGGTCCGCTGCTGGTGTGCCAGCCACGCGGAGGTGTCGGCGCTCCGGTCGAACCCGGCGAGGTAGAGAGCCTGACGACGCAGCAGGAAGTCCCGTCCTCCTCGGGCCTGTTCGGCTGATTCCCGCATGCGGCTGAAGAAGCAGCACCGGGCGGCCTTGGACAGTTCCGGCGCCGTCGGCACCGGGCCGCGGCGGGCACGGGAGGGCGTCGGGAGGGCGCGCAGGGGACTGGGTGAGGTGCCGTTGAGGGGCCAGGTCAGGATCTCCACCAGGTCGCGCCGCATGACCCACGCGCCAAGTGGGTTGGGCTTGGTGGGCGTCTCGTCCTCCAGGGCGCCGGCCAGCAGTACGTCAGCTTCCATCGCTCGTTCGAGGGCGGAAAGCAGGGCGGGGGCCGTGCCCAGCCGCATGAGCCGGTTGCGGTGTGCCAGCACCTGCCCCACCGGCAGGGAGGTCAGCGGGCGGCGCCCCGTCTCCCAGCCGGCGACCGTGTCCGGTGCCACCCCGAACAGTTCGGCGAGGCCGTCCTGTGTGTGCCCCAACTGCTCCCGTACGACCCGGAAGACGTAGCCCGAGATGATGCCTGACCGTCCCCGCCCGGGCACTCCCTGACCCCCGGTCGGGGTTTCACTCGCCCGTTGCCCCACGGTGTCCCCTCGCACGCCCACGACGGGCCCTTACCCGTACTCGCGGTCACTACAAGTGATTGTCTCGCCTATCTACTGTCATGAGTGATAGCCGGGCAACACAGCGTAGTGGAGTGATACCGCCATGGCCGCCCATAGCGAGAAGCCGCCGGTAGAGGCGAGCACTGACGTCGTCCGCGTCCATACCACCGCCGCCGACCGGCGTCTGGCCGCCGAGCATTGGCTGCTGTCCGTCCTCCCCGAGGCCGACCGCGAGCGCGCCCGGGTGGAGTGGCGAACGGCCGGTGTCACCCTGCTGCCGTGCGGCACTCTGTTCGCCGCCGTCCGGCTGCCCGGCGCGCTCGTCCACGCCGTGGCGATGAGCACAGAGCGGGCCGACGTCGAAGCCGTCCTGGACGAGGCACTGCAAGGCGGTCCCGTGATCTGTGACCGACGACGCGGGTGCTATTACTACGCCCTTGTCCCGGCCGGTGTGCCCAGGGCTTGGCGCGAGGCCGTGAACGACTGGCGTCGTGACGGTGTTGTCGTATTCGGCCCTGAGGCCTACGTGGGGGTCCCAGAAACGGACGCCACCGAAGCGCACGAGGGCGTCGGCGCGTACTGGGCCGTCCCGGTGGGCTCGCCCGGGACCCTGTGCGCCCCGCTCCGCATCGCCCGGTTCATCGCCGCCGGTACCCACCTGCTCGCCGAGAACGCCAAGATCGACGCCGCTGCCGCCGCCGTGGCCGCCCTTGACCCCCGTCACCGGTCGGCGCTGTCGCGCTGGTAGGAGCGACAGCAGTGGGCTCTATCGACCCATCTGCGGCAGCGCAAGCCGTTCACCGGCCGCAACTCGAATGAAGGAGCCGCTCATGTTCTTCCACTGGGAGTGGCTCCGGCCCGTACTGACCGCTCCTGTCGTGCCGACTCTCGGTCCCGTCCACCCTCACGCCCTCACCGTCGACCTCTTCGAGGACACCCTGCGGGCGGCAGTCCCCGAGCGGCCGTTCCTGCATTACGACAAGGACCGGCGCTGGAGCGGCGAGAAGAGCGAGACCGTGCTCCGTGAGGACGTGGTCCACCAACCGGATCACACCCTCATCCCCACCCTGACACGACGCGGACGCGGCGCTGTCAAGGTCTTCGCCTACGGGCGCCATCGCGGCATCGTGGAGGACGCCGCCGAACTGGCCGCGAAACTCGCCGCGGTGCATGACGTGGTCCACGCGAGCGTCGTACGTCCTCTCGGCCCGGAGACCGGCCGCCCGCGCGGCACCCGCATCCAGCTCCAGGACTTCACCGCCCGCCCCTGCCCGGACCCCGGAGGCCCGGTCCGCCCCGTCACCGACTGGCCGGCCGTCGTGCGGGAGACCTTCGCCTTCTTCGCCGCCGCCATGGCAGCCGACGGCCTGGCCTTCCTCCACACCCGGATGCGCGCCGGCCAGTGTGGCCCGGTGCTGGCCGCCGTCGTCGAGGACCGCGTCGTAGGCGCGATCGGCCCCATGGAGGTACGGCCCGACGCGATCGGGTGCCCCCAGCTCCTCCCCCAGTACTTCGCCGTCCTGCCCGAGGCCCGAGGTCAGGGGCTGGGCCGCGTTCTGTGGCAGGCCGCGATGCACTGGGGCCAGTCCCACGGCGCCGCCTACCAACTCCTCCAGACCGAAGTCGGCGGTCCATCCGACAGACTGTGCCGGTCGGAAGGACTGACCTCACTCGGCTTCACCCACACCACACGGGCGTAGCCGGATCCCGGTACACCGAGCCGACAGCCCCTGGCCGCAAGCCCCCTCCGGCTCGGCCCGCCCTGCACGACCCGCTCGGCGACGACACTGGCCTCACCTCCTGGCACCGCCTCAAGCAGCTCGACGATCACCTACGGGCCCCGCGCTGAGCCGGCTCAGTCGGAGGGGTGGCCGGTGGCCCGGATGATCGCCGATTCCACCGCTGCCACCCTGTCCGCCAGTACCGTCAGCGCCGCGACCGCGCGGGTCAGAGGGTCCTGGTCGGGGCCGCCGAGGGTGCGGGTGCGGATGTGGGCGGTCTTGATGTCGGTCCAGCGGGCCGCGCGGGTGGCGTCCAACTCGCCGCGAAGTTCGGCGAGTTTGAGGAGGTTGGCCTCGGCGCCCGTGGTCAGGGTCTGGGCCTCGGCCGTGTAGTGGTCCTGGACGACGGCCTCGCGCTCGGCGGTGTTCATGACCGGGCGCAGCCGCTGGGCGATCTTGTTCATGTCGCGGTACGAGCCCTGGAGGCGGAACGGCGGCTCGGTGCGGGCGTCGGCGGACTGGGCGGCGGAGGCGATGTAGGCGGCGTTGACCGTGAGGATCGTGTCGCGGACGGCGAGGACGTGGCGCAACAGGGCGAGTGTGGTGTCGAGTTCGGTGGGGGGAAGCGCGGCGGACAGCCGGTCGGGGCGGGCTGTCGGGTCGCCCGCGGCCAGCCGGACCAGCAGCTCCAGGTCGGCGTGCTCGCGGGCGGCGAGAGGGGCGAGGACCGGGTTGGCGGTCAGGGCGTTCTCCACGAAGCTCAGCGCGAAGGCGTCCTCCTTGCCGGTCAGGACGTCGCCCAGGTTCCATACGTCGGCGCGGTTGGCGAGCATGTCGGGGATGCGGAACCGCTCCCCGGACTCCGTGTACGGGTTGCCCGCCATGCACACCGCGAACCGCTTGCCGCGCAGGTCGTAGGTGCGGGGCTCACCGTTCCACACGCCGTCCACGCGCCGGGTGGCGTCGCAGAGCGGGATGAATTTCTGGAGGAGTTCGGGCGAGGTGTGCTGGATGTCGTCCAGGTAGAGCAGGGTGTTGTTGCTCGCCGCGAGGGCGAAGTTGATCTTCTCGATCTCGCGGCGCGCGGTGGCGTTCGGGGCGTCGGCCGGATCCAGCGAGGTGACGGAGTGGCCGAGCGCCGGGCCGCTGATCTTGACCAGCATCAGGCCGAGCCGGTCGGCGACGTACTCCATGAGCGTCGTCTTGCCGTAGCCGGGCGGCGAGACCAGCAGGAGCAGGCCGCCGGTGTCGGTGCGCTTGCCGGCGCCGGTGGTGCCCAGCTGGCGGGCGAGGCTGTCGCCGATCAGCGGGAGGTAGACCTCGTCCACCAGGCGGTTGCGGACGAACGAGGGCATCACCCGGGGCCGGTGGTCGGCCAGGCGCAGCCGTTCGCGTTCGGCGGTGAGCAGGGCGGAGCGGCGGCGCTGGTAGGCGCGGAAGCCGGGCAGGTCGTGCGCGGTGTGCCGGGCGGTACGGGCCAGGAACTCGTCCAGGCGCAGCTCAAGCCGGCCGCCCGCCACCCGGGGGTGGGCGCCGAGGAGGCCCTCGACGGTCGTGGTGAGCCGGGCGTCGCCGTCGTAGCGGGGCAGGGCCGGGCAGAGTTCGGCGGCGACCGCCTCCGCCAGCTCACCGGGGGCGGCGTCGCTGCCGCTCGCGTCGGCGTACGCGGTCAGCCAGGCCTCGACCACCTGGCGGCGGTCCCGCAGTTCGGTCAGTCCCTCCAGGTCACGGCCGTAGTCCGCACCGGCCAGCGCCTGCCGGAACTTGTCGAGCAGGGCGCGGGCCGCCCCGCCCAACACGAAGCTCCCGGGGCCGCTGCCGCCGGTCAGTTCGTCGAAGAGGTAGGCGGCGGCCGCCTGCGCGGACCAGCGGTCGGAGCCACGGTCCGCGCCCTCGCGGGTGTCGGACGGCTCCCACTCCCCGAGGGCCGCCGCCAGCTCCGCCACCAGCTCCCCCAGTGCCGCCGTCGGCCCGAAGGCGTCGCGGGCGCGAGCCAGGGACACGGCGCGGCGGCTCCAGGCGGCGCGGGCCGCCTCCGTGGTGCCGTGGGTCCAGAAGAGCTGGGCACGGGCGCGGGCCGCGGGCTCGTGGCGCAGGGGACCGGCGGCGTCGTACAGAGGCAGCAGCGCGGTCAGGATCAGGGTCGCGTCATGGTCGTGGACACCGCGCTCGTAGCCCTCGTCGTACGACTCCTGCGCCACCCGGCGGACCAGGCCCGGCAGGTCGTCGGCGGCGGCGAGAGCGGCCGGGCCGTGCTCCGTGAGGAGGCGGGCGGCGAGGTGTTCGGCGCGGTAGACCTCGGGTGACTCGGAGGGCAGATGCCGGTCCCAGTAGGGGCGCATCGAGACGAGGTCGGGGTCGGTGACCGGGGCGCGGTAGTCGGTGCCGGTGACCGCGAGGGCGAGGCCGTCGGCGGCCGGGACGAGGGCGAGGTCCAGCGGCTGGGTGTTGACGGCGAAGCGGTGGCCGCCGAGCAGCAGGGTGCGGCCGTCGTCGGCGTACAGGTCGCCGCGGTCGCGCAGGGCGCGGGCGGCCTCCTGCCGGGCGGCCTTGAGACGGCCGTCGAGTTCCTCGGCGCGCACGCTGTCGCCGAGGTCGCGCAGCTCACCGGCGGTACGGACGATCTTGGCGACCAGCGGGTCGGAGGCGAAGTACGCGGTGACCGCGTCGGCGTCGGGGAGTCCCGCCGCGCGCCGGGCGATCGTCTCCAGCATCCGCCCGGCCGATACGGCCAGTTGTTCGGCACGGCGGGCGCGGACATCGGCGAGGGACTGCTTGCGGGCGGCGAACGCCTCGTAGATCTCGGTGCGTCTGCCCGCGAGTTCGGTCAGAAAGTCGTCGAACTCGGCGAACCGGCCGTCCAGGTCCTCCAACCGGGCCAGCACGGAGGCGAGTTGGTCGTCGCAGGCCTCGGGCGTGGTGGCGCCGGCGAGCGCGGCGGTGACGGCCTGGGCGAGCAGGGCGGTCTCGGCGGCGAACTCGGCACGGCCCTCCTGGTCCTGGAGGGAGCGGCGGCGGGCGTCGAGGGTGGCGCGGGCCCGGTTGACGCCGCCCAGGACGTCGGCGATCCGCTCCAGTACGGCGGTGCGCACGGTGGCGTCGGCGATGTCGAGGCCGGTGACCACCTCCGTGACGGTGCGTAGCCCGTCCGCCAGCTCGTCCAGGCGCTCGGTGACGGGCCCGGCGTCCGCGACCGTGCGGATCGCGTCCGCGTCGGCCACCAGCTGCTCCACCTCGGCGCGCTGGGCCGTGAAGGCATCCTCGCGGGACAGGAAGGTCACCGCCCGCCTGCCGAACGCGGCCAGGTCGGACTCCGCCCCGGCGGCCAGCGCGGCCACCCGCTCGGTGTCCACGTACCGCAGCTCGCGCAGGGTGAGCAAGTGGCCGTGGGCGCGGCGGAGTTCGGTCAGTCCGTGCACCCAGGCGGCGGCCTCGCGCGGGGCCTCGCCGCGCAGCCGGCGCACCACGGCCGCGATCCGCTCGGCGGCCTCCTCCAGCGCCTCGGCGGCCCCCCGGGTCAGCTCGCGCACCGTCTCGAACTCGGCCAGCACCTGCTCGGCGGTCTCGCGTACGGCCGCCAACGGCTCCTGAATGCGGCCGAGTTCGGGGTCGGCCAGCCAGTGGTGGGTGTCGGCCGCGCGGACGCACGCGGCGGTCAGCGCGCGGTAGCCCGCGCCGGTGGTGATGCCGTCGGCCACCAGCCGGGCCACGGACAGGCAGTCGGCGAGGCCCCGCACCAGGTCGGCGTTGCCGACGCGGGCGAGCGGGCCGGTGCCGGTGCGCAGGGCGGCGGCATGGGTGTCGGAGACGTAGGGCGAGGTCCACCACTGGAGGGGATGCGTGTGCGCGGGCTCGTCGCCCCCGGCGCGCAGCACGGCGAGCGCGCCGTCCTCGAACAGCGCCCAGCCCTGACAGGGCAGCGGGGTCGTGACCTCCTTGCGCAGGGTGTTGTACGACAGCAGGAGCGTGCCGCCGCCGGAACGGTCCCGGAAGGCGTACAGCACGTCCTCGCCGTTGGGCGCGCGGATCTCCTGTTCGAACTCCAGCCCGGTGACGTCGAGTTCGTACGCCTTGTGCTGTCCGCCGGCCAGGCAGTAGCCGCCGGGGAAGACGACACCCTGCTCCTCGGGCAGCCGCCGGCACGCCTGGCCGATGCCGTCGAGGCGGACGACCGTCCGGGTCAGGGCGTTGAAGACCAGATAGCGGTCGGTGTCCTCCTTGTACGGCCGCACGCGCAGCAGCGTCAGGGGGCCGACGCCCGCATACGCCACGGCGGCGTCGGCGAGGGACTGGAGGGGTTCCGCGACGGGCTCGGCGTACAGCTGTGTGCCGTCCTCGGCGCGGACGGTGAGGGTGCCGCCGAGGGCCGCGACACCGAGTCCGCCGGGTACGGCGACGTACGGTTCCCGGCCCAGCACATGGTCGGCGCGGCCGGTGCCGGTCCAGGTGACGTCCTGGGCCGGGGGTACGACGTCGTCGCGCTCGCCTTGCGCGTCCAGGAACTCGGCGCGGCCGTCCTCGGTCAGGGTCCAGCGCAGCGCGCGGATGTCGTCGGCCTTCTCGCCGGTGCGGAACACCGCGAGGAGACGGCCGTCGGTGCGGCGCAGACGCAGCAGGTGGGCGTCGCGGTAGTAGCGGGTCAGGGCGGTGAACTCGCGTACGAACGCGGGGTCATCGAGGAAGCCGCCGTCCTCGGGGAGGCGGTTGCCGTCGCGGTCGTAGAGGGCGAGGACGGGTTCGCTGCCGCGGGCCCGGCTGCCGAGCAGGAGCTTGTCGCCGACCGCCACGATGTCCTGCCGGAGGCTCGCGTGGGGGGTCTTGAGGTGGGTGGTGGAGGCGAGTTCGAGGCGGGTCGAGCCGAACTCCCCGGCACGGCGGGCGTTCAGTTCCTCGGCCCGCTGTGCCAGTTCGGCGGCGTGTGCGGCCAGCCGGTCGCGGAGGACGTCGTACGTTCCGGCGTCGACGGTCTCGGTGGCCATGGTCGCCCTTCGTGGTTCAGCGGGGTTCGGATTCGCCGCAGGGGTGCGGGGTTCGTCGCGGAGTGCGGGTGCGTCGTGGCCGCTCGCGCCCACGCGGCGGAGCCGCACATCGAAGCGGCCCCCGCGCCCCTACAGGGGCGTTCGCCTCAGTTGCGGGCGGCACCGTTCAGTGACGCGACCGGCGTGTCCGCCAGCCCCAGCTCCCCCGCCTTCTCCAGCAGCTGGCGGAACTGGGACGCGTCCGCGCCGCCGCCGTTCATCAGTTTCATCAGCAGGGCCGACACCGTCAGGTTCTGGACGTCCGCCGTGCCCACCGATCCGAGCACCCGGCTCAGGTCCTCCGTGAAGCTGCCCGACCCGTCCAGCCACGGCTTCGCCAGGGTCTGGGCGGTGCGGGAGCTGGCCATGAAGCCGTCGACGCCCTTGCCGAAGGACACCGCGGAGACGAGCCGGTCGAAGAAGACGGACTCCCCGCCGACGATGTCGATGTCGGCGTTCTCCAGGCCGGTGGCCAGCACTGTCGCCTGCGCCTCGGCCACCTGCCGCTGCGTCTCCAGGCCGGCCAGCCGGATCTCCTTCTCCGCCTGGAGCCGCAGCCGGTACTCCTCGTGCCCGCGCGAGGCCTCGTCCAGCGCGGCCATCGCCGCCGCCTTCTCGGTGAGCCCCGCCGCCTCGGCCTTCAGCTTCTCGCCGATACCGGTGGCCTCCGCGAGCGCCGCCGCCTTCGTGCCCTCGGCCTCCGCGAGCGCCTTCGCCCGGGCGCCCTCCGCCTCGGCCCGCAGCCGCGCCTCCGTCGCCGCGGCCGCCGCCTGCGCGCCCTCGGCCTCGGCGAGACCCCTGGCCCGCGCGCCCTCGGCCTCCGCGAGCGCCTTCGCCTGCGCGCCCTCGGCCTCCGCCCGCAGCCGCGCCTCGGTGGCCTCCGCCTCCGCGCGCCCGGCCTTGACCGTGACCTCGGCCTCCTTGTCCCGGACCTGCACCGCGGCGAGCCCCTCGGCGGCCGACTCGGCCTGCACGCCCTCCGCGAGCCGCAGCTTGGCCCGCGCGTCGAGGTCGGCGGTCTTCAACCGGGCCTCGGCCAGGGTCAGTTCCTCGGCGGCGCGGTGCGTCGCGGCCTGCTCGGCGGCCTCGGCGGCCTTGATGTCCTTGACCAGCTTCTCCTGCGCCTCCGCCTCGGCGGCGATGACCAGGGCCTGCCGGTCGCGCTCGGCCTCCTCGACCACGCGCAGCTTCTTGATGGACTCCTCCTGCTCGGCGACCGTACGGTCCACCGCGACCCGCTCCCGGATGACCTCGGCGATCTCCCGCTTCTCCGCCTCGACCTCCTTCTCGGCAGAGATCTGGGTCAGCTGCGTCTCCCGCTCCCGGGCGATGACCTCCAGCAGGCGGTCCTTCTCGATGCGCTCGTTCTCCACGGCGATGACCCGCTCGCGGTTCTTCGCGGCGACCGCGATCTCCCGCGCCTGGTTCTCCCGCTGCACACCCAGCTGCTCCTCGGTGCGCAGGAACGCGGTCTGCGCGCGCAGCCGCTCCTCCTCCATCACCCGGGCGGTCTCGGCCTCCTCGCGGGCGCGGGACGTCTCGATCTCCCGCCGCTGCTTGATCTCGGCGTCCACCTGCCGGCGCTCCAGCTCCAGGATGGCCTCGCGGGCGTCGACGTCCTGCCGGGTGATCTCCTTCTCCTCCGTGCGCTTGGCCTCGTTGGTGCGCACATGCTCGACGGCGGTCAGCTCGGTGATCTTGCGGATGCCCTGCGCGTCCAGGACGTTGGCCGGGTCCAGCTGGGTCAGCGGCGTCTGCTCCAGATAGTCGATCGCGGCGTCCTCGAGGTGGTAGCCGTTGAGGTCGACACCGATCAACTCGATGATGTGGTACCGCAGTTCCTCGCGCTTGGTGTACAGGTCGGTGAAGTCCATCTGCTTGCCGACGGTCTTCAGCGCCTCGGAGAACTTGGCGTGGAACAGCTCCTGGAGCGTGTCCTGGTGGCTGGCCCGCTCGGTGCCCACGGACTGGGCGACCTTGATGACGTCCTGGACGGTCTTGTTGACCTTGACGAAGAACAGGATCCGGATGTCGGCACGGATGTTGTCCCTGCAGATCAGCCCGTCCCTACCGGAGCGGCTGATCTCGATGGTCTTCACCGAGATGTCCATGACCTCGGCCTTGTGCAGGATCGGCAGCACGACCTGTCCGGTGAAGGACACATCCACGCGCCGCGTCTTGGAGACGATCAGGGCCTGGCTCTGGTCGACCTTGCGGTACAGCCGGGAGAACCCGAGCAGCAACAGCACGGCGATGATCACACAGGCGGCGACGAGCACGCCGAGGGCTTCCATGGCATACGTCCTTGCGTCAGACGGCGGGTCGGAGCTCCCCCGAGGCGCCGGTGCCGGGCATCCCCCCGCGATGCCCGGCACCGGAACCCTCCGTAGTGCTCCCCGCAAAGGATGGTGCGGCCCGGAGGACCGTTTCCGCATTGCCGGTTTCCGGCAGTCTTCACTACTGTCTGCATGCCGGAATCGCGCTAAGAAAGCGTCACCGGCACGTCAAGATCACGGGGGAACGGGGCAGGGTGAGCGAGCAGGGGATGTCCGAGCGCTATCTGGACGGCTTCGCGGGGGTGCTGGCCGAGGTCGCGAGCACCGGCCGGCGGCTGACCCGGGAGGAGCTGAAGACCCGTCGGACGCTGGGCGAACAGGCCGCCGAGGCGGGGCTCGGGCTGCGCGCCCTGGTCGTCGCGCATCTGGCCGCGGCCCGCGGCGCCTGGCCGGTGGGACCCGGTTCGGCCGAGAGCACCCTCGCGGCACTGGCCGCCGTGGAGCAGGCCGTCGATGTGTTCGCGGAGGGCTATGAGCGCGCCCAGCGGCTGACGGTACGCCGGGAGGAGGCGGCCCGCCGGGAGTTCATCGACGATCTGCTCTACGGCCGCAGCGACCTGGGAAGGCTCGCAGAGCGCGCCGAACGGTTCGGGCTGCGGCTCTCGCGCGCGCACGCCGTCGCGGTCGCCGAGGGCGCCCGGTCCTACGGCGAGGGCGACGCCGTCGCCCGGCGAGTGGAGGCCGAGGTGCTCGCCCGCTTCGACTCCCACAGCATCCTGCTCACCACCAAGAACGGCCGGCTGCTGTGCATCGCGCCCGGTGACACCGACGAGGTACTCGCCCACTTCGCCCGGCAGGCGTCCGCCGCCACCGAGGGCGGCCGGGTGGCCATCGGACGCCCGCAGACCGGCCCCGGCGGCGTGGTGCAGTCGTACGAGGAGGCACTCGCCGCACTGGACATGGCCGAGCGGCTCGGGCTGCCCGGTCCGGTGCTGCGCGCCGCCGACCTGCTGGTCTACCCGGTGCTGGCGCGCGACCGGCAGGCGATGGCCGATCTGGTGCAGCACACGCTGGGCCCGCTGACCGCGGCCCGGGGCGGGGCGGTGCCGCTGCTGGAGACCCTGGTCGCCTACTTCGACGCCGGCTGCGTGGCCGCCGAGGCCGCCCGCCGGCTCTCGCTGAGCGTGCGCGCGCTCACCTACCGTCTGGAGCGCATCCACCAGCTCACCGGCGCCGACCCGGCCGACCCCGCGCACCGCTACATGCTCCAGACCGCGGTGATCGGCGCCCGCCTGCTGGACTGGCCCGACCGGCCGCTGTGAGGGGCACAACGTGCGCCGTACGCGCGGGAGATGAGGGGAGGGTGCGATGAGCCGCGCCACCGAGGGGACCAACCGGCGGATGCTGCGCGCGCGGGACACCATGGACCGCGACTACGCGCGACCGCTGGACGTCCCCGCGCTGGCCCGTGTCACACATGTGTCACCGGCCCACTTCGCGCGCACCTTCCGGGCCACCTTCGGCGAGACACCGCACCGCTATCTGCAACGCCGCCGGGTGGAACGGGCGATGTACCTGCTGCGCGAGAGCGACCGGAGCGTCACGGACATCGCCTTCGAGGTCGGCTTCGGCAGTCCGGGCACCTTCAGCCGCACGTTCCGCGACATCGTCGGCAGCTCGCCGCGCGGGTACCGCAAGGAGGCGGTGGCCGCGGCCGTGCCGACATGCTTCACGATGGCCTGGACCCGGCCCGCTTGAGCAGTTTCGGATAAGTTCTCGCGCCGTCCGCTCGCTAGCGTGGACGGCATGTTCAACGCGATCACACAGTCCCAGATATACGTCCTCGACCAGGACGAGGCCCTCGACTTCTACGTCGGCAAGCTCGGCCTTGAGGTCAGCGCCGACGTCCCCCTCGGCTTCATGCGCTGGCTGACGGTCTCCGTCCCCGGACACCCCGAGCGGCAGATCCTGCTGGAGAAGCCGGGCGCCCCCGCGATGTCCGAACAGACCGCGGAGCAGGTGCGCGAGCTGATCACCAAGGGCGTCATGGGCGGCTGGCTCATCTTCACCACGGACGACTGCCGGGGCACCTACAAGACGCTGCTGGACAAGGGCGTGGAGTTCATCGAGGAGCCCACCGAGCGTCCCTACGGGATCGACTGCGGGCTGCGCGACCCCTTCGGCAACCGCATCCGCTTCACCCAGCCCAGGGCCTGAGGCCCCGGCGCCGGTGTCACGTCCGGTCCCGGCAGGGGCTACTCCTCGGTCGTCTCCACCTGTCGGATCACGCCCGCCTCGGGCAGTTCCTCGTCCTTGGCGCGCAGCACCAGCACATCCCCGATGAACAGGTCGTAGACCAGGATCCCGATGACGGCGCCGATCAGCGGTCCGACGATCGGGATCCACCAGTAGTCGCGGTACACGCCGGACACGCTGCCGGGGAAGGCCAGGCTTCCCCATCCGGCCGACCAGGTGAACAGGCGGGGCCCGAAGTCACGGGCCGGGTTGATGGCGTAGCCCGCGTTTGCGCCGTAGGACATGCCGATCGCGGCCACGATGAAGCCGATGATCAGCGGCCCCAGGTTGGCCTGCACCGCGGTGTTGCGCAGGTCGATGACGGCGACGATGAACATGATCAGGAAGGCCGTACCGACGATCTGGTCGATCAGCGGGCCCCAGATCCCGCCGTGGAAGTAACCCGCGGGGAAGGTGGCGAAGATGGAGAACGTGGCGTTCGTATGCCCGTTCACCTTGGGCCCGGAGGCGGCGGCGTCGTAGGCGCCGATCGCCTGGTGGTAGACCAGGTACACCAGCGCCGCGCCGGTGAAGGCGCCGACCAGCTGCGCGAACCAGTACGGCAGCACCTTGGCCCAGGGGAAGCCGCGGCGCACCGCCATCGCCAGGGTCACCGCGGGGTTGAGGTGGGCGCCGCTGACGCCACCGGCCACGTAGACACCGAAGACGACGGCCATCGCCCAGCCCCAGGTGATCAGCAGCCAGTCACCGGCGGCGAGGAAGATCGTGGTGGGCGTGGCGGCGCGGCCCGAGCCGGGCAGCGCGGCAACGGCCATCGCGACCACTCCGCAGCCGAAGGCGATGAGCACGAACGTCCCGAGGAACTCCGCCAGGCACTCGCCCAGCAGGCCACCCCTGGCCCGCAGTTTGGACGGCTTGATGAGCGACGGGATCTCGACAGCCATGAGGGGCCCCCTTGGAGAGGAGCAATACGGCCAACGTCACCATATTCGCCCACAAATGCCCTTCACGCAGGGCGGGCCGAGGGGCTGTCACCCCATCGCGTGACCCGTCATCGGCTGTCGAGGTCGTCCGCGAAGTGCCGGAACCCGTGCCGCTCCCGGTGCATGCCCCACAGCATCTCGGCGAGCACGGCAGGGTCCTTGCGGGCGTGGCCCGGGGTGATGGCGCCGGGGACGACGAGTTGCGCGACATGGATGCCCTCGGCGGCGAGGCGTTCGTGCAGCAGATGCCCGTACGCACTCTGCGCGGCGAACGCGACGGACGTACCGGCCCGCTCGACCTGGGGCACGACGGCCGTCCCCCCGTTCACGAACAGTATGGTTCCGCGCCCCAGGGCCCGCATCCCGGGCAGTACCTGCTGTACGGCGGCGACGGGACCGTACACCGAGAACTCGATGGGCCCGGTCAGCTGCCGGTGGCCGGTCTCCAGGACGGGCCGCATGAAGTCCTTGTGCGGCACCGGGCTGTACTGGAACACCTCGATGGTGCCCAGCTCCCGCGCGGCGTCGGCGAGGGCGCGGGCCAGCCGTTCCGGTTCGCGGACGTCGGCGGGGAAGGCGCGCGCGGCGACGCCGTCCTCGGCCAGCTCCCGGACCAGCGCGTCCAGCCGGTCGTGGTCGCGGGCGACGAGGGCGATGTCGTACCCTTCGCGCCCGAACCGCCGGGCGACGGCGGCGCCGAGTCCGGGACCGGCGCCCACGATGGCGACAACGCTCACGCCCACCATCCGTACCGCACGTCGGGCCCGGCCGCACCCCGGGCCGTCAGGCCATCCAGAAGAAGACGGCCGTCATGCGCTTCTCCTCCAGCGTGGCACCGGTGTAACCGGTCGCGCTGTGCACGAGGTTGGCGTTGTAGAGCAGCAGGCGGTTGTACTTGTGCGGGACGCGGACGTCCTCCTCGAAGGCGTCCGGGGCGACGAAGCGGGTGCCGAGGGCCTCGACCAGGTTGGTGTGCGGGGCCTGGACGACATTGCCGCCGAGCCGGCCGCCCGGCAGATGCTGCCGGTAGAAGCTGGTGCCGCAGTCCTTGGGGACACCCGGGTTGAGGTACAGCACGGCCGCGTACCGGCACAGCGCGCGCGAGTCGGTGTGCGGGCGCGGCTCGCTCTCGCCGGCGCCGACGACCTGGACGCAGTTGTGGTTGAGCGTGCCGCCGCCGGGCGCCTTCTGCACCCACAGCTCCTTGGCGCCGGTCGCCTTCTTCACCAGCCGTTCGATGACGGCGAGTTCGGCGGGTTCGAGCCCCGGCATGGCGCGCAGGCCCGGCCAGGTCTCCGAGGTGTACGGGTAGCCCTCGACCCAGTCGTCCTTGGCCAGACAGCGCGCGCGCACCGCGTCCACGTCGGGCAGGACGTCGTCCAGGACCCAGTAGTCGCGGCCCTTGGTGGGCTTGCGGTAGGGCAGCACGGGCAGCGCGCCCGGGGCGCGGGCCGCGGGCATCCTGGGAGGTGGCTGTGGGGGCATGCGGCGAATCTAGGCCCGCGTTCTCCCCGCCTTCTCCCGAGGACTGGTCAACGTTTCCCCAACCATGTGTCATGTACACCAAAACGCGGCAATGAGGCCGGCCCTCAGGTGACCGGCCCCTTCGCCCCGCGGGTCAGCCCAGCCAGACCGTCGTGTCCGGGGGCAGCACCCCGTCCCCGGGCAACGGCCCGCTGCTCAGCAGCACTTCCCCGGCGGGCATCGCCACCGCGCCCGTCCCCAGGTTGGCGACACACCGCCACCCCTCGCAGCGGCTGAAGTCCAGTACTTCTTCAGGGGAGTCGGTCGACCAGATGAGCGACTCCCCGTCGAGCAGCTTGCGGCGCAGGCGCAGCGCGGTGCGGTACAGCTCCAGCGTCGAGCCCGCGACCCCGCTCTGCGCCTCGACGGCGTACGCCGCGAAGCCGGCCGGCTGCGGCAGCCAGGCACCGCCGGGTCCAAAGCCGTACGACGCTCCGTCCGCCGTCCACGGCAGCGGCACCCGGCATCCGTCGCGCCCCTTGCGGACATGCCCGGTCTGCTCCCAGATCGGGTCCTGGAGCACCTCGGTGGGCAGATCGGCGACCTCGGGCAGACCGAGTTCCTCCCCCTGGTAGAGGTACGACGCCCCGGGCAGCGCCAGCATCAGCAGGGTGGCGGCCCGGCCCCGGCGCAGGCCCGCCTCCCGGTCGACCGCGGGCGCGTGACCGCCGGACAGCAGCCAGGCGCCAGGGTCGGTGCCGGGCGGGAGCATCAGCCGGGAGTGGTGCCGTACGACGTCGTGGTTGGACAGCACCCAGGTGGCGGCGGCGCCCGCGGCCCGCGCGGTGGCCAGTTCCTCGGTGATGACGCGGCGCAGCTCCTCCGCGCTCCAACCGGCCTCCAGATACTCGAAGTTGAACGCCTGGCCGAGTTCGTCGGGCCGGGCGTACAGGGCGCGGCGGGGGCCCGGGACCCAGGCTTCGGCGACGGCGCTGCGCGGTGGCCGGTAGGCGTCGAAGACCTTGCGCCAGTCGCGGTAGATCTCGTGCACCTCGTCGCGGTCCCAGTAGGGGTGGTCGCCGGGCGGGACACGGAGCAGGGCGGTCTCCCCGGAGGCGCCGATGCCGCCGATGTCGCGCAGCGGCTCGGTCAGCTCCTTGGCCAGGCCGTGCGCCACGTCCACGCGGAAGCCGTCCACGCCCCGGTCGGACCAGAACCGCAGGGTGGTGCGGAAGTCGGCGCGCACCTCCTCGTTGTCCCAGTTGAGGTCGGGCTGCTGGGCGGCGAACAGATGCAGGTACCACTCGCCGTCGGCCACCCGGTGCCAGGCGCTGCCGCCGAAGACGGACTGCCAGTCGGAGGGCGGGAGTTCGCCCCGGGTGCCGCGGCCGGGCCGGAAGACGTACCGCTCGCGGGCGGCGGATCCGGGACCGGCCCGCAGCGCCTCCTGGAACCACGGGTGCTGGTGCGAGGTGTGGTTGGGCACCAGGTCCACCACGACCTTCAGACCGAGCCGGTGCGCCTCGGCGACCAGGGCGTCGAAGTCGTCCAGACTGCCCAGGCGCGGGTCGACGTCCCGGTGGTCGGCGACGTCGTACCCCCCGTCGGCGAGTTCGGACGGATAGAACGGGCTCAGCCACAGGGCGTCCACGCCGAGCGCGCCGAGATGGTCCAGGCGCTGGGTGATGCCCTTGAGGTCCCCGAGCCCGTCCCCGTCGGCGTCGGCGAAGCTGCGCGGATACACCTGGTAGATGACGGCCTGCCGCCACCAGTCGGGGTTCCTGGAGGAGAGGTCTGCCATACGGGTTCCCTTCGGTACGACGGACGAAGCGGACGCGACGTAGAGAATCTGTCCACATTGCCCGGAAAGAGAACCTTGGAAACCGGAGACGGCGTCAGGGCCGTCCGACCGTCTCCAGGTACAGCCGCGTGTACCGGTCCGCGTCGACCGCCAACGCGACGTCGATCAGGGCCCGTTCGCGCTCCCCGTGATGGATCTCGGCCTCGCCGGGCCGGGGCCGCCGGTCCACGATCGTCTGCCCGCGGCCCGGCCCGGGCGCGAGGCTGACCTCGACCGGCAGCGGCCGGGTGGTCAGGCCGCCCGGATCGGCGACCGCGCACACCGCGCCCGCGTCCCCGAGCCCGCCCGCCTCCCCGGCCTCGGGCGGCTCGCCCTGGGTGGCCGGACGGTGCGCCAGCAGCTCCCCGGCCAGCCGCGCCCCGCGGTCCCCGCTCGCCCGCAGCCGGCGCACGTCCTCGGCCTCGACGACCACCTGCCGGAACACGTCCAGGCCGTACATCGTGATCGGCACCCCGGCGGTGAGCAGTACGGCGGCGGCCTCCGGGTCGTGCCAGACGTTGAACTCGGCGACGGGCGTGGCGTTGCCGACCTCGACCGCGCCGCCCATGAAGACGATCCGCTCGATGTTGCGGGTCACCTCGGGGTGGGTGCGCAGCAGCAGCGCGATGTTGGTCAGCGGCGCGGTGGGGATCAGCGTGACCGGGCGGGGCGCGGCGAGGATCTCGCGGCGCAGCAGGGTGACCGCGTCCACCTCGGCGGGCCGCCGGGCCGGGGCGGGCAGCCCGAGGTCCCCCATGCCGTCCGTCCCGTGCACATGCGTGGCGGGCCGGGCCGGCTCCAGCAGCGGCCTCTCGGCTCCGCGCGCCACGGGCGTCTCCGGCGCCCCGGCCTGCTCCAGCACGGTCAGGGTGTTCCGCACCACCCCGTCCACATCGGTGTTCCCGGCCACGCAGGTCACCGCACGCAGTTCGATCCCGGGGTGCCGCACGGCGAACAGCAGCGCGAGGGCGTCGTCGACCCCGGTGTCGCAGTCCATGATCACGGGCACCGGACGGCCGGGCATGGGGTCTCCTTCACGGCGGAGGGTCGCGGCTCGGCCCGTCGAGGGACGTGCGGGGCGCGAGGGGGTCACACATTAGTTCAGGCAGGCCGCGCGGGGCGCGCCGACCGGCCCTTCGTACGGCTCACCCGTCCGGCCTTCCGCGCTGGTGGGGCGGCCGGGGTGGTGGTGCCGTGGGAGGAGGCACCAGGACCGGGAGGCAGCGTGATGTTCGAGGGGATACGTCCGCGCGGCCGGCTGCCGATGTTCCTGACCGGGCTCGGGCTGCTCGGCATCGGGGGGTGCGCGGCGCTGACGCTGAAGCAGCCGGAGACGGCGCCGCAGCCGCTGCCGACGATCGACCGGCCGGCCCAGAGTTCCAGGGCCCCCGCCCGGCCCGACGGCTCCTCCCTCACCGACGCGCAGGCGCAGGCCGCGCTCCTCGGCCAGAGCGACCTCGGCGCCCCCTGGACCGCGACGCGCGGGGCAGCGACCTGGCGGGACGGGATGCTGAAGGCGAGCACCTCCGCCGGTGAGTGCCAGAAACTCCTCGACGCCCTCTACAGCGATCAGCTCCTCGGCGGCCCGGCCCGCGTCGCCGTCGGCCTGGACGACGCCGACACCGACGCCCAGCTCCGCTACCAGATCGGCGCCCGCCGCCCCTCCGACGTGGACGCCGCGCTGAACTGGCTGCGCACGATGCCGGTGAACTGCGCCCGCTTCGACGCCGTCACCCCCCAGAACCTCCAGGAGGACGTCCAGGTCTCCGAACTCGCCCTCCCCGAGGTCGGCGACGCCCGGCAGGGCCTGCACATCACCGTCTCCGCCACCACCGAGGACGACCAGGACGTCCGGCTCACCCTGGACGTCGCCACCGTCCGCGTCGGCAGCGACGCCTTCGCCTTCACCAACGGCGGCCTGGGCGATGTCCCCAACGACGCCACCCAGGCGGCCGTGCAGGTGGGCGCGCTGCGGCTGGCGGAGGTGCGCAGGCAGGGGCGGGCGGACGTGTGACACCCGGGTGAGCAAGGGTCACAGGGGCGGCTGGGCCGGGGCCGGGCCCAGGGTGGTGGTGCCGGGGGTGGTCCGGTGGCCGAGGCCCGTGCGGTAGGCGTCCAGGGCGGCCTCCGTACGGCCGGTGCGGCGCAGGAGGTCGCCCAGGAGGCGGCAGAGGTCGGCCAGATCGCCCGCGGCGCCCGCGCGTTCCAGGAGGCTGAGGGCGCGGACGTAGTGCTCCTCGGCGGACTCGGTGTCCCGGGCGTCCTCGGCGATGATGCCGAGCAGCCGGTGCGCGGCGGCGGCGTGCATCGCGCCGCGCTCGGAGGAGAAGTCGCCCAGCACCCCCTCCAGAAGGGCGGCGGCCTCCGTGGAGCGGTCCAGGCGGTGCAGCACATCGGCCAGTTCCACCGCGGCCTGGCTGCGGTAGAGGGCGGCGCTGGTCTCCGAGAGCATGGCGAGCGCCTGCCGCAACTCCACCTCGGCAGCGTTCAGTTGGCCGTTCTGGGCGTGCACATAGCCGCGCATCCAGTGACAGTTGGCCAGTTCGGTGCGCAGCTGGAGCTGGCGGTACAGCTCGGCGGCCTTGGCGAGGGAGGCGTCGGCCTCGGCGGGGCGGCCCTCGGCGAGCAGGGTGCGGGCCACCGAGCGGTGCATCCGGGCGATCAGCGCCGGGTCACCGGCCCGCGGGGCGAGCGCGAGCGCGAACTCGGCGGCCTGGGCGGCGCGCGCGTGGGCGCCCATGTCCAGGTAGGGGCCGATGACGCTGGCGTACAGGAGCAGCAGCGCGTCCGGGTCGTGCAGTCCGCCCCGGTTGAGTTCGTCGAGGGTGGTTTCCAGGAGGTAGACGGCGTAGCGGAGTTCGCCCGCCAGATAGTGGGCGACCGCCCGGCCGCGCACGGCGGGGGCGCGGGCCGCCGGGGAGGCGTCCGCGAGGCGTTCCTCGGCGCGCTCGAAGTGCCCGTGGGCGCTCGCCAGCTCGCCGGTCTCCAGGGCGCATTCGCCGAGCCCCAGCAGCGCGGCCGCCTGCTCGCCCGGCAGCCCGTGCGACTCCGCCTCGGCCAGCAGCTCGGCGTACCGCCCCGCCGCCTCCTCGGCCCGCCCGTCCGCGAGCGTCCGCCGGGCCTCGGTGAGCCGCAGCCGCAGCTCGGTCGCGAGATGGGCGGGCCGGCCCAGGGCCAGTTCCTCGAAGCTCACGCCGAGCCGCCGCGCGATGTGCCGCAGCGCCTCGTCGGAGGCGCGCACCCGGCCCGCCTCCAGGGTGGAGATGTACGCCGGTGTGTAGGCCGGTTCGGCCAGCTGCCGCTGGGTCAGCCCGCGCTCGCCGCGCAGCCGCTGCACCCGTCGCCCCACCGTCTCCGGATCGTCCCGTTCACGCACCGCCGCAACCCCCAACTGGCCCGCCGGACCTTGCCGTTCGGCTCGGAATGCCTCTAGGTTAAACGGCGGATTAAACCTGCTTAATACGCCGCTGTCGTGTTGCGAGGTCGCCGTGTACGGACGTCCATCCGCTGCTTACGGATACTCCACCGCGCGGAGGGCCGTCGCCGCCGCCGTGATAGCCGCGGCGTCCCTGATACTCGCGGCCAACGCGGGCCCGGCGCGCGCCACGGCACCTGCGGCCCCCGAGGACCAGGTCACCGCCTCGGCCCCGGCGGCGGCCGACCGCTGACCGGAACCACAAGAACCGCAGGAACCACAGGAACCACCTGTGTCGGAATCCGCGCCACCCGCCTAACCTGCCCGCATGACCTCTGCCGCCAGCGCCGCCACCGCCGCCCACACCGCGCGGGACCTCACCGCCGACCTCCCGCTCCCCGCCCTTGAGGACCTCTACCGGGATCTGCACCGGCACCCCGAGCTGTCCCTGCGCGAACACCGCACCGCGGCGAAGCTGGCCGGGCGGGTGGCGGACGCCGGGTTCGAGACGGCGGAGGGCGTCGGCGGCACCGGCGTCGTCGGGCGGCTGGCCAACGGCGACGGTCCCACCGTGCTGCTGCGCGCCGACATGGACGCGCTGCCCGTCACCGAGGCGACCGGGCTGCCGTACGCCTCCGCCAACGACGGTGTGATGCACGCCTGCGGGCACGATCTGCATGTCACCTGGCTGGCCGGGGCCGCCGCCGCGCTCGCCGCGGGCCGGGACACCTGGCGCGGCACCCTGCTGGTGGTGGGGCAGCCCGCCGAGGAGTCCGGACAGGGCGCCCGGCGGATGCTCGCGGACGGACTGTACGAGCGCTTCGGGCGGCCCGACGTGCTGCTCGGTCAGCATGCCGCGCCCGGCCCCGCGGGCCTGTACCCGCACGCGCCGGGGCTGATCATGTCGGCGGCGACGGACGTGGACATCGTGGTGCACGGCCGGGGCGGCCACGGCTCGCGCCCCGAGGCGACCGTGGACCCGGTGGTGACCGCCGCCTACCTCGTCACCCGGCTCCAGAGCGTGGTCTCGCGCGAGGTCGCCGCGGGCGAGTCCGCCGTCCTCACGGTGGGCCGCATCGAGGCGGGCACCCGGCACAACATCATCCCCGACGAGGCGCGCATCGCCCTGAACCTGCGCACCCAGTCCGAGGCGGTACGGCAGCGGATGCTGGCCGCGATCCGGCGGATCGCCCAGGGCGAGTGCCTGGCCGCCGGCTGCCCCCGGGAGCCGGAGGTGACCATCGGCGCCACCTTCCCGGTGACCGTGAACGACGCGGCCACCGACACCACCGTGGCCGCCGCGCACAGCGAACTCTTCGGCGCGGCAACGGTGTTCGACCCCGGCCCGGCGATGGGCAGCGAGGACTTCCCCGAACTCGCCCTGGACGGCGCCATTCCCTACGCGTACTGGTTCGTCACCACCACGTCCCACGACATCTGGAACGAGGCTCCCGGCGACACCCTCCCGGAGAAGCTCGCCGCCGTCCCCAGCAATCACAGCCCGCACTTCGCCCCCGACCCGGCCACCGTCGCGCCGGGCGTGCGCACCCTGGTCTCGGGGGCGCTGGCGCTGTTGTCAGAGGCATGACCTAGTCTTCGCATACTCGCCACACAGGGCACACATGGCTCGCACATACGGGGGTTCGCGAGGCCGTGCCCGAAGGCGCTCATGTCTTCATTCGTTCCGGGGGGTTCGAATCAGCGTGCGTATGCGCACTCTCACCGCCGCCACCACCCTGGCGGTCCTCTTCAGCTCGGCGGTCCTCGCCGCCACTCCGGCGTCCGCCGACACCGCCACCGCCCTGCCGGTCAGGCAGGTCGGCGACGTCGTGGTCGACGGGCTCCACCAGCAGGTCTTCGTCAGCGACCCGGGCAACGGCAAGATCGTCGTCACCGACTACAGCGGCAAGGTCCTCAAGCAGCTGACCTCGCTGCCCGGCGTCACCGGCCTCGAACTGTCGCCGGATTCCGGCACGTTGTACGCCGCCGTCAAGGGCGCCGACCAGATCGCGGTCGTCGACACCGCGACGGACACACCGGGCGCGCCCTACACCGTGGGCGGTCAGCCGGTCAGTGTCGCGGTCGCGGGCGGCCGGCTCTGGTTCGGCTACGGCGCGAGCGGCAGCGGCGACATCGGCTCCGTCGATCTCGCCTCCGAGCAGCACGAGGTCACCCTCGGCCAGGGCGGCGGCTGGTACGCAGGCCCGTTCCTGGACGCGGCGCCCGGCTCGGACACGCTCGTCGCGGGGGAGAGCGGGAGCAGTTCCGGCACGGTCGTCTCGTACGACGTCTCCACCGGCACGCCCACCCGGATCGCGAGCACCCAGGCGGGTGACGGTCTGCACGACCTCGCCGTGACGCCCGACGGCAAGGACGTCATCACCGCGAGTCCCTGGCCCTACCAGCACCAGGTGTTCAAGACCGCGGACCTCACCCCGGACGGCGTCTACGCCAGCGACGCCTACCCGAACGCGGTGGCCGTCGCCCCGAACGGCACGGTCGCCGCGGGCATCGACGGCAGCTACGAGCCGGACATCTACATCTACAAGCCCGGCGCCAAGACCCCGGTGCGCACCTACGACTTCCCGAACACGGGCAAGACCACCGGCTCGGACGAGCTCGCCGGCTCCGCGCTCGCCTGGGCGCCGGACGCCTCCCGGCTGTTCGCGGTGTCGTACAACAGCCTGGGCGCCTATACGCTGCGCGTCCTGAACGCGCCCGCGAAGGCGGTCACCACCGTCACCGTGAGCGCCCCGGCCACCGCCACCCGCGCCAAGCAGCTCACCGTCAAGGGCAAGGTCAGCGCCACGGTCGCGCTGCCCGCGGGCACCACGCTGTCCGTCACCCGCACCGACCTGGACTCCCCCAAGGGCAAGGCCCTGAAGGCGGTCACGGTCAAGGCCGACGGCACCTTCTCCCTCACCGACACCCCGCCGGCCGGCGGCAACGTG
>NZ_MUNF01000251.1 GCF_002154555.1 Streptomyces murinus
CGGCGCCGCGCGGCCCGCCACCCACGCTCACCAGGCACCGCACCCATCGGCACCGGACGCGGACCGCGCGCCGCACGTCCGGCAGCCCGCCCCGCGATCCACCGCTCCCACGCGCCCGAACGGCGACGCGGGCCCCTGACGGCGAACAGTGCGGCGCGGCCCACCGCTCGCGTGCACCCGCCACCGCACGGGCAACCCGCGCTGCCACGGCGGGCCGGCGCGTCTCCGCAGGCGCCCTCACCTCATCCGCTCATCCCTCCCCCGGCGTCGGCGGAAGGACCGCGACCGGGGCGGCCGCGTGCAGCAGGACGGCCTGGGTGACGGAGCCCATCATGCGGGCCGGGGCCAGCAGGCGGCGGCGATGGCGGCCGACGACGACCAGTTCGGCGTCGCGGGAGGCGGCCACGAGGTTGCCCGCAGCGTCGCCCGGCAGGGCCTCCGAGTCGGCGCGGACACTCGGGTGACGCTCGCGGTGCGGGGCGAGGAAGCCCTCGGCGAGCGCCCGGGTCTCGTTCGCGATGGCCTCCTCGTCGGGCATCGGGGGCACCAGCTGGCCCGGCGCCGACCAGGTCTGCAGGGGCCACGGATAGGCGGCGATCACCTGGACCCGGGCACCGCGCAGGGCCGCCTCGGTGAAGGCGAAGGAGAGCGTGGCCTCGTCGGGGCTGTCGACGTTCACGCCGACCACCACCCGGGGTCCGGGCTCGGCCGGTCCCTCGCCGTGCACCTCCCGGTCGGGCGGGGGTACGACGACCACCGGGCACTCGGCGTCCCGCGCGGCGGCGAGGCTGTTGGAGCCGAGCAGCAGGCTGGCGAAGCCGCCCCGCCCCCGGGAGCCGAGCACCATCAGCTGGGCGTCGACGCCCAGTTCGGGCAGCACCGCGCCGGGCGCCCCCTCCAGCGCGATGTACTCCACGGTCTCGGGCGCGTGCTCCGCGAGCCGGGCGCGCACCTCGTCGAGGACGGGATCACCCTCCTCCTCGGGCGGCCCGGCCACCAGGACGTCGGTCTGCCCCCAGGCGGCGTACTGGCGGACATGGACCACCCGCAGCGGTGCCGCACGGCGACGGGCGGCGTCCGCCGCCCACTCCATCGCGCGCAGACTGTCCTCGGAACCGTCCACCGCGGCGATGACCGGCGCAGCGCTCATGCTTCCTCACCTCCGGAACACGACCTTCTCCCTTGCTGGGGCCAGCCTCCATCAGGCATCGGCCCCGGCAGGGCGCTGTAGGTCGCGTGTCCGGAAATCGGCGCGCAACACCCCCGGTTCAGATCAGGCCCGCGGTCCGGCCCGTCCTCAGGTGAGGTCGAACTCCCCTTCCCGCGCGCCGGAGACGAAGGCGCCCCACTCCGCGGGGGTGAAGATCAGGGAGGGGCTCTCCGGCCGCTCGCTGTTGCGCATCGCGATGAAGCCCTCGACGAAGGCGATCTGGACATCGCCCTTGCCTCGGCTGCTGGACTGCCACTCGGCCTCGCTGAGGTCCAGGTCCGGCTTGTCCCATCCCTTGAGCGGCATGTGCTGGGTGGTGCTCTCGGCCACGTCCGTGCTCCTCCCGGTGTCGTCGTCCGCGGGTCAGCCTAGCGACCGCTCCCGGTGCCCAACAGCCCACGTGGGGAGGACGTTCAGCGCTCCGGCGGCTCGGCGCCGACCAGCCACATGGCGAAGAACTGCGATCCGCCGCCGTACGCGTGCCCGAGCACCTTCCTGGCCCCCGGCACCTGGTGCTCCCCGGCCTGGCCGCGCACCTGGAGGGCGGCCTCGGCGAAGCGGAGCATGCCGGAGGCGCCGATGGGGTTGGTGGACAGCACCCCGCCCGACATGTTGACGGGGAGGTCGCCGTCGAGCGCGGTCACCCCGGCCTCGGTGAGCTTCCAGCCCTCGCCCTCCTCGGCGAAGCCCAGGTTCTCCAGCCACATGGGCTCGTACCAGGAGAACGGCACGTACATCTCGACGGCGTCGATGTCCCGGCGCGGGTCGGTGATCCCCGCCTGCCGGTAGACGTCGGCGGCGCAGTCCCGGCCGGCCCGCGGGGAGACGAAGTCCTTGCCCGCGAACAGGGTGGGTTCGCTGCGCATGGCGCCGCCGAGCAGCCAGGCGGGCGGCCGGGGCGCGCGAGCGGCTCCGGCGCGGTCGGTGAGCACCATGGCGCAGGCGCCGTCGGAGGAGGGGCAGGTCTCGGAGTAGCGGACGGGGTCCCAGAGCATCGGCGCCGCCATCACCTTCTCCAGGGTGATGTCGTGTTCGTGCAGGTGGGCGTACGGGTTCTTGAGGGCGTTGCGCCGGTCCTTGTGGGCGACCAGCGCGCCGACGGTGTCGGGGGCGCCGCTGCGCCGCATATAGGCGCGCACATGCGGGGCGAAGAAGCCGCCCGCCCCGGCGAGCAGGGGCTGCTGGAAGGGGACGGGCAGGGACAGTCCCCACATGGCGTTGGACTCGGACTGCTTCTCGAAGGCGACGGTGAGGACGGTGCCGTGCAGCCGGGCGGCCACGAGGTTCGCGGCGACCAGCGCGGTGGAGCCGCCGACGGAGCCCGCGGTGTGCACGCGCAGCAGGGGTTTCCCCACGGCGCCGAGGGCGTCGGCGAGGTACAGCTCGGGCATCATCACGCCCTCGAAGAAGTCGGGCGCCTTGCCGATGACCACGGCGTCGATGTCGGCCCACTCCACCTCGGCGTCGTCCAGGGCACGTTGGGCCGCCTCGCGGACGAGCCCGGCGAGCGAGACATCGCGGCGGGCGGCCGCGTGCTTGCTCTGGCCGATGCCGGTGACGGCCACGGGCTCCTTGCTCATCGCGGATCCCCTTCGAGTACGGCGACCAGGTTCTGCTGGAGGCAGGGGCCGGAGGTGGCGTGCGCGAGGGCGCGGTCGGAGGCGCCCCGGTGGATGCGGGCGGCGGCCTCGCCGATGCGGATGAGTCCGGCGGCCATGACGGGGTTGGCGGCGAGGGCCCCGCCGGAGGGGTTGACGACCACCTCCTCGCCGAGGCGCAGCGCCTTGCGCAGGACCACCTCCTGGGAGCTGAAGGGGGCGTGCAACTCGGCGGTATCCACGGGCCGTTCGAAGGTGCCGGCCCGCTCGGCGGCGAGCCGCGCGGAGGGTGAGTCGGTGAGGTCGCGGGCGCCGAGGGAGTGGGGCTCGACGCGGTGGTCCAGGCCCCGGATCCAGGCGGGCCGCGGGCACAGCTGCCGGGCCCGGTCGCCGGCGGCGAGGATCACCGCGGCGGCGCCGTCGCCGATCGGCGGGCAGTCGCCGGTGCGCAGGGGCCGTACGACGTAATCGCCTTGTGGGACGGGGCCGTTGAGCTGGGCGTGCGGGTTGGCGGTGGCGGCGGCGCGGCTGCGGGCGCCGATGGCGGCGAGGGCATTCTCGTCGGTGGCCCCGGCGTCGATCAGGGCCTGTGCCTGGAGCGCGGCGAGGGCGACCGAGTCGGGCCACAGCGGGGCGAGGTAGTAGGGGTCGAGCTGGCGGGTGAGCACATCGCGCAGCGAGCCGGGCGAGGACTTGCCGTAGGCGTAGACGAGGGCGGTGTCGGCGTCCCCGGTGAGCAGCTTGGACCAGGCCTCGTACAGGGCGAAGGCGCCGTCCATCTCCAGATGGGACTCGGAGATCGGCGGCCAGGCGCCCACGCCGTCGAGGGTCATGGTGAAGGAGAAGGCGCGTCCGGCGAGGTAGTCGCTGGAGCCGGAGCAGGTGAAGCCGATGTCGGCGGTCTTCAGGCCGGTGCGCGCGAGGACCTCGTGCAGGACCGGCATCAGCATCTCGACCTCGGACAGTTCGTCCGTGGTGCGCCGGTGGTCGCTCTGCGCGAAGGCGACGACCGCGATCTGCCGGGTCACAGCAGCTCCTTGTAGGTGTCGTAGTCGGCGTCGGGTTCGCCGGTGGGGCGGTAGTGGTCGGGGTGCGGGGCGCCCTCGGTCCACACCGGTTCCACGCGCAGGCCCATGCGCACCCGGTCGTAGGGGATGCCGCCGATCCGGGCGTGCAGGGCGAGGTCGGCGCCGTCGAGGGCGATGTGCGCGTAGACGTAGGGCACGTCGATGTCGAGGTTGCGCGCCTTGATGTTGACGACGCAGAAGGTGGTGACGGTGCCGCGCGGGCCCACCTCGACGTGTTCGGTGGTGGCGATGCCGCAGGTGGGGCAGGCGCCGCGGGGCGGGACGTAGACCTTGCGGCAGCGGGGACAGCGTTCGCCGACGGTCTTCCGTTCGGCCAGCGCGTCGAGGTGGTCGGACTGGGCGCGGCCGGGTGTGTAGGTGTAGTCGAGCCGGGCGGGGGCGACGATGCCGGTGACCGGGTTCTCGAACTCGCCGGTGTGCGGGGCGGGTTGCTCCGGTGGGCCGTCGTACGGCTCGAAGCAGGCGATGTCGGTGATGGCGCCGGTGCGTTCGGCGGCCCAGCGGATCCGTACCCGCATGCCGCTGCGGACGGCGTCGGGGCCGGGGGCGTCGAGGGCACCCAGCAGGGCGGTGTCGGCGCCGTCGAGGCGGACCAGGGCCCAGGCGAAGGGGCCGGTGAGGGGCTGGCCGGGGCGGGGGGCGTGGTTCCAGGCCCAGGTGGTGATGGTGCCGGTGGCGGCGACGGGCACCAGGTCGTGGAGCTCCTCGGCGGTGTCGGGGTCGTACTCGGCGGGCGGCACGAGGACGCGTCCGGCGGTGGTGCGCACACCGAGGACGACGCGTTCGCGCAGCCCGGTGAGAAAGGCGCGCTGGACGGGGCCGAGGGAGCGGGTGAAGGGGAATTCGACGACGAGGGGCGCTTTGCGGACGTCGGGCATCGGGGGCTCCTCGGATCAGGCGCGTTGTTCGAGGGCGTCGGGCATCGAGACTCCGCCGGTCAGGCGCGCTGGAAGTCGGGGGGCCGTTTCTCCGCGAAGGCGCGGGCGCCTTCCTTGGCGTCGGCGGTGGCGAAGATCGGCCGGCCCCGGGCGAGTTCGGCGGCGAGGCCCTCGGTCTCGGTCATCTCGGCGCTCTCGTACACGGACGCCTTCACGGCCTCGACGGCGAGCGGGCCGCACGCGTTGATCAGCTCGGCGATCTCCAGCGCCTTGCCGAGGGCGGTGCCGTCGGGCACGACATGGCCGATCAGGCCGATGTCCGCGGCCTCCCGGGCGCTGTAGGGGCGGCCGGTGAGCAGCATCTCCAGGGCGTGGGTGCGCGGGATCTGGCGTGGCAGGCGGACGGTGGAGCCGCCGATCGGGAAGAGTCCGCGCCGGACCTCGAACAGGCCGAAGGTGGCGGACTCGCCCGCGACCCGGATGTCGGTGCCCTGGAGGATCTCGGTGCCGCCCGCGACGCAGGGGCCCTCGACGGCGGCGATCACCGGTTTGCGGGGGCGGTGGTGGCGCAGCATCGCCTTCCAGTGCAGGTCGGGGTCGTCCTTGAGCCGGTCGTGGTGCGCCTGGCCGCGCATGCCGTCGCCGGCCAGCGCCTTCAGGTCCATGCCGGAGCAGAAGGAGCCGCCGGCCCCGGTGAGCACGATCGAGCGGACCGTGTCGTCCGCGTCGGCTTCCAGCCAGCCGTCGTAGAGGCCGACGAGCATCGGCAGTGACAGCGCGTTCCTGGCTTCGGGCCGGTCGAGCGTGAGCACCAGGGTGGCGCCCTCGCGTCGCACGGTGAGGTGTTCCGTCCCGCCCATGGGCCTCTCCCCTCGGTTCGGTGAGAACGAGAACAGGTTGCAGGAGTCGGCCGGGCACTTCAAGAGTTTTCTGACGCTCAGTCAGTTTCTTTTGTTCCGGGGCCTTCCCAGTTGCGGCGGGCTTTGCTCTGCTGAGGTCCGGACGGACCGACGGGGTCAGGAGGAGCGGTGGAGTACAACCTTGCCGACCTGTTCGAGTCGGTGGCCGACGTGGTGCCGGACCGCGAGGCGCTCGTGTATCTCGACCATCCCGGCACCGGGGCGGAACGCCGGCTGACGTACGCGGAGTTGGACGCGGCGGCCAACCGCCTCGCCCATCATCTCGCCGACAGCGGGATCCGCCCCGGGGAGCATCTGGGCCTGCATCTGTACAACGGCGTCGAGTACGTGCAGACGGTACTGGCCTGCCTGAAGGCGCGGATCGTCCCGGTGAACGTCAACTACCGTTATGTCGAAGAGGAGTTGGTGTACCTCTACCGGGACGCGGATCTGGTGGCGCTGGTCTACGACGCGGAGTTCGAGGACCGGGTGGGCGCGGCGGCGCCGCGTGCGCCGGGACTGCGGCAGCTGCTGCGGGTCGGGGCGGGCCCGGCGGGGATCGGCACGGCGGGGTACTTCGCGCGCGCCGAGGCGTCGGGTTCACCGGAGCGGGGCTTTCCGGCCCGTTCGGGGGACGACCAGTTCATCATCTACACCGGTGGCACGACCGGCATGCCCAAGGGAGTGATGTGGCGTCAGGAGGATCTGTTCTTCGCGGGGCTCGGCGGGGGTGCGCCGACGGGTGAGCCGGTGAAGGCGCCCGAGGAGCTGGCCGAGCGGGTCGCCGCGGGCGGCTCCGGCATCACCTTCTTCCCCACTCCCCCGCTGATGCACGGCACCTCGACGCTCACCGCCTTCATCGGCTTCAACTTCGGCCAACGCGTCGTGCTGCACCGCAGGTTCGTGCCCGAGGAGGTGCTGCGCACGGTCGAGCGGGAGAAGGTCACCAGCATGTCCCTGGTCGGCGACGCGATGCTGCGCCCGCTGATCGACGCGCTGAACGGGCCCATGAAGGGCACCGACTGCTCGGCGCTGTTCAGCGTCTCCTCGTCCGGCGCGATCATGTCGGAGACGGTGCGCCGGCAGTTCACCGCACTCGTCCCGAACGCCGTGCTGCTGAACAACTTCGGTTCCTCCGAGTCCGGCTTCAACGGCACGGCGACGGAGGACTCGGGGCCCGAGCGCGGCTTCCGGCTGCGGGTCAACTCCCGTACCCGGGTGGTCGATCCGGCGACCTATGAGCCGGTCGCCCCGGGTGAGCCCGGCCGGGTCGCGCAGTGCGGGCATGTCCCGCTCGGCTACTACAACGACCCGCGGAAGACCGCCGAGACCTTCTTCGAGCGGGACGGGGTGCGCTGGGTGCTGCTCGGCGACATGGCCACCGTCGACGCGGACGGCGTCCTCACCGTGCTCGGCCGGGGCTCCCAGTGCATCAACACCGGCGGCGAGAAGGTCTACCCGGAGGAGGTCGAACAGGCCCTCAAGGCGCATCCGGACGTGTACGACGCGCTGGTCGCCGGGGTGCCGGACGCCGTCTGGGGCAACCATGTGGCGGCCGTGGTGCAGCTCCGCGCGGGCGCGCCCCGCCTCTCCCTGTCCGAGCTGCGGACCCATTGCCGTACCCGGCTGGCCGGCTACAAGATCCCCCGCCAGCTCGTCCTCACCGACACGATCCACCGCTCGCCGAGCGGCAAGGCGGACTACCGGTGGGCGCGGGAGGTGGCGGCGGCGGACTACCCGGCGCGCTCCTGATCGAGGAACGCGGTCAGCGCTTGAACGACCGCGCCGGGCTGCTCGTCGGGAATGAAGTGGCCGGCCTCCGGGATGACGACACCGGTCGTGTTCTCCGCCCAGGGGCCGAGGGAGGCGGCCATGTCCGGGATCGAGCCGTGGGAGCTGGAGATGCCGAGGACCGGGACGGTCAGACGTCCCCGCTCAAGAGCGTCTCGGTTCTCACGCGCCGACCTCGGGGCGTCACGGTAGTAGGCGAGCGAGGCACGAAGCCCGCCCTCGGCCGCGATGGCGGCGGCGTACTGGTCGACCTCGGCGCCGTCGAAGGTGTCCGGGGACAGCGTCTTGGCCCGCAGGAACCAGTCCACGTAGTCGCGCTCGCGGCCGGTGAGGAGTGTCTCGGGCAGTTCGGGTACCAGGTGGAACGCGAAGTGCCAGGTCTTCCAGGCTCGTTCGGGATCGAGCGGGACGGATTCCGGGAGGGTGATGCCGGGGATGCCGGCGTCGAGCAGCGCGACGCCGTGCAGGTGCTCCTCGTACTTCAGGGCCAGCGAGAAGGCGACCCAGGCCCCGATGTCATGGGCGACGAGCCAGTACGCCGGGACGTCGAGCGCGTCCAGTGCCGCCTGGACATGCGCGGCGACGGTGTGCGTGTCGTAACTTCCGTGCGGGCGCTCGGAGTGGCCCTGCCCCGGGAGGTCGACCGCGATCACATGGAAGCGCTCGGCGAGGGCGGGCATCACCGTGCGCCAGGCCCACCAGGTCTGCGGGAATCCGGCGAGCAGGACGACGGTGGGACCCGCCGACCGGTCGCCTTCCACCACGTGGAGCCGGACGCCGTCCCCCTCGACCCAACGGTGGGTGAAGCCCGCCAGATCGTGCAGTGGCAACCCGGGGACCGGGTTCTGGCCGCCGGAGGAGTCGATCATGTCCGGAGCCTATCAATCTTGAGATGTTCGGCTCGGACAGCAGAACAAGCCGGAGCCGGGGTCGCCTCACCGCTCACCCGTCGAGGAACCCGGCGACCCGCCCCCTGAACTCCCCCGGATCGTCCAGCCACGGATAGTGCCCGGCGCCCGGCTGGACGACGACCTCGGCGTTCGGGAAGCACTCGGCCGTCCGGCGGGCGAGGTCCGGGCGCGGCCCGCCGTCCAGTGCGCCCGCGTACACGAGGACCGGGGCCTTCAGAGCCGCGAGGGCGGCGCGGGTCGCGTCCGGGGTGAAGGCGCCCTCGGCGAAGTACCGGTCGGCGGCCTCCTCGTTCGTCTGCTCCAACTCCGCGTCCGCGTGCGCCCGTGCGGTGTCGTCCCAGCGGCCGTAGAAGAAGGGCAGGAACACATCGTCGAAGTCCGCCTCGCCCGCGAGCCAGGCACGGAAGGCGGGGTACGCCTCGGGGAACCACGGCTCGTGCGCCCGGGCCGCGGCCGCGGCGAGCCGGTCCTCGGGGGTGGCGCGCAGGCCGAGGGCGGACGGGTTCGGGGTGATCAGCAGCAGGCGCCCGATCCGGTGCGGGTGGCGGGCCGCGTAGAGCATGGCCAGGGCCGCGCCCGCGGAGTGGGCGAGCAGGTCGAAGCGGTCCAGACCGAGGTGGTCGCGCCAGGCCTCCACGTCCTCGGTCATACGGTCGCAGCGGTACGTCGCCGGGTCGGCCGGAGCCGCCGAGTCACCGGTGCCCCGCAGGTCCAGCAGGGCCAGGCGGCGGTGCGCGGTGAGCCCGCCGAGGTCTCCCAGATAGGCGGAGGCGCGCAGGGGGCCGCCGGGTAGCACGGCGAGGGGTTCGCCCGCGCCCCGTAGGTGGTGGGCGAGGCGGGTGCCGTCGGCCGTGGTGAAGGTCGGCATGAGCATGATGCTGTCGGCCCGGCGCGCCCGGCCGCAAGGTATTTCCGCAGGCGGCACGACAAATCTCCGCAGCCCCCTTGTCCCGAACCCCTTCGGCCTGAATTACTGACCCCGAACAGTTCGACCGAATGATCGGTCGTCCGGATTGTCGTGATACGGACCGACTTGGTGAGGAGACGTGCCGATGGCGGACGCGCGGGAGCTGCTGGACGCGGGCGAACGGCTCGGCCCCGAGGAACTGCGGACGCTCCAGCTGGAGCGGCTGCGCGCCTCGCTGCGGCACGCCTATGAGCGGGTGCCGTTCTACCGGGAGTCCTTCGACAAGGCGGGGATACGCCCGGAGGACTGCCGTTCGCTGGAGGATCTCGCCCGTTTTCCCTTCACCACCAAGGCGGACCTGCGGGAGAACTACCCGTTCGGGATGTTCGCGGTGCCCAGGGAGCGGATCCGCCGGCTGCACGCCTCCAGCGGCACCACCGGCCGCCCCACGGTGGTCGGCTACACCGAGAACGATCTGTCCATGTGGGCCGACATGGTGGCGCGCTCCATCCGGGCGGCGGGCGGGCGCCCCGGCGACGTGGTGCATGTGGCGTACGGGTACGGCCTGTTCACCGGCGGGCTCGGCGCCCACTACGGGGCGGAACGGCTCGGCTGTACGGTCGTCCCCGCGTCCGGTGGCATGACGGCGCGGCAGGTCCAGCTGATCCAGGACCTGGAACCGGCCGTGATCATGGTGACGCCCTCGTACATGCTGACGCTCCTCGACGAGTTCGAGCGGCAGGGCGTGGACCCGCGTACGACCTCGCTGCGGGTCGGGATCTTCGGGGCCGAGCCGTGGACCGAGCAGATGCGGCGGGAGATCGAGGAGCGGTTCGCGATCGACGCCGTGGACATCTACGGGCTGTCGGAGGTGGTCGGTCCCGGGGTGGCGCAGGAGTGCGTGGAGACCAAGGACGGGCTGACCGTGTGGGAGGACCACTTCTATCCGGAGGTGATCGATCCCGTCACCGGCGAGGTGCTGCCGGAGGGCGAGCGGGGCGAGCTGGTGTTCACCTCGCTGACCAAGGAGGCCATGCCGATCGTCCGGTACCGGACCCGGGATCTGACCCGGCTGCTGCCCGGCACGGCGCGGGTGTTCCGGCGGATGGAGAAGATCTCCGGGCGCAGCGACGATCTGGTGATCCTGCGCGGGGTGAATCTGTTCCCCACCCAGATCGAGGAGATCGTGCTGCGTACGCCGGGGGTGGCCCCGCACTTCCAGCTGCGGCTGACCCGTACGGGCCGGATGGACTCGCTCACCGTGCGCGCCGAGGCGCGCGCCGGTGCCACCCCGGAGGTGCGGGAGGCGGCGGCCCGGTCCATCGTGACCGCGGTGAAGAACGGCATCGGGGTGTCGGTGGACGTGGAGATCGTGGAGCCGGAGTCGCTGGAGCGCTCGGTCGGCAAGATCCGCCGGATCGTGGACCTGCGCCCGCACGACACCGGACAGGGATGAGCCGCGAACCCGCCGCACGTCATCGCCCGACGGCCCGCGGGCGGTGACCTCACCCCTGCGTGAAGCGGTCCCGCAGCTCGCGCTTGAGGATCTTCCCGCTGGCGTTGCGCGGCAGCGCGTCCACGAACAGCACCCGCTTGGGCGCCTTGAAGGACGGCAGCTTCTCCCGCACGTGCGCGACGAGTTGCTCCTCGGTCACCTCGGCGCGCCGGACGACGATCGCCGTGACGGCCTCGATCCAGCGGGTGTCGGGCAGGCCGACCACGGCGGCCTCGGCGACCGCCTCATGGGTGTAGAGGGCGTCCTCGACCTGCCGTGAAGCGACCAGCACACCACCGGAGTTGATGACGTCCTTCACCCGGTCCACGATCGTGAAGCAGCCCTCGGCATCCCGCACCGCGAGGTCGCCGGAGTGGAACCAGCCGTCGCGGAACGCCTCCGCACTCTCCTCGGGCTTGTCCCAGTAGCCCTCGCACAGCTGGGGCGAGCGGTAGACGATCTCACCGGTCGTGCCGTCGGGCACCTCGCGGCCCTCCGGGTCCACGACCCTGGCCTCCACGAACAGCACGGGCCGCCCGCAGGAGGCGGGCCGCTCCTCGTGCTCGGCCGGTCCGAGGACCGCGGCGAGGGGGCCGATCTCGCTCTGCCCGAAGCAGTTGTAGAGGGCGAGGTCCGGCAGGCGCTCGCGCAGCCGCTCCAGGACCGGCACCGGCATGATGGAGGCGCCGTAGTACGCCTTGCGGAGCCCGTCGAGGTTGCGGGTGGCGAAGTCGGGCCGGTTCGCCAGGGCGATCCATACGGTGGGCGGCGCGAACACGCTGTCCACGCGGCCCGCCTCGATCAGGTCGAACAGCAGGTCACCGTCCGGCGCGTCCAGGATGACGCTGGTGGCGCCGACCGCGAGGTAGGGCAGCAGGAAGACGTGCAGCTGCGCCGAGTGGTACAGCGGCAGCGCGTGCGCGGGGCGGTCCTCGGCGCGCAGGTCCAGGGCGGTGATCGCGCTCAGGTACTCGTGCACCAGGGCCCGGTGGGTCATCATCGCGCCCTTGGGCTGCGCGGTCGTACCGGAGGTGTAGAGCAGTTGCGCCAGGTCCTCGGAGTCCGGTCCCGGGCCGTCGTACGGCGCGGTGTCCGCGAGCCGCGCCAGGAGCGAGTCCCCGCTGTCCCGCAGCGGCAGCGACCGCACCCCGTCCGGGAGCCGGTCCGCGAGGTCGGGGTCGGTGAGCACCAGGGTGCTGCCGGACTGCCCGACGAGATAGGCCAGGTCGTCGCCGGTGAGGTGGTGGTTGACCGGGACGTGGACCAGGCCGGCGCGGGCGCAGCCGAGGAAGGCGATCAGGTAGGCGTCCGAGTTGTGGCCGAAGGCGCCGACCCGGTCGCCGGGGGCGAGGCCCTCGGCGAGCAGCAGGGCGGCCGCGCGGGAGACCGCGTCGTCCAGTTCGCCGTACGTCCAGGAGCGCTCGCCGTACTCCACCGCGGTCCGTGTGGGGGTGCGGCGGGCGCTGCGCCGCAGCATCGCGTCGACCGTGCTGCCGCTCTGTCCGCCGGCCGTGCCGCCCTGTGCCTTGCTCATGACCGCAGATCTTGCGGCCGCCGGACGCGCAGGTCAAGGGCTGTGGCAGGACCGGATGGCGACCGGGCGCGTGCCGCCGTCGGGAGGGCGCCGGATCAGACCGGGCGGGTGCGGCCCTGCCAGTAGGGGTCGCGCAGCCGTCGTTTGTAGAGCTTGCCGTTGGGGTCGCGGGGCAGTTCGGCGACGAAGTCGACGCTGCGGGGCCGCTTGAACCGGGCGAGCCGGTCCGCGCAGTGGTCGAGGATCGACGCGGCCAGCTCGGGCCCCGCCTCGTGCCCGGGGGCCGGTTCCACGACGGCCTTGACCTCCTCGCCCCAGTCGTCGTGCGGGATACCGAAGGCGGCGGCGTCGGCGACGGCGGGGTGGGCGAGCAGCACGGACTCGATCTCGGCCGGGTAGATGTTGACCCCGCCGGAGATGATCATGTCGATCTTGCGGTCCCGGAGGAACAGGCAGCCGTCCTCGTCCAGGTAGCCGAGGTCGCCGACGGTGAAGAAGTCGCCGACCCGGTTCCTGCGGGTCTTGTCCTCGTCCTTGTGATACGCGAAGCCGCCGGTGTTCATCTTCATGTACACGGTGCCCAGTTGACCGGGCGGCAGCCGGTGACCGTCGTCGTCGAGGACCGCGAGTTCGCTGATCGGCCAGGCCCTGCCGACCGTGCCGGGCTTCTTCAGCCAGTCCTCTGCGGTGGCGAAGGCACCGCCGCCCTCGCTGGCCGCGTAGTACTCCTCCACGCAGGTCCCCCACCAGTCGATCATGGCCCGCTTGACATGCTCCGGGCAGGGCGCGGCGCCATGGATGGCGTGCCGCATGGCGGAGACGTCGTAGCGGCCCCTGGTCTCCTCGGGGAGGGCCAGCAGCCGGTGGAACTGGGTCGGGACCATATGGGTGTGGGTGCAGCGGTGGGTGTCGATCAGGCGCAGCATCTCCTCCGGGGTCCAGCCGTCCATCACCACCAGCTGGTGGCCGATGTGCAGGGAGGCGCCCGCGAACTGGAGGACGGCCGTGTGGTAGAGCGGCGAGCAGACCAGGTGCACATGGCCGTCGTACGGCGTGATGCCGAAGATGCCGAGGAAGCCGCCCAGGTACGCCTCCTCGGGGGGCTTGCCGGGCAGCGGGCGGCGGATGCCGCGCGGGCGTCCGGTCGTACCGGAGGTGTAGTTCATGACCCAGCCGAGTTCGCGTCCGGCGGGCGCCGACTCCGGTTGTCCGTCGAGTAGTTGGGTGTACGGCCGAAAGCCCGGGGCGGTACCGACCGCGTACCGCGCCGCGTCCGGGAGGCCGGCCTCGTCGGCGGCGGCGCGTGCGGTGTCGGCGTAACGCTCGTGCGCGATCAGCACCTTGGCACCGGAGTCGGCGACGATCCAGGCGATCTCGGGGCCGACCAGATGGTGGTTGACCGGGACGAGGTACCACCCGGCCTGGGTGGCGGCGAGATAGGCGGTGAGGAACTCGACGCCGTTGGGGAGGACGACGGCGAAGGCGTCGCCGCGCTCCAGGCCCGCCGCGCGCAGCCCGTGGACCAGCCGGTTGGCGGCGGCGGCGAGGCGGCCCGCGGTCCACTCCTCGCCGTCGGGGGTGATCAGGACGGTGCGGCCGGGGTCCTGGGCGGCCTGGGCCCAGAAGCCGGTGGGGGGCGTCACCGGTGCGCTCATGATGTGCCGCTCCTTCGCGCGATGCGGTTGATCCGGTCCACGGCCCGCTCGAAGCCGCGGGTGAGGTCGTCCAGGACGTCCTGGACGCGGCGTTCTTCGGTCATCCGGCCGACGATCTGCCCGACGGGCGTGCCGAGCAGGGGTTCGACCTCGTGCTTCTGGATACGGGAGACCGCCTCGGCGACCAGCAGTCCCTGCAATGGCATGGGCAGTGGTCCGGGTCCCGCCGGGTCGTCCCAGGCGTCGGTCCAGGCGGTGCGCAGCTGGCGGGCGGGTTTTCCGGTCAGGGCGCGGGAGCGGACGGTGTCCCCGGACCCGGCGGCGAGCAGTTTGCGGGTCAGCGCGGGCGAGTGCAGCTCGGCCTCGGTGGTGGTCAGCCAGAGGGAGCCGAGCCAGACGCCCTGGGCGCCGAGGGCGAGGGCGGCGGCGATCTGCGCTCCGCTGCCGATGCCGCCGGCGGCCAGCACGGGCAGCGGGGCGACGGCCTCCACGACCTCGGGGGTGAGCACCATGGTGGCGATCTCCCCGGTGTGCCCGCCGGCCTCGTAGCCCTGGGCCACCACGATGTCGATGCCCGCGTCCCGGTGCTTGCGGGCGTGCCGGGCGCTGCCCGCGAGCGCGGCCACGGGCACGCCCCGCTCATGGGCGCGGGTGACGACGTCGGCGGGCGGGGAGCCGAGGGCGCCCGCGAGCAGCCGGATCGGGTAGTCGAAGGCGACGTCCAGCTGGCTTCGGGCGACCTGTTCCATCCAGCCGGTGATCCGCCAGCCGGCCGCCTCGCCCTCGGGCAGTGCGGGGACCCCGTGCGCGGCGAGGGTCTCGCGCACGAACCGCCGGTGCTCCTCGGGGATCATCGCCTCGACGTCGGCCTCGGTGACGCCCTCGACCTTGCGGGCGGGCATGACGACGTCCAGTCCGTAGGGGCGGCCTTCGGTGTGCGCGTCGAGCCAGTCGAGGTCGCGTCTGAGGTCGTCGGGGGCGGTGTAGCGGACGGCGCCGAGCACGCCGAAGCCGCCGGCGCGGCTGATGGCCGCGGCGACGGCGGGGAACGGCGTGAAGCCGAAGACGGCGTGCTCGATGCCCAGTTGGTCGCTCAGCTCCGTCTGCATGGGCGCAGGATGCCGCACCGGCCCGTACGACGGAAGACCTTTTCTGACGTACCGTCAGTTCTCTTCTCTAGGCTCCTTGTTCCAGCACCGCCATCGCCGCGTTGTGCCCGGGTACGCCGCTCACCCCTCCCCCGCGCACCGCTCCCGCCCCGCACAGCAGGACGCGCGGGTGCGGGGTCTCGACGCCCCAACGGCCGGTGTCCGCCTGGGAGTAGGGCCAGGACAGGGCGCGGTGGAAGATGTTGCCGCCGGGCAGCCGCAGGTCCCGTTCCAGGTCGAGCGGGGTCTTCGCCTCGATGCAGGGGCGGCCGTCGGCGTCGGTGGCCAGGCAGTCGGCGAGGGGCTCGGCGAGATGGGCGTCCAGCTCGGCGAGGGTGGCATCCAGCAGTTCCTCACGGACGCCGTCGTTGTCCCCGTCGAAGAGCCGGGCCGGGGTGTGCAGGCCGAAGAGGGTGAGGGTCTGGTAGCCGCGCCCGGCGAGTTCGGGGCCGAGGATGGTGGGGTCGGTCAGCGAGTGGCAGTAGATCTCGGAGGGCGGCGCGGCGGGCAGCCGGCCCGCGGCGGCCTGGGCGTGGGCGGTGGCCAACTGGCCGTATCCCTCGGCGATGTGGAAGGTGCCGGCGAACGCCTCGCGCGGGTCGACATCGGGGTCGCGGAGCTTCGGCAGCCGGGTGAGCAGCATGTTCACCTTGAGCTGGGCGCCCTCGGCGGGTTCCGGGGGCGTGTCCCCGGTGAGGGCGGCCAGCTCCTGCGGTGCGGCGTTGACCAGGACGTGGCGGGCGGCGGCGACGCCCTCGCCGTCGGCGGTTCGATAGGTGACCTCGGCGCCGCTCTCGTCGCCGGTGATGCGGACCGCCTCGTGTCCGGTCACGATCTCCGCGCCCGCCGCACGGGCCGCCGCCGCGAGGGCGTCGGTGAGGGCGCCCATGCCGCCCACGGGCACGTCCCAGGCGCCGGTGCCGCCGCCGATCACGTGGTAGAGGAAGCAGCGGTTCTGGGCGAGTGAGGGGTCATGGGCGTCGGCGAAGGTGCCGATCAGGGCGTCGGTGAGGACCACGCCCCGGACCAGGTCGTCCTCGAAGTACTCCTCGACCGCGGCCCCGATCGGCTCCTCGAACAGGGCCCGCCAGGCACTCTCGTCGTCGATGCGGCGGCGCAGCTCGTCCCGGGTGGGCAGCGGCTCGGTGAGGGTCGGGAAGACGCGCTCGGCGACGCGGCCGGTCATGCCGTAGAAGCGCTGCCAGGCGGCGTACTCGCGCGCAGCGCCGGTCAGCCGGGCGAACGCGTCCCGGGTGCGTGCCTCGCCGCCGCCGACGAGGAGTCCGGTGGGGCGGCCCGCGCGTTCCACGGGGGTGTACGAGGAGATGGTGCGCGAGCGCAGCCGGAAGTCGAGGCCGAGGTCGGCCACGATCTTCCGCGGCAGCAGGCTGACCAGGTAGGAGTACCGCGACAGCCTGGCTTCCACCCCGGCGAACGGCGTACTGGACACGGCGGCCCCACCGGTGTGACCGAGCCGCTCCAGCACCAGCACGGAGCGCCCGGCCCGGGCCAGATAGGCGGCGGCGACCAGACCGTTGTGGCCTGCCCCGACGATGACGGCGTCGTACGCGCGGGTTCCCTGGTTCACGGACATGGTCCTTCGTAACACGGGGTGATCCGGCGGGCCAGAGGGACGCCAGGGGATCTTGTGCGGGGC
>NZ_MUNF01000252.1 GCF_002154555.1 Streptomyces murinus
GTGGCGGCGCGCGCCCCATCGCGCCCACCGCCACCACGCACTCCGCCGCGCACGCCACCCCGCACCCCGCCCCGGTTCGCGCCCTCCGCCGCCCGCGCGAGCCCCAGCTCCCCCGCGAGCGCCCACAGCGCCTGTTTCACCGTGCTGCGCGCTTCCAGCTCATGGACCCGCCCCGCGTCCACCACCGCCTGGAGTTCCTTGAAGTTGGCGGGTACGGCGGTGCGCGCCAGCGCCGTACCGGTGATCCGCTGCACCAGCGCGGGCTGGATCTCGGTGTGCCGGCTCTGCCGGTTGACGACGACCGTGGTCTCCTCCGCCTTGCGGATCTGGAGCCGGTCCCACATCCGTACGGTCCGCTTGGCGGCGCGTACGGCGATCACGTCCGGCGTCGTCACCAGCAACGCCGTGTCGGCCGTCTCGATCGCGGCCGCGCCCGCCCCGCCGAGCTGTGCGCCGCAGTCGATGACGACCACCTCGTAGCGCGAGCGCAGGGCGCGCACGATCTGCCGGGCGGCGCGGTCGGTGACCTCCTCGCCGCGCTCCCCCTCGCCGGGCGCGAGCAGCAGCGCGAGCCCGGTGTCATGGCGGAAGAGGGCGTCGGCGAGGACGCGGGGCGAGATGTCGCTGATGGCGGCGAGGTCGGCGACCGAGCGCCGGAACTGGATGTCCAGGAAGGAGGCGACGTCCCCGCACTGGAGGTCGAGGTCGACCAGCGCGGTGGACCGCCCGGAGGCCTGTGCGGCGAGCGCGAGCTGTACGGCCGTGAGCGTCGCGCCGACGCCCCCCTTGGCGCCGCTGACCGTGACGACCGTACCGCCGGAGCCGCCCGGCGCCTCGCCGCCCTGGCCGAGGTGGCGTCGTACCTCCGTGGACCACTGGGCGACCGCCTGCACCCGTCCTGCCAGTTCGTCGTACGACAGCGGGAGCGCGACCAGGCCCCGGGCGCCGGAGTCCATGGCCGCGGCGAACAGGCCGGGACTCGCGTCGCTGGTGACGAGGATGACGCCGACCGCCGGGAAGCGCAGGGCGATCTCGCGGATCAGCTCCAACGCCGGTGCGGGGCCGATGCGTTCATGGACGACGAGCACCTCGGGCAGTTCGTCCACGGCCTCGGCGGCGAGCCGGGCGAGGGCGTCCACCAGCTGGGTGGAGTCGGTGACCGGCGGCTGCGGTTCGGCGTCGGGCAGCTGGCTGAGCAGGGTGACGAGGGAGCGGACGGCGTCCGGGTCGGCGCCCGCCGGGAGGATCCTGGTCGGCATGCGGGCCGCCTCTCACTTGTCCGTCGCGAGTTCGTAGGTGCGGTCCTTGTCCGGGACGCTCGTGTCGCCGCCGGGGCCCACCAGGGCGAGCCGGACGCGCTGGGCGAAGGACTCGGCGTAGGTGATGCGCTGGGCGTCGAGGGTGGACAGCGCGAAGGTGATCGGGACGGCCTCGCTCGGCTGCTGCTGGTTGTTCTTGGCGGCGTCCGGGTCCAGCGCGGTGATCCGGCCGACGTCGAGGACGCGGGCGTCGGTGACGATGATCTTCGACTGGTCGGGATCGCCCTCCTTCTTGCCCGCGAAGGTGGCGTACACATTGACCCGGGACCCCGGGGTGATCTTGCCCGCCACGCCCGTCGCCGCGTCGATCATGATGGCGACCTCCTGCTGTCCGGGCTGGAGGGCGGGCTGGTCCACGATCATGTCGCTCTGGAGCAGGGACCCGGCGCGCAGCGTGGTGACGGCGATCTTGCCCTGGAGCGCGCGCAGATCGGTGACCGCGGTCCCGGACAGCCACCGCTTGGGCATCCTGACCTTCTCGAACTGGCCCGCGTCCAGGGTGGTGTACGGCTTCACATCGGAGCGGACCCGGTAGGCGGTGACCTCGGGGCCGACCTTGGAGTCGACGTCATGGACGACGGAGAGCACACCGGCGAACGCGAGCAGAGCGCACAGGACGGACAGGAGCAGGAGTATCACGCCGCGGCGCTGACGGGAGTTCATGAACCGTGCAACCTCATTGGGGGAATCGGTCGTTCGGGATATGGACGGACAGCTCGTGGGCGTGTTCCCGGGGTCAGGCGGGTGTGCGGGGTTCCAGGGCCCGTGGGGCGGGCGGTTCATGGACGGGCGGGACGGCGGAGCAGAAGACGCAGCGGTCGCCGATGACGTCGAGCCCGCACCAGTGGCAGCCGGACTGCCGTACGGACGTGACCAGTTGGTACAGCACCGACAGATCGTCGAGGTGGGCGCAGAACTCGACCATGCGGCCGGTCCCCCACCAGGCGCGGGACTCGGCGGGCAGCGCGGTCTCCCGCACCCCCTGCGCCCCCCACGCGGTCCCGAGTCCGGCCGCCCAGTCGCCGGGCAGCTGCCCCTTCGCGAGCAGCAGCCAGGTGGGGAACTCGGGTCCCTTGAGGGTGACTTCGGGAGCGACCTTGACGAGCTGCGGCTCGGGATGGGCGAGTACGGCGAACTGGCTGCCCGGCACCCAGGACTTGGCGTGCGCCTTCAGGCCGACCGGCACCCGGTCGAGCCGGGCCACCGAGCCGAGCACGGCGCCGGCATGGATGTAGTGGGCGAGCAGCCGCCCGGCGGAGGCCAGCACCCCGGGGCTGAGGTCGCAGGAGGCGAGCTGCCGTAACTGGCGCCCCAGTACGGCGACTCCGAGGGGCGGCAGCTCGGGCCGGAGCAGCGCGATCCGGTCGCTCTCCAGCAGCGAGCGCAGGGTGTACAGGCGTCGTACGACCGGCTCCGGGGTGGCCGCCGAGCACAGCACGACGACATGGCCGTGACCCTCGATGAGGTCGCTCAGTTCGGTGAGGGCGTGATCGAGCGGCTGCCGGTCGAGTCCGGCCAGCACGACGGCGGGCATGGTGCGTTCGTCCTGTGGCGGCAGCGCCAGGTCGGCGCTGGTCACGGCAATGGCAGTTGGCACGCCCCGCTCCCCGGTGACTTCACTGCGTGACTACCTGAGCACTGTATCCACGCGTGCCGGGCGGGAGAACAGCGTTTGTGAAGCCCATGTGGAACTTGCTGGGGGCAAGTCCCCGCAAACCGGGGCAGGTTGCGAAACCCATCGACCCCCGCTTTGGTCTGGACCTCTTGACAGCAGGATTGGTCTGGACCAACTTGTCTGTGCACCGGTGGCCACCGGCTCCACCCCACGGATTCCACCCCGTCGGATTCCACCCTCCTGGAATTCACCCGTTGGCATCCACCCGCTGGACCCCTGCACCACTCCGACTCCCCCGGAGGTCCCCGTGGACCGAGCACCAGCCACTCCCAGACCACCCCGACGCCGGCTCGCGGCATGGTCCGCCGCCGTCACCCTCGCCCTCGCCACCGCCGGCCTCGCCGCGACCGCCACACCGGCGTCCGCGGCCGACGTCAACAACGTCGTCAACGCCGGCTTCGAATCGGGCCTGTCCGACTGGACCTGCTCGGCGGGCAGCGGCACGACCGTCTCCTCCCCGGTGCACTCCGGAACCAGCGCGCTCAAGGCGACCCCCGCGGGGCAGGACAACGCCCAGTGCACCCAGACGGTCGCGGTCAAGCCCAACTCCTCGTACACACTGAGTTCCTGGGTCCAGGGCGGCTACACCTACCTGGGCGTGACGGGCACGGGCACCACGGACGTCTCCACCTGGACGCCGGACACGACGGCCTGGAAGCAGCTGTCGACGTCGTTCACCACCGGCGCGAACACCACGTCGGTCACGGTCTACACCCACGGCTGGTACGGCCAGGCCGCCTACTACGCCGACGACGTCTCTCTCTACGGCCCCGACGGCGGCGGCACCGGCGGCGGCACCACGCCCCCCGCCGTCCCGGCCGCCCCCACCGGCCTCGCGGTCTCCGCCACGACCTCGTCCTCCGCCTCGCTCACCTGGTCCACGTCCTCGGGCGCGACGGGCTACAACGTGTACGAGAACGGCGCGAAGGTCTCCTCGACGACCGGTACCTCGGCCACCCTCACGGGCCTGTCCGCCGCCACCTCGTACTCCTTCCAGGTGACGGCGACGAACGCGGCGGGTGAGTCGCAGAAGTCGGCGGCGGTGACGGCGACCACCGACTCGACCGGCACCGGCGGCAACACCGGGGGCTCGCTCCCGAAGCACGCGGTGACGGGCTACTGGCAGAACTTCAACAACGGCGCCAAGGTCCAGAAGATCTCCGACGTGCCCGCCGCCTACGACATCATCGCGGTGGCCTTCGCGGACGCGTCCACCACGCCGGGCGCGGTGACCTTCACCCTGGACTCGGCCGACCTCGGCGGCTACACGGCCGACCAGTTCAAGGCCGACATCAAGGCCAAGCAGGCGGCCGGCAAGAAGGTCATCATCTCGATCGGCGGCCAGAACGGCACGATCTCGGTCAGCGACTCGGCCTCGGCCACGAACTTCGCGAACTCCGTCTACTCCCTGATGCAGACGTACGGCTTTGACGGCGTCGACATCGACCTGGAGAACGGTCTGAACGCGACGTACATGACCCAGGCCCTGCGCGCCCTGTCCGCGAAGGCGGGCCCGTCCCTGATCATCACGATGGCCCCGCAGACGATCGACATGCAGTCGACGTCCGCCTCCTACTTCCAGACGGCCCTGAACGTGAAGGACATCCTCACGGTCGTCAACACCCAGTACTACAACAGCGGTTCCATGCTGGGCTGCGACGGCAAGGTCTACAGCCAGGGCACGGTCGACTTCCTCACCGCCCTCGCCTGCATCCAGCTCCAGGGCGGCCTCTCCCCCTCCCAGATCGGCCTCGGCCTCCCCGCCTCCACCAGCGCGGCGGGCAGCGGCTACGTCTCCCCCTCGGTCGTGAACAACGCCCTCGACTGCCTGAGCGCCGCCACCAACTGCGGCTCCTTCAAGCCCTCGAAGACCTACCCCGACCTGCGCGGCGCCATGACCTGGTCCACCAACTGGGACGCCTCCAACGGCAACTCCTGGTCCGGCACGGTGGGCGCCCACGTCCACGCGATGCCCTGACCTGACCACCCCCGACCCCATGCACGAGGCGCCCGGCCTCCCCCTCGGAGGAGTCCGGGCGCCTCGTGCATTTCCGGCCAGCCCCACCCGATTCGCGTTGCGAGCGGCGATACGCCGATGTGATGCTCCCTGACGTGGCCTCAGGGGACGGAATGAATTCGGCAGCGGCAACGCGCAGCTCACGCCTCACCGAATACGTGGAGACGGCGGTACCCGCCGAACGGGAGAAGACGGAAACCCGTCGGCCGGACGAGAACACTTCTTTGCCGTCGAACAAGAATTCCTTTACCCGTTCACCTGCCGCCGAATTGGCACATGCGCGCCGCGAATTGGCCACGCGCGTAGGTGAGTTCCGCCGTACGGCCGTTCTCGTACCCGTGGACGAACACGACGTCCCTCTGACGGGCGACTACGGCGGCGTCCGCTGGATCTACGCCTTCTCCGACGAGACCGCCCTGGCCCGCTACGCGCTGGCCCGGGGCGAGGGTGACCGGGAGTGGGCGTACCAGCGCTGGCTGGGCGCCCGGCTGCTGGACGCCGCTGTGCCCGCCGTGGGGGTTCCGTGCGGGGTCGCGCTGAACGTGGGCGGCCGGGGCGCGCTGTTCCCGCCGGTCGTGGGGATCGTGCCGGACCGGGTGGCGGTGGACGTGAACGCGGAGCGGGGGGACGCGAAGTGAGCGGCGACGGCAAGGACTTGAAGACCGAGGGCCTGGCCCTGATCGCCAAGGGGCTGAACGACGCCCTCAGCGAGCTGAAGGAACTGGGCCTGGTGTACGCGGCGGACGCCGGCCGCGGCTTCGACAAAGTCGGCCTGACCGGGCTCCAGTTGGGCCACGACGGGCTGACCGGCGAATTCAAGTCGTTCTGCGAACGCTGGGAGTGGGGCGTGCGCGCGCTGATCGACGAGGGCAGCGGATTCGCCATGAAGACGGGCCTGGCGGCGGGCACGTACTACGACACCGAGAACTACGTGGTCGGCACGTTCAAGGACGTCGCCAACGCGGCGATCGGCAATCCCGACGCCTCCGAGGAGGACGTGGAGAAGATGGGCTGGGGGGACATCTTCAAGTCCAGCCCGTACGACGGGAATGTGGACTACAGCAAGAAGTCCTTCGACGACGCGTGGGCCAACAGCAAGCAGGGCTGGGCCGACGACGCCCGCGACTTCATGGACTCCCCTGCCGCGAAAACCATGGGCATCAGGCCGAGCGGCATGTCGGACGCGGACTACCACAAGCTGCTCGACAAGGCCTTCGGCCCCTCCCCCGAGGAACGCGCTCAGGCCGCCCGGCGGCAGGGCGGTGCCGGCTGATGGGTCTGGGTGAGCTGGGCAAGATCACCAACACCGTCCTCGGCGCCGGCGAGGAGACCTGGGACGCGGGCAAGAAGAAGGTCGGCGAGGGTGTCGACTGGGCCGCGCACAAGGTGGGCGGCGAGCTGGACCACATCGGCCTGCACAAGTGGGCCGACAAGGTCGAGGACGCGGGCGACGGGCTCGCCTCCTACCTGGGTGCCACCCCGGGCGAGAAGCAGCTCGGCGAGACCGACGAGCCGGAACAGCTCCTGCACGGCGCCCCGGAGCGGATCCGGGAGAGCGCCAAGCATCTGCGGGACTTCGACAGCGCCTTCGACAAGGTCGGCCAGGGGATGCGCAAGGTCGACTCCTCCGGCTGGGAGGGCGAGGGCGGGGACGCCTTCCGCAAGAAGTTCGGCGTCCACCCGGCCAAGTGGACCACCGCGGCCGAGGCCTGCCTCGGGGCGGCACAGGCTCTGGAGTCGTACGCGGACACCGTCAAGTGGGCCCAGAGCCAGGCCAAGGAGGCCGTCGCGCTCTACAAGAAGGGCACCAAGGCGTCCAAGGACGCGGTCGAGGCGTACAACAAGAAGGCCGACGCCTACAACGCGAAGGTCAAGGCGAACGAGGATCCGGGCCCCAAGCCCGAGCCGTTCCACGACCCCGGCAAGGCCGACATCGACTCGGCCGTGCACAAGCTCGCCGCCGCCCGCAAGCAGCGCAACACCGCCGCCACGGAGGCCCAGGGCAAGATCAAGGCGGCCCTCGCCCACGCCCCCGCCGAGCCCCCGCCACTGACCCGGCTGCGCCACGAACTCAAGGACGGCTGCACGGAGATCGACGCCGAGGCCGTCCACTTCGTGGGTGGCGTCGTCAAGGGCACGGCGGGCCTGCTCACCTTCGTACGCGGCCTCAACCCCCTCGACATCTACAACGTCACGCACCCGGCCAACTACCTCCAGCACGTCAGCATGACCCTCAGCGGTCTGGTGGCCCTCGACGAACACCCCGACCGCGCGCTGAAGGGCATGTGGTCCGACTTCAAGAAGGACCCGTCCGAGTTCGGCGGCCGGATGCTGCCCCAGCTCTTCGTCGGCGACGGCATCGGCCTGGAGACGGGCCTGACCCGCGACGCGGCACAGGCGGGCCTGCGTTCGGCGGCCGAGGGCACGCTGAAGGACGGGGCACGGACGGGCGCGGAGGACGCGGGGAAGGCCACCGCCCGGGACACGGTGCGCGAGGACCCCCATCAGCCCTCCCGCGAGCAGAATTCGGTGTCGAGTGAAGGTACCGACCCCATCGACCTCGCCACCGGCAAGATGTACCTGCCGCAGACGGACGTCGTTCTGCCCGGCACGCTCCCCCTGCTCCTCAAGCGGCGGGTGGAGTCCGGCTACCGCCTGGGCCGCTGGTTCGGCCCGTCGTGGTCCTCCACGCTGGACCAGCGCCTGGAGATCGACGCGGAGGGAGTCGTCTTCGTCACGGAGGACGGCCTGCTCCTCTCCTACCCCCACCCCGCACCAGGTCTGCCGACCCTCCCCAGCCACGGCCCCCGCCGACCGCTGGACCGCGTGGCCGGCGGCTACACGATCACGGACCCGGAGACCCACCGCACCTGGCACTTCACCGACCGGACCGAGCACCTGGCCGTCCTGGAGCAGGTGGACGACCGCAACGGCAACTGGCTCGCCTTCGAGCACGACGCCGAGGGCACCCCGCTGGCCGTCTTCACGAACGCCGGCCAGGGCGTTCGTATCACCACGGACTCGGGTCGCGTCACCTCGTACCGCCTGGCGACGACGGGCGAGGAACTCAAGCGCTTCGCCTACACGGACGGCAATCTCACCGAGGTGGTCAACTCCTCGGGCCTGCCCCTGCGTTTCGGCTACGACGACCGCGGCCGGGTGACGTCCTGGACAGACACGAACGACCGCTCCTACACCTACGCGTACGACGACCGGGACCGCTGCGTGGCGGAGGGCGGCGCCGCAGGGCACATGGCGCTCCGCCTGACGTACGCGGACCCGGACCCGGTCACGGGCCTGCGCACCACGACGGCGATGACCGGCGCGGGCCACACCCGCCGCTACCTGGTCAACGACGCCTGGCAGGTGGTCGCGGAGAACGACCCCCTGGGCGCGACCACGAGCTACGTCCGCGACCGCTACAACCGCCTGCTCTCCACGACGGACCCGCTGGGCCACACGACGTCGTTCCGCTACGACGCGACGGGCAACCTCACCTCGATCGTCCGCCCGGACGGCCGGGAGTCGAGGGCGGAGTACAACGAGCTGGGTCTACCGGTGAAGCTGGTCCACCCGGACGGCACGACCGTCCGGCAGACCTTCGACTCCCAGGGCAACCGCACTTCGGTGACGGACTCTTCCGGCTCTACGACCCGCTTCACGTACAACGAGTGCGGCCATCTGACCTCGGTGACGGACCCCCTGGGCCATACGACGACGCTGGTGTCCGACCGCGCGGGCCTCCCCCTGACGGTGACCGGTCCTCTCGGCGCGGTCACCTGCTACACCCGGGACCCGTTCGGCCGCCCGACCGCGATCACGGACCCGGCCGGCGCGACGACACGGCTGGAGTGGTCGATCGAGGGCCACCTGACACGCCGTACCGCCGCGGACGGCACGACGGAATCATGGACCTACGACGGCGAGGGCAACTGCACCACCCACACCGACCCGCTGGGCGGCGTGACCCGCTTCGAATACACCCACTTCGACCTGCTGTCCTCCCGGACCGGCCCGGACGGGGTGCGCTACGAGTTCGCCCACGACGCGGAACTGCGCCTGACCCAGGTCACTAACCCACAGGGCCTGACGTGGGAGTACGTCTACGACGCCGCCGGCCACCTGCTGACGGAGACCGACTTCGACAACCGCACCCTGACTTACGAGTACGACGCGGCGGGCCGTCTGACCTCCCGCCGCAACACCCTCGGCGAGCTGGTGTCCTTCGAGCGCAACGAACTCGGCCAGGTCCTCCGCAAGAACGCCGCCGGCCGGGTGACGACCTACGCCTACGACCTGACCGACCAACTGGCCCGGGCGACCGGCCCCAACGGCACCACCCTCACCCTGCTCCGCGACCGCCACGGCCGCCTGCGCTCCGAGACGGTCGACGGCCGGACCCTGACCCACACCTACGACGAACTCGGCCGCCGCACAGGCCGCACGACCCCGACCGGCGCCGTCTCCACCTGGACCCACGACGCAGCCGGCCACCGCACCAGCATGGTCGCGTCAGGCCGCCCGATCGACTTCACCTACGACAAGACCGGCCGCGAACTGACCCGCCGGATCGGCGACACACTCACCCTGGCCCACACCTTCGACCCCCTGGGCCGCCTGACGACCCAATCGGTGACGGGCATGGACGATGCTCTGCTCCAGCACCGCTCCTACACCTACCGGGCCGACGGCAACCTGACCGGCGTCGAGGACCACCTCTCGGGCCCCCGCCGATTCGACCTCGACGCGACGGGCAGGGTCACAGCGGTCCACGCGGCCGGCTGGACCGAGCGCTACGCCTACGACGAGGCCGGCAACCAAACCGAGGCGAGCTGGCCCCCCACCCACCCCGGCACGGAGGCAACCGGCCCCCGCACCTACCAGGGCACCCGCATCACCCGCGCCGGCAACGTCCGCTACGAACACGACCCCCTGGGCCGTATCACCCTCCGCCAGAAAACCCGCCTGTCGAAAAAACCGGACACCTGGCACTACACCTGGGACACCGAGGACCACCTGACCTCGGTCACCACCCCCGACGGCACCCACTGGCACTACACCTACGACCCCCTGGGCCGCCGCACCTCGAAACAACGCCTGGCGGACGACGGCAAGACCGTCCTGGAACAGGTGACCTTCACCTGGGACGGCACCACCCTCTGCGAACAGACCACCACCTCATCGGCCCTCCCGAACCCGGTCACTCTCACCTGGGACCACCAAGGCCTCCACCCCCTGTCCCAAACCGAACGCATCACCGCGGCAGACGCCCCACAACAGGAAATCGACTCCCGCTTCTTCGCCATCATCACCGACCTGATCGGCACCCCCAACGAACTCATCGACGAACACGGCAACATCGCCTGGAGAACCCGCAGCACGTTGTGGGGAACCACCGCGTGGGCAACAGACAGCACCACCTACACACCCCTACGCTTCCCCGGCCAGTACTACGACCCCGAAACAGGCCTTCACTACAACTACTTCCGCCACTACGACCCCGAAACAGGCCGATACCTCACACTCGATCCACTCGGTCTCACGCCTGCGCCTAACCCGGCCTCCTACGTCCAAAACCCCCACACGTGGCTGGACCCGATGGGGCTTGCGGGATGCCCTTCGGGCGAGAGTGGCGCCGCAGAGGTGGATCCGCGAAAGCTCGACTATCTATTCAACAAGAACATCAAGCCGGATTCACACAATTCTCCTCGCGCGCTCCAAAATGAATTGCAGCTTCACCGGATCGGCCTCAGTGATACTCCCGCCTCGCGCCGATACGTGACGGAACATCTGGAAGGTTTATCGCATCAGCCATTCGAGCAAACTTTCACCAAAGAATGGGACGGAGGAAGGGGAGACTTCGGCGTGACAAATTCCGTCCTCCATGGACCACATGGCGCTCTGGGTGTCGAGAGTACATGGGAGATTTTTCCCGACGGCGGACGCAGATTGTCTACCGTTATTTTCCGCGGCAGCGGTCCAAACGTGACCATCCGCGGCACCCTGCCACACTGGCCTGCCTACACCGAAAGGTAACTTGACGATGTACAGAGACTTTATCGTTCCCGATGACGAAGAGGTTCTCGACAAGATCGGCGAATGGCCGGAGACCGATGAAAATGGCGCACGCGTTATTACATGTCGACCAGACGACGTGGGTGATGTGCTCACCTTCTCGTATGAAACTCTATCCAGGTCGGTCAGGGCACGATGGACGAAGAGCAACGGGGAAGATGTCCTGGACATCTACCGTGAGGGTGCGACCCGGTTGACTGTTTCATCCGCTTCGCAAGCAAAGCATATTTTGATCGAGTTCCACATGGGCGAATGCGCCGGCGTCATGGAAATCCAAGTATCCCCGAGTCTATCTGTACAAGATCGACTTCTATACGTATGACAACGCACAACTAAACGCTCACTTACCCATACTTATTTCCGCCGGGGGGTGGGGGGCGCCGCAGAACGCAGAAAACCCCCGCACCATTGGTGCGGGGGTTTCCCTAAAAATTGTTCGGCGGCGTCC
>NZ_MUNF01000253.1 GCF_002154555.1 Streptomyces murinus
AATCCCTCGTGTCCGCGCCAGGCCCGCACCAGGGTGTCCTGCACCGCGTCCTCCGCCTCGAAGGAGGAGCCGAGCATCCGGTAGCAGTACCCGGTCAGCTCGGTCCGGTGCTTCTCCAGCGCGGCGTCGATCCCCGCCGTCGCCGTGTCCTCACCCATCGCCCACCCGCCCCTGTGGCCGTCCCGTACGCGCCTTCACGCCCAGCACTTCGCAAGCTATCGCAGCCCACTGACAACGACCGCCGGAGCAAGAAGGAGCAAGAAAGAGCCAGAAGACGACCGGATCGGGCCTGACTGGGACCGGCCGTGATCGGCCCTGGACGCACATGAGGGGCACGGGACCGTACGGCCCGTACCCCTCACCCGTTCGAAACGCTTCGGGACGCTCAGTGCGCCGCGACCGGCCGGGCCGCCACCCGCGCCGCCCGTGACCCCAGCACCGTGATGGTTACGACACCCAGGATCGCGAGGAGACCGACGCTCACCGTGCCCGTCCAGCCGTTCGCGTGGAAGGCCAGCGCGCCCACCGTGCTGCCGACGCTGGAGCCGATGTAGTAGGCGGACTGGTAGAGCGCGGAGGCCTGGGCGCGGCCGTGGGTGGCGGTCTTGCTGACGGCCGAGGAGGCGACCGCGTGGCCCGCGAAGAAGCCCGCGGTGATCAGCACCAGGCCGAGCAGGACGAGCGGGAGGGACGCGGCGAGGGAGAGCAGCAGCCCCGCCGTCGTCGTACCGCCCGCCAGATACAGCGCGCCGCGGCGGCCGAGCCGGCCCACCAGACGGCCCGCCGTGGACGCCGAGACCGTGCCCACCAGATAGACCAGGAAGATCGAGCCCACGATGCCCTGCGGCAGCCCGAACGGCGCACCCGTCAGCCGGTAGCCGATCACCGTGTACACCCCGCCGAACACCGTCATGAACAGCGCGCCGATCGCGTACAGACGGCGCAGCAGCGGGTCCGAGAGATGCGTACGGACCGTGCCCAGCAGCACCCGGGGGCGCAGCGAACCCGCCTTGAAGTGCCGCGGCGCCGGCAGCAGCAGCCGGAACGCCACCGCGCACCCGACCGCGATCACCCCGATCACCCCGACCGACACCCGCCAGCCCCACATCTGCGCCACCCAGCCGGTGATCACCCGGCCGCTCATGCCGCCGACGCTGTTGCCCGCCACGAACAGGCCGATCGCCGTGACCAGCGCGCGCGGGCGCACCTCCTCGGCCAGATACGCCTGCGCCGAGGCGGGCAGCCCGGCGAGGGCCGCGCCCTGCACCGCGCGCAGCGCCACCAGCGCGCCGATCGAGGGCGCGAAGGGCACCAGCAGGCCGACGGCCACCGCGACCGCCAGCGAAGCCGTCATCACCGTACGACGCCCGAAGCGCTCCGACAGGGCGCTCATCGGCAGCACGAACAGCGCGAGCCCGCCGGTCGCCGCCGCCACCGTCCAGCTCGCCTCGCTCGCCGCGACCCCGAAGTCGTCGGAGATCAGCGGCAGCAGGGCCTGGGTGGAGTACAGCAGCGCGAAGGTCGCGACCCCGGCGAGGAAGAGGGCGAAGCTCATCCGGCGGTAGCCGGGGCCGCCCGGGGTCAGCCGGGAGTCGGAGGAGGGGGTGAGGACAGGGGACGCGGCGTCCAGGGTGGTGGACGCCCCGGTACTGGCGGGAGACATGCTTCGACCGTAAGGACGCTCCTCTCATCCGTCCAATGCATGGAATCGCCATAATCGTTCCCATGGAGCATCAGCAGAGGTCACAGGCCCGCCTGTCACCATCCGGTGACACAGAAGACATGGCGCTGTTGCTGGCGCCCCGCCTCGCCTACTTCGCCGGCGTGGCCCGCAACGAGCACGTCACCCGCGCCGCCCAGGAACTGAACGTCCCCCAGTCCACCCTCTCCCGCGCGATGGCCCGCCTGGAGCAGGACCTGGGTGTGGAACTGTTCGCCCGGCGCGGCCGCACCCTCGTCCTGACCACCGCGGGCCGCACCTTCCTCGCCTCCGTCGAACGCGCCCTCGGCGAGGTGGAACGCGCCGCCGAGGAGGTCCGCGCCGACGCCGACCCCGCCACCGGCAAGGTCGCCTTCGGGTTTCTGCACACCATGGGCGCCGAGACCGTGCCCGGACTGCTGGGTGCCTTCCGCGCCGAGCACCCGCGCATCCGCTTCAGCCTCGTCCAGAACTACGGCGAGGCCATGCTGGAGGGCATGCGCGCCGGCCGCCTCGACCTCTGTCTGACCTCACCCGTCCCGGACGCCCCCGACCTCGTCGTCCGCCGCCTGGACGAACAGAAACTCCGCCTCGTCGTGCCCGCCGACCATCCGCTCGCGGGGCGCCGCCGGATCCGGCTGGCCGAGGCGGCCGAGGAGAACTTCGTGACCCTGGAACCCGGCTACGGACTGCGCCGTATCACCGACGCCCTGTGCCGCGAGGCCGGATTCGCGCCCCGGATCGCCTTCGAGGGCGAGGAGGCCGAGACGCTACGGGGCCTGGTCGCGGCCGGGCTCGGGGTCGCGCTGCTGCCGCCGCCGACGGTGCCGCGGCCGGGCGTGGTGGAACTGTCCGTCACCGCGCCCCGCGCCGTCCGCGAGATCGGCGTCGCCTGGCCGGCCGACCGCCCGGACACCCCACCGGTCGCCGCCTTCAAGAAGTTCCTGCTGTCGCGGAGGGGCAACCTGCTCCCGTCCTGAACCCCGTTGCGGGACCCGCTGGTTCACCGCAGCCGCAGCGACTTGCCGAACCCCACCGCCAGCGGCATCCGCAGCCCTATCGGCGGCGGCGCCGCCAGCGCGTCCTCGACCGGCCGGGACACCGGGTGCCCGAACAGCGCGCCCCGCATGAAGTCGGCGGCCAGGCACTCCACTTCGTCCCGGTGACCGCCCAGCCGGTGCCCGTCGGAGTGCACCTCGAACCGGCACACCTCCCGGTTCACCTTCTTCGCCCGCGCCGCGAGCCGGAACGACAGCTCCGGGTCGCTGCGCTCGTCGTTCGTGCCGTGCACGATCAGCACCCGCCGCCCCACCAGCTGCTTCACCGGCTCGGCGGGCGCGGCCACGTCCTCCTCTGGCAGCCAAGGGGCCAGCGCCACCACCGAGTTGACGGCCTCGTGCCCGCCCGCCCGCAGCGCCGCCCGGCCACCCATGCCGACGCCGACCAGGCACACCGGGACATCCCCGTACCGCCGTACGACCTCGTCCGCCGCCCACTCCGCGTCGGCGGCCAGATGCGCCTCGCTGCCGTTCCACCCCCGGTACCGGTAGCGGACGGTGTGTACGGCCAGGCCCTCGCCCTTTCCGGTACGGACGAACCGCCGGCCCAGCGAGCGCACGAACGCCGTCGCCCCCACCACGGACGGCCTGCGCGCGGACACCTCCTCCCCGCCGGGCAGCAGCAGCACCACCCCACACACCGAATCCGGCCCCGGCCCGACCACCTTGCCCAGCCCGGCCGTTCGGACCGGCGCTGCTTGCTGTCCCATCAGTCTCCCTTCGAGGAAACCACCGGCTTCGGCCGGTGGGGGAATCGAATCAGCGGCCACGCCGGGAAGCAGCGCGGAATCCCATATCGAATATGACTTACCGCCAGGACTGCTAGCGTCTTGGTTGTGGTCAGAGGAGATCGTCGGGAATCGTCGAACCCCAGGGTTGCTCCCGATCCGAAGTGGCAGGCCGGGGAGCACGCCGAGCGGCGAGGCGAGCGGTGATGCGCTCCTACCGTTTCCTCCTGCGGCCCACAGCCCGTCAGGCGGTCATGCTGGACGCGATGCTGCGAGACCATTGCTCGCTGTACAACGGCGCGTTGCAGGAACGCCGAGGCGCGTGGCGGCACGGCTCGAAGACCACCGTTCGATACGGGGACCAGTCCGCCCAGCTCAAGGAGATCCGGGCGTTCGACCCGGAGCGGCAGGGGCGTTGGTCCTTCTCCTCTCAGCAGGCGACCCTGCGCCGCCTCGACAAGGCATTCCAGGCGTTCTTTCGCCGCGTCAAGGCCGGGCAGAAGCCCGGTTATCCGCGCTTCAAGGGAGTCGGGCGCTTCGACACCGTCATTTTCCCGAAGGACGGGGACGGCTGCCGCTGGAACTCCACCCCGCACGAACAACAAACACGCGTGCGACTGCAGAGCATCGACCACATTCGCGTCCACCAGCACCGGCCGGTCGAAGGCCGAGTGAAGACCATAGCCGTCAAACGGGAGGGGAGCCGCTGGTACGCCGTTCTCTCCTGCGACGATGTCCCCGCGAAACCGCTCCCGCCCGCCGCCGGTCCGATCGGCATCGACATGGGGATCACCCACTTCCTGACCACCTCGGTCGGTGAGCACATCGCCAATCCCGGGTTCCTCGACGCGGCAGCCGAGGAACTGGCCAAGGCCCAGCGGCATCTGGCGACATTCCCCGGAAGAACCCGGCAGCGCACCAAGAAACACCGGGCCGCAGCGCGCCGCGTGGCCAGGCTGTATGCCAAGATCCGGCGTCAACGGCTCGACTTCCACCACAAGACCGCGAGAACGCTGGTCCGTGACCACGACGCGATCGCGCACGAACGGCTCAACACGGCAGGCATGACGAAGGCGCCCGCGCCCAGAGCCGACCCCGACAAGCCCGGCGCCTTCCTGCCGAACGGCGCCGCCGCGAAGACAGGTCTCAACCGTCGTATTCTCGACGCGGGTTGGGCGCAGTTCCTGGGAATCCTGGCGGACAAGGCTGAGAGTGCCGGTCGCCTCGTGGTCCCGGTGGACGCGCGCTGCACATCCCGCACGTGTCCCCGCTGCGAGCATGTCGCGAAGGAGAACCGTGTGACCCGGTCGAGGTTCCACTGCACGGCATGCGGCTTCACCGCGAACGCGGACCATGTCGGCGCGGCGAACGTCCTCAACAGGGCCGGGCCGGCCCTCCGCGACGTGGCACAGCCACCGATGCGGGAAGCTCGCGCGGTGGCGCGTGGGTGGGGTCACGACAGAACAGTGTCAGAAGCCACGGTGTACGAAACCCGTCCACGCGGTCACCGTTGGGTCTCGACGTAAAGAGGACGGAAAGCAGGCGGAAAACGTCCGGCCGTGTCCGGCTGCGGTGCCGGAGCTTTCTACGCGCGTAGGCAGTACAGTGCGGAAATGACGAGCCAGACTGCACCGAAGGGGACCGTTCCGGCGAATGTGCCGGGGCATGTACCGACGCCGGACCAGATCCGCCGGGCGCCCAAGGTTCTGCTGCACGATCATCTGGACGGCGGGCTGCGGCCCGGGACCGTCGTCGAACTCGCCCGGGACAGCGGGTACCCGGAGCTTCCCGAGACCGATCCCGACAAGCTGGGGATCTGGTTCCAGGAGGCCGCCGACTCCGGGTCCTTGGAGCGCTATCTGGAGACCTTCCGGCACACCGTCGGCGTGATGCAGACCCGGGAGTCCCTCGTCCGGGTCGCCCGGGAGTGTGCCGAGGACCTCGCCGAGGACGGGGTGGTCTACGCCGAGGTGCGGTACGCGCCCGAGCAGCACCTGGAGCAGGGGCTGACCCTGGAAGAGGTCGTCGAGGCGGTCAACGAGGGGTTCCGGCAGGGGGAGCGGCTCGCCCGGGAGAACGGGCACCGGATCCGGGTCGGCGCCCTGCTCACCGCCATGCGGCACGCGGCCCGCTCCCTGGAGATCGCCGAACTCGCCAACCGCTACCGGGACTCCGGCGTCGTCGGCTTCGACATCGCCGGTGCCGAGGCCGGGCACCCGCCCACCCGGCACCTGGACGCCTTCGAGTACCTCAAGCGCGAGAACAACCACTTCACCATCCACGCCGGAGAGGCCTTCGGACTGCCCTCCATCTGGCAGGCGCTGCAATGGTGCGGCGCCGACCGGCTCGGGCACGGGGTGCGGATCATCGACGACATCGAGGTCCGGCCGGACGGGTCGGTGCGGCTCGGGCGGCTCGCGTCGTACGTCCGGGACAAGCGGATCCCGCTGGAGCTGTGCCCCAGTTCCAACCTTCAGACGGGGGCCGCGCCCTCCTACGCCGAGCATCCGATCGGACTGCTGCGCAAGCTTCTGTTCCGGGCCACGGTTAATACCGACAATCGTCTTATGTCGCACACCAGCATGAGCCAGGAGTTCGAGCATCTTGTCGACGCGTTCGGTTATACGCTCGACGACCTCCAATGGTTCTCTGTCAATGGGATGAAATCAGCGTTCATTCCTTTCGATGAACGCCTTGCCATGATCAATGACGTCATCAAGCCCGGATATGCCGAACTGAAATCCGAATGGCTGTTTCAGCAGACGCCTCCCACCAGCGGTTCTGTGAGTTCCGAGGGGTAGGCGGCGGCCTCTCGCGGTGCGGAATGCGGACACGCTTTCACCAGGTGTTCGCATTTCGGTGTTTGCGGGTCGGGGTGCGGCGCGTTTACGGTCATGGACCGCTCCTGAAGTTTTCCGTCTCCGCATTCAAGGACGCATTTACCATGAAGCAGTCTGCCGTCAAGACCCTCGGTGTCGCCGCCCTCGGTGCCGCCTTCGCCGCCGTCGGCGCGGGTGCCGCCAACGCCGCTCCCGCCGCTCCCGACACCACGCAGGTCACCAAGGCGCTGCCGGGGACCGTCGAGGCGCTCACCCAGGGGCAGGGTGCCGTGGCCTCCGGTGTGGCCGCCGCGAAGCCGGCCGTGCAGCGGGTGCTCGCGCAGGGGCCGACCGGGCTGCTCGGTGGACTGCCGCTCGGCAGCACCGGCCTGCCCACCCACGGCATGGGTGTCAACGGGCTCCCGCTCGGCTGACGCCACCACCGTCCCGACGCCGCCGGTGTGTTCCGGATCCGACCGGAGCGCCCCGGCGGCGTGGTGTGTCACCAGCTGGAGGCGCGGGCCTTGTCCTCGGACGGCAGCAGGATCCACAGGGCTATGTAGAGCAGGAACTGAGGGCCCGGCAGCAGACAGGACAGCACGAAGATCACGCGCATCGTGGTCGCGGAGGTGCCGAAGCGGCGGGCCAGGCCCGCGCACACTCCGCCG
>NZ_MUNF01000254.1 GCF_002154555.1 Streptomyces murinus
GGCCCGCGCACACTCCGCCGATCATGCGGCCGTGGGTGGGTCGGGCAAGGGCGGTCATGACATCCTCCGTGGTCGTCGGTCGGCTCGATCAGCTGTCTACGACGATACGGACACGAAGGGGATGAAGCGTCACTCTAAGGAGCGATTCCGACCCTGGGAATCGTCGGGGTCCGCCCCTGAGAAAGCCCCTCCTGAAAGGTGGCCGGCTCCGCCTCCAGACCCTCGTGCAGCAGCTCCCACCTGCGCAGACGCGCGCGAGCCGCGGGGACGACGAGCAGATGGGCCACTATCGCCCCGGCCGTGTTCAGCAGCAGCGAGTCGACGTCCACGACCCGGCCCGGGACCCCGGTCTGCAACAGGGCGATGCCGAGCGAGATCAGACAGGCCGCGGCGGCGGTGCGCAGCAGCGAGGCGAGCGGCGACACCGTGAGCCGCCCGTGCGCCATCGGCAGCAGCACCCCGAGCGGCGCGAGCAGCCCGAGCCCCTCACCGAGCGGCTTCACCGCGGCCGGCCACCCCAGCGCCAG